>SACH01000670.1 GCA_009928645.1 Gammaproteobacteria bacterium | reverse complement strand
CTGGCGACCTTGGGGGCCTTGCTCCTGGCGGCGGCACTGTTTAATGGTGGCGCCGATCCCTGGCCACGGATGTTGTTGCAATGGCTGTCATTGCTCTTGGTTGGACTGGCGCTGTGGGAGCCAGGGCGCGGCGGGCTGGGACCGGCGGAGATCCTGCTGCTGGGGGGGGTCCTGCTCCTGCCGCTGCTGTACCTCGTGCCGGTGCCGGCCGGTTTTCAGGCCCTGCTGGCGGGGCGCGAGGTCTTTGATCAGGCCTTGGCGGTCGCCGCGCCGGAGGCCCTGGCGACCGCCCGGCCTTTGAGTCTGCACCCCTTCGTTACCGAGTCGGCCTGGCTGACCAGTCTGATCGCGGTCGGGGTCTACGTGGCCACCCGTACCCTCGGTGAGCGCGGTGGTCAGCACCTGACTTATCTGTTGTTTGGGGTGGCGCTGGCGCAGGTGGTGATCGGCCTGTTCCAGTTCGCCACCGCCACGACGGGCGTCAGTTATGAATTGGCGGAATTGGCCCCCCGCGGCGGGGCGGCCTCTGGAACCTTCCGTAATCGCAATCACCTCGCCGGTCTGTTGGCGATGGTTTTTCCCTTGGCGTTGGCGCTGTTCATCTTCCATTTCGGCCGCGGCTCAACCCGTAGCCGGCCTCATCGTGGCTGGCGGGACAAGCTGATCGCCGTGCTGCGAGCGGGGGGACGCCCCAGCCTGGCCTTCGGCCTGCTGGGTATCTTTTTCGTGGTCGGCATCGTGGTCACGCGCTCCCGCAGCGGGATCGCCATGGCGATGCTGGGGTTGATCCTGGTGGCGGCCCTCTTTGCCCGCCATGTCGGCGGGGGCGCTAGCTTTGGCCTTATGGGTAGGCTGGTGACGTTGGCCATCGGTTTTGCCGCCGCCTTGGGCCTGGCGCCGGTGCTTGACCGCTTCGCGTGGGGCGACATGGAGGGCGATGCCCGTTGGCGGATCAGCAGCGCCAGCCTCGACGGGGCTGGCAGCCTTCTGCCGCTGGGCAGCGGACTGGGGACTTATCCGGATGCCTTTCCGATTCACCAGCCAGTCGAACTGGGCCGTTGGTTCATCAATCACGCCCATAATGATTACCTGGAGTTGCTCTACGAAACGGGTGTCCCGGGCCTGGTGCTGATGGTGCTGTTTCTTGCGCTATTCTTCCGGCAATGGGGGCGGCTCATGGCCGGGGCCGAGTGGTCGCGGTTTCGCTTTCTGCAGATTGGCGCCGGTATCGGCCTGACCCTGCTGCTGGGCCATAGCTTTACCGATTACAACCTGCATGTTCCGGCGAATCTGGCCACCTTTGCCTTTCTTGCCGGCCTGTTCTT
>SACH01000669.1 GCA_009928645.1 Gammaproteobacteria bacterium | reverse complement strand
CAGCTATCTCCGGGCTTGATTAGCCTTTCACTCCGACCCACAGCTCATCCGAATCTTTTTCAACAGATCCCGGTTCGGGCCTCCAGCGCGTGTTACCGCACCTTCACCCTGGCCATGGGTAGATCGCCCGGTTTCGGGTCTACTCCCAGCGACTCAAACGCCCTATTCAGACTCGCTTTCGCTACGCCTCCCCTCTTCGGTTAAGCTTGCCACTGAGAAGTAAGTCGCTGACCCATTATACAAAAGGTACGCAGTCACCCCCTCACAGGGGCTCCCACTGCTTGTACGCAGACGGTTTCAGGTTCTCTTTCACTCCCCTCACCGGGGTTCTTTTCGCCTTTCCCTCACGGTACTGGTTCACTATCGGTCGGTTGGGAGTATTTAGCCTTGGAGGATGGTCCCCCCATCTTCAGACAGGATCGCACGTGTCCCGCCCTACTCGTCATCACTACTACCGCGCTTTCGCGTACGGGGCTCTCACCCTCTCTCGCCAGACTTTCCAGACTGTTCCGCTAACACGATACTAGCTTCAGGGCTCTTCCCCGTTCGCTCGCCGCTACTGAGGGAATCTCAATTGATTTCTGTTCCTCTAGGTACTGAGATGTTTCAGTTCCCCAGGTTCGCCTCGTATCCCTATGTATTCAGAATACGATACCAGCCTCACGACTGGTGGGTTTCCCCATTCGGATATCCACGGATCAACGCTTGTTTGCCAGCTCCCCGAGGCTTTTCGCAGGCTACCACGTCCTTCATCGCCTCCAACCGCCTAGGCATCCACCGTCTGCGCTTCTTCACTTGACCATATAACCCCAAACACACGGCTCAGGGCTATCCGGCTGACATGCCTCGCGCATCCAATCAGTCTCAACAACTCATCAGACGCCTTCTCAATCTCACCAAACTGTCAAAGATCTTAATACTCAGGTCGCCCCAAGTCCTCACACCACCACCCAGCGTGATGAGGTCAGGACTTGATACACCAAAATGTGGTGGAGCCAGGGAGGATCGAACTCCCGACCTCCTGCGTGCAAAGCAGGCGCTCTCCCAGCTGAGCTATGGCCCCGCACCCACCTACTTCTGGTGGGTCTGGCTGGAGTTGAACCAGCGACCTCACCCTTATCAGGGGTGCGCTCTAACCAACTGAGCTACAGACCCATACTCAAACTCACGCCTTTGTTCAGATAACTTGTGCGAATGCTCCAATGCGTCACGGCAACACCCGTACGCTTAAGGAGGTGATCCAGCCGCAGGTTCCCCTACGGCTACCTTGTTACGACTTCACCCCAGTCATTGACCACACCGTGGCAAGCGCCCTCCCGAAGGTTA
>SACH01000128.1 GCA_009928645.1 Gammaproteobacteria bacterium | reverse complement strand
ACGGGTGCCAGGGGCGCCGGGAGACCGGGTCCGCATCGGGATCGCCCGGGACGAGGCCTTTGGCTTCTACTATCCCGATGACCTGGAGGCCCTGGCAGCCGCCGGGGCGGAACTCATCCCCTTCAGCCCGGTGCATGACCCGGAATTGCCCGCGGTGGAGGGTCTCTTCATCGGTGGTGGTTTTCCCGAATACCGCATGCACGCCCTGGCCGCCAATGCCGGTATGCGGGCGGCGGTGAAGGCTTTTGTCGAGGCCGGCGGCCCCGTCTACGCCGAATGCGGGGGTCTCATGTACCTCTGTCGTGGTCTACGCTGGGGCGAGGACTATGTCCCGTTCTGCGGGGTCCTGGACGCGGATGTGGCGATGCATGAGCGGCCGCAGGGGCGGGGCTATATCCGGCTGCGGGAACTGGCGACCTTCCCCTGGCCCCGCCGCCCGGGCCAGGCCATGGAAATTCGTGCCCACGAGTTCCATCACTCCGCCATCGACGCTCCAGACCCCGACTGGGTCTACGGCTACGAGGTCCTGCGCGGAACTGGCGTGGATGGCCATCACGACGGCATTCTCTACAAGAATCTGGTGGCCAGTTACGCCCACCTGCGGCATGTGGGGGGCGTTGACTGGCCGGCGCGGTTCGTCGCCCAGGTACGGCGCTGTCGACAGCGGTAGCCACCCCCCCCGCAGAATTTTCCACGCCTGACTGGTAACCCAAATGCGTTGGCTATAATGCCTAACGTGACCCGCAGCAGATTCGGCTTCTGGGTGGGCCAGCGAGCCACCGGAGCCGAAAGGGGCTGCCTATTAACGATAATGAATAACCCTGGCAGGCACACCGTCACCTCGACCCCTGATGGTGGAGGGCCCTGCTCAGTTAAGAGGACGAGGCAATGTTCAAACTTACCCCCACCGCCGTGACGCAAGTCGAGGATGCCGCCCGCCAAGGCGGTACCAAGGGGCTGGCCCTGCGCCTGGCGGCCCAGCAAAAGGCCGACGGTGGCATCGACTATCGCATGGGCTTCGATGAAGGTACCGAGGATGACATCCGGCTGGACTGTGATGGCATCCCCGTGGTGATGGCCCCGGAATATGTCCCCCTGCTCGATCAGGCCACCCTCGACTATGTCGAACTGGAGCCTGGCCAATTCCACTTCATCTTCCTCAATCCCAAGGACAGTGGCTTTTCGCCGCCAACCGAGGGCTGAACGGGATGGGTGGGTTGGCCGCGGTCAAGCCCTGATCCTTAGCGGCCTGATTGTGCGTGGCGGGGGATACCCCAACCCCCGCGATCCTCTCAAGCAGAAATCTGCTTGGGGTATCGGTATCCGCACCTGAACTTACATTCGCAACGGAATACGCCCCCGCACCCTTATCCGACCCGGCCATGATCGAACTCTCCAACGAGGACAATCTGCGCCTGAATGTGCTGCTGGCCAACCAGCCCCAGGCGATCCGCATCGACGAGTCGCGGCTGGCGGTCCATGGTCTCTCGGCGCGGGGCGAGGCCTGCATCCAACTGCGGCCGACGGCGCGGCCGGAGGCCTATGTGCGGGCGGTGCGGGAGTTGATCTCCGGTCATATCCTCGGCTCTCCCGGCGGCTATCCCACCTATCTGCGCCGCTGGACACGGATGGGCCAGATGCGCGACGAGAGCCTGGCCCAACTCCTGTTGCTGGGCGAGCCCGAGGCCGTGGTCGCCGCCGTCTGCTCCCCGGGGCTGACGGACGAACTGGCCCGTCGTGCCTGGTGGGCCCTGGAGGACGCCGAAAACGCCCGGCGTATGCTGGGCAATCCGGCGATCGTCCAGGGGCGCATGGGACCGCTCCTGGCGAGCTACCTGGTCGACTACCTGCCCTTCGAGACCGAGACGGAGAAGATGGCGGAGTCGGTCCGCCTGATCCTCCAGCCCGGCCTCATCGATGCCCAGCAGCGGCTGGACATCTGGCGCAAGGCCGCGCGTCGCCCGGCCTACGCCCTGGGCTTCCTCCAGGCCTGCCCCGACGACCTCCCGGACCCGGTCCCCGCCCGCGGCGATTTCGCCGCCCTGGCCCCCCACCTGGTGCCCCTGATGGAGGCGGGCAATCCCTGGGCCGCGGCCCTGTGGCGGGTGCTGTCCGCGCCCGGGCAGACCTGGCTGAAGACGGTGGCGCAGGTGCTCGCCAAGCCGTCGACCCAGGACCTGGTCCTGACCACCCTGGACACCCTGGCGGCCTATTTTGCCGGCCTAGGTTCCGAGGAGCGGGGGGACCTGGCCCTGGCGCCGCTCCTGGTCGAAGCCGAGGCCTTCGTCTCGACCCCGGGGGCGGACGCGGACCTGGCTGCCTGCCTCGGCCAGCTCCCCGGGCTGCGCGACGAACTGGTCACCTTACGGCTGCTGTCCGGTCTGGGCTACGGCGTCCTGCGCCCGGTGCTGCGCGACACCACCGCCAGCGGCAGCCTGCTGCGGCGCAAGCTCGACCCCGTGCTGGGACCCTTGCTTGGGCGGCTGGAGACCTTGCAGGGCAAGCCTCCCGGACGGGCTTGAGGCGGCCGCCGATAGGGTTATCGGCAAGTTTCTGCGACGCTGACGGCAGTGGGAAGGAGGCTTGACGTCAGATCCGCCGGGTGCAGTGGCCGGCCAAACCAGTAGCCCTGGCCCTGCTTACAGCCCTCCGCCAGGAGGAAATCCCGCTGGGCGGCGGTCTCCACCCCCTCGGCCAGGACGGCGAAACCCATGCGAGTCCCCAGGGCGATGATGGAACTGGCGATGGCCGCGTCGTGCTCGTTCTTCGGCAGGCGGCGGACGAAGCTCTTGTCGATCTTGAGCTTGTCGGCGGGAAGACGCTTGAGGCGGGCCAGGGAGGAATAGCCGGTGCCAAAGTCGTCGATGCTGATCATCACCCCCTGGTCGCGCAACTGGTTGAGCACCTTAAGTATCCGGTCATCCTGGCGCATCAGCTCGGTCTCCGTGATCTCCAGTTCCAGGCATTGGGCCGACAGGCCGCTGTCCGCCAGGGCCTCGTGGACTTGGGCGAGCAAAGTGCCGCGTTGGAGTTGCAGGCTGGAGACGTTGACCGCGATCCGGCCGAAGTCCAGGCCCTGATCCCGCCAGGCGCGGCCCTGGCGACAGGCCTCCCGTAGCACCCAGGCACCCAGTTCATGGATGAGGCCGGTTTCTTCGGCGAGGGGGATGAACCTTACCGGGGCAATCATCCCCTCCTCCGGATCGGGCCAGCGGGCGAGGGCCTCCAGCCCGATCGGGCGACCGGTGCGCAGATCGACCTGAGGCTGATAATGCAGTAGCAATTGCCGGCTGGACAGGGCCCGGCGTAGCTTGGTCTCCAGGAGCATCCGCTCCAGGGCCGCCCGGGTCATGTCCGCGGAGTAGAAGGCATAGTGATTGCGGCCCTCGTCCTTGGCGCGGAACATGGCCGTATCTGCGTTCCGCAGCAGGGTCTCGACCGTCTCCCCGTCCCGGGGATAGAGGCTGATGCCAATGCTGGCGGATAGGTACACCTCGTGACTGCCCAGGCGTAGGGGTGGGGCCAGGGCCTGGATCAGACGCTGGGCGAGTACCGTCGCCTCTTCCCAGACCTGGAGACGTTCCGCCAGGATGACGAATTCGTCACCACCCAGGCGGGCCAGGGTATCCACGCCGCGAATGGCGGTCTGCAGGCGTTCCGCCACGGTCTTGAGCAAGGCGTCGCCCAGGCTGTGACCCAGGCTGTCATTGATGCGCTTGAAGTGGTCCAGGTCGATGAAGAACAGCCCCAGCAGCAGCCCCTGGCGCTGGGCGGCGCGCAAGGCATGTTCCAGGCGCATGCCCAGCAAGGCGCGGTTGGCCAGTCCGGTGAGGGGATCGTGATGGGCCAGATGTTCGAGCTGGGCCTGGTAATTCTTGATCGGGCTGATGTCGGTGAAGACGCAGACGCTCTGGCTGAGGTTGCCGGCGGCGTCCCGCACGGCGCTGAGGCTGAGCCAGACCGGATAGGTCGAGCCATCCGGACGGCGGTTGCGGATCTCCCCGCGCCAGCCGCCGGTGGTGGCCATGACCTCCCAGCCGGGCTGAAACCAGGCCGGCTCCAGGTCCTCCGCCGCCAGGCGCGCCAGGCCCTGGCCGAGGATCTCCCCCGCGGGATAGCCGGTGATGGCGGTGAAGGCCGGGTTGACAGTCAGGATCCGCCCGGCGGCGTCGGTGATCGCGATCCCTTCCTGGGCATTGTCAAAGGCGACATTGCGGGCGTGCAGCTCCGTGACCAGGCGCTGGCGCTCGTGCTGGATTTTGAGCAGGGTGCCCAGGGTGAGGGTGGCGACGAATTGCAGCAGTCCCAGGGGGAAGCCCGCCTCCAGGAACAATTGGCGCCCCAGGTCGGGCGGTGGGATCAGCAACAGGGACCAGGGTTCCACCAGGCTCATGGCCACGGCGGCCACCAGGATCTGCGGATAGGCGCGGGGGGAAAGCCAGCGGTTCAGGGGCGGGAGGAGCAAGGCCAGCAGGCAGGCATATTCCACCGCCATGCCCATGGCCCCCGCGCCGGCACCGGCGCCACCGGCCGCGAGCCGATAGCCGACCATCGCCAGCATGGTCACCAGACCCACCCGCCAGCCGCCGAAGAGGCAGGCGCCGGCCAGGATGGCCCCCCGGGGATCGGCGATCACCCCCGGCAGGAGTTCGATCGGGGCAGAGAGGGCGTAGAGCCCGACCAGGGCGAATAGGGTTGCCTGGCCGGCCTCGTGGAGGGCGGGGCGGTGGGCTCGGGGAACATAGGTGTCAATGAGGCCGTAGACGACGAAGACGACCAGGATCTGACCAGTGAGGGCGGCGACATTGAAGAGGAGCGGGGTCAAGCGTGCATGCCAACGTCAGGATGAGGCCCGGAGAATTTCGGTTCAGGGTGAGTGGCTCTACCCGACCCCAGGTCAGGGCCGGACCCTTTCCAGTTGGGTGGGGTTAACTCGGGTGCTTGCTTGGGGGTATTCGTTCAGATCCCTCGCGCCCCAGGAGGGCTTCGGCGGCACCAGCCGCTGATTCTTTTGCTCCCCCTGGGCGGGGGAAGGCCCGGGAGGGGGAAGGCTGGGGAGAGGGGGGCTGAACGGTTACAACCTGCGCGGGCGAACCCGGGACTCAGGCTCAGTATAGTCGCAAGCCGGCGACTTAAATCAGCCCTGGTCATCTTCGGGCACGCAATCGCATCCGGCGGCCTGGGCGTAGAGGTTATCGTCCACTCCCTTGAGCCAGGCCTCCAGGGTCTCCCGGGGCTGCTATTGGGTAACGCCAAGGCGGTTGGTTACCTTCTGAATCGACTCCCACGCCCGCTCGACATGACGACGTTCGGTGTAGGTCTGGCCGATGCACAACCGCAGGACCAGTTGGTCATTCAGCCGGGTGTGGGTCAGATAGAGATCGCCGCTGGCGTTGAGGCGGTCGAGGAGGCCCTGGTTGTCGGCGTCGCTGCCGCGGTAGCGGAAGCACACCAGGTTGAGGGGCACCGGGGCGACCAGCTCGAAGCGCTCGTCGGCCCGCACCCAGTCCGCGAACGCCTGGGCCAGTGCGACGTGCTGGCGGATGTGGTGGCGCAGGCCCTCAATGCCGTAATGGCGGATGACGAACCACAGCTTGAGGGCGCGGAAGCGGCGCCCCAGGGGGATCTGCCAGTCCCGGTAGTCGATGACCGCCCCGGATTTGGTCGCCTCATTGCGCAGGTATTCGGGCAGGATGCTCAGGGTCTCGATCAGGGCCTTGCGGTCGGCGACGAAGAAGGCGGTGCAATCGAAATTGGTGAACAGCCACTTGTGGGGGTTGAAGGAGTAGGAGTCGACTCCCTCCAGACCGTCGATGATCCAGCGAAATTCCGGGCAGATGGTCGCCGAGCCGGACATGGCGGCATCCACGTGCAGCCAGATTCCCCGCTCCTGGCAGATGGCGGCGATGGCCGGCAGCGGATCCATGGCGTTGGAGGAGGTGGTGCCGACGGTGGCGCAGACGAAGGCCGGGGTCAGCCCCCCCGCCCGGTCCGCGGCGATGTGGGCCGCCAGTGCCTCCGGGCGCATGGCGAAGCGGTCGTCCACCGCCACCTTGCGCAGGTTCTCCACCCCCAGGCCGGCGATCTTCATGGCCTTGTCCAGGGAGGAATGGGTCTGGGAGGTGGCGTAGGCGACCAGCCGGCCGGTGCCGCCGCGCTGATTGACGGCGAAGTTCGTCGCTCGCTCCCGCCCCGCCAGCAGGGCGCAGAGGGTGGCGCTGGAGGCGGAGTCCTGGATCACCCCACCGCCGGGACCGGTGGAGAGGAACTTCTCGGGCAGGCCCATCATCCCCACCAGCCAGTCCATCAGATGGGTCTCTAACTCGGTGCAGGCCGGGCTGGTCAGCCACATCATGCCCTGGACGCCCAGGCCCGCCGACAGCAGCTCGCCCAGGACGGCCGGCCCCGAGGAGTTGCCGGGGAAGAAGGCGTAGAAATTCGGCGACTGCCAGTGGGTGATGCCGGGCAGGATGATGCGCTCCACGTCCGCCAGTATGGTGGCGAAAGGCTCACCCTGAAGCGGCGCCTGCTCGGGCAGGGCGGCGCGGATCTCCCCCGGCTTGACCTGGGAAAGGACCGGCAGGGTCTCGACCCGCTGGTGGTAATCGGCGATCCAGTCGACGAGGGCATGGCCCGCCCGGCGGAACTCCTCGGCAGACATGTGATAGGAGAGGGGGGAGAGGAGTGGTTCCATGCGCTGGCTCGGTCAACGGCGATGAGGGGGAGGAGGTCGAAGGTCCTATAGCAATGGGGCGGAAGGTGACATTCAGGGGGGGAGGGGCGATCGGGGAGGTTTCAGGCGCCGGTTGGTTGTCGTCTCCGTTAGTATAAGGTTCGCCACCCCCGATGGGGTTACGGCATGGCGGGCCAGGGCATGGAAGCATCAATATCTCATTGTCTCTCGTCAGGGCTCCCAGTTCCTTCCGCGATTTCCCTCAGAAGGATAGACAGCGATGACACCATCAGACCTGTTCCCTCCCGGGAACCCAAACGATGACTACGATTCCCCCTGGAAGGAGGCC
>SACH01000032.1 GCA_009928645.1 Gammaproteobacteria bacterium | reverse complement strand
CAGCGGGGGCCGAACCGCCAGCGCCTACTACCGCCTTTAGGCGCGGCCGAAGCGCTCCGCCACGTAACGGTCCACCCGCTGGATGAAGTCCGCCGCAATTCCCTCGCCCTTGAGGGTGGCCACCTTTTCCCCGTCAACATAGACCGGGGCGGCGGGCCTTTCCCCATTGCCGGGGAGGCTGATGCCGATATCCGCGTTTTTGCTTTCCCCGGGGCCATTGACCACGCAGCCCATCACCGCCACCCGCAGCGTTTCCACCCCCGGATAGCGCTGGCGCCATTCCGGCAGGCGCGTGCGCAGGTGATTCTGGACATCCAGGGCCAATTGCTGGAAGGCGGTGCTGGTGGTGCGCCCGCAGCCGGGACAGGCGGTAACCTGGGGCGCAAAGGCCCGCAGTTCCAGGGCCTGGAGGATCTCCTGGGCGACCTCGACCTCGCGCTCGCGCGGCGCACCGGGCTCGGGGGTCAGGGAGACGCGGATGGTGTCGCCGATCCCCTCCTGGAGCAGCACCGCCAGGGCGGCGGTGGAGGCGACGATGCCTTTGGCGCCCATCCCGGCCTCGGTCAGACCCAGATGCAGGGCAAAATTGCCCCGGGCCGCCAGACGGCGGTAGACGGTGATCAGGTCCTGGACCCCGCTCATCTTGCAGGAGAGCACGATCCGCTCCGCTGGCAGCCCGATGGCCTCGGCCTGACGGGCGCTGTCCAGGGCGGACTGGACCATGGCCTCGTAGGTCACCTCCTGAACCGGCAGCGGCCGGGTCAGGCGGGCGTTGGCGTCCATCAGCCGCGCCACCAGCTCCGGGTCCAGGCTGCCCCAGTTGACGCCGATGCGCACCGGCCGATCATGGCGGATGGCGAGCTCGATGAGGGTCGCGAACTGACTGTCGCGCTTCTCGCCCCGCCCGACATTGCCCGGGTTGATGCGGTACTTGGCCAGGGCCTGGGCGCACTCGGGGTAGTCGGTCAGGAGCCGGTGGCCATTGAAGTGGAAGTCGCCGATCAGAGGGACGTCCAGCCCCTGGGCTTCCAGTGCCTCGCGGATCAGCGGCACGGCCTGGGCGGCGGCCTCATTGTTGACGGTGATGCGCACCAGTTCGGAACCCGCCCGGGCGAGATCGGCCACCTGACGGACGGTGGCGGCGACATCGGCCGTGTCCGTGTTGGTCATGGACTGGACGATGACGGGGGCGCCACCGCCGATCTGGATGTGTCCGACCCGGACGGCGGGGGTGGGCTGACGACCAAGGGGGGAGTAGGGACTCATGGCGTGGGCCTAGTACTGTGAGCATAAAAATCACAAGAAAGACTTCAGCGTGAAAACCACGGAAAAGACTTTCATGTCAGATGGGTAGCTGGCACCCTCATGCCAGTTAGCGCAAAAGAGACCAGCGGTTGTTATCACCATCGGGGGTTGGCACGCCCCCGCGTGACAGCAGCTACTGACCGCTTCAGGGCAAGGGTGAGCGCAGCCCCTGCACCAGGGCCAGATAATCGGGCTCGTCCGGGCCGATGAGGCCGTGGCGGATGCAGAAATCGATGATCACCAGGTTGCAGTTGAGCTTGAACTCGTTCGTGGTTCGAATGGTAGCCAGCACCCGCTCGATGGGCCAAAGCTCGAAGCTCGCGACCTCGCCATCCGTATTCATGGGCTGGAAGTCCGCTGGTACCTCCAGATCGTAGCAATACATGACATCCGGCTTGAGACCATGCTTGCCATCGACGCAATAGCTGATAGCGCCAACCGGGACCGCCCGGGATGACAGGGACTCGGGGATGCCGGCCTCTTCCCGGCACTCCTTGCGGATATTTTCCGCCAGGCCCAGGCCCCAGGGCAGTCCACCAGCGGCCAGGTGATCCAGGTGATTGGGGAACACCCGGCGATCAGCGGCGCGGCGGGCCACCCACAACTGGTAGCCATCCCCCGCGCGGACGAAGCCATTGAGGTGTTGACCGTAAGCTCGCACGCCAAAATAGGTGGCCGCCGAGCGGTCAATCAGCAGCCGGGGCCGCAGCCGGTCCTGGGCGGCGACGGGATAGCGCTCGCCGTGGATATGGCCAATCAGCCCCTTGGCATACAACTCTTCGAGGAATTCGTGGAGGATCGCCGTGCGTTCTTCCAGACCGGTCGCCGGATGGGCCCAAGCGACTCCGGTCTCGGACCAGGTCAGGATCTGGGGCCAGTCCTTCAGGCTGGGCAGGAAGTCCCGGCGGATCAGCCCTACCTGCTCGCCATCAACCCGGAAGGGAACGAACTGGTGGGGATCCCAGCGATTACAGGCCTGGATGTGGTCGAGATAACTCATGTGGGTCTGACGTTCAAGGCAGGTCTGCGGCCACTTCGACCGATAACCTTATGCGGGTAATTTCATGGTAAGGGCATGTCGCGCGACCGGCCCACCCTAGAACTGGCCGGTCCGCAACAGTACCAGGGTGCAGGCACGTTCGTTGGGGATGCCGGCCGCGGTCAGGCGCTCCTCCAAGAGGGGCGACTCGGTACCGGGATTGAAGATCACCCGCCCCGGCCGCAGGGCCACGATATCCTCCACCATCCCTTGGCTGCGCTCGGGACCGACGTAGAGGGTGAGGGTATGCACGGGCTCGGTGATGGCGGCCAGGCTCCTGACCACCGGAATCCCGTCGATGTCAGGAAAATGGGGATGGATGGGCAATACCCGGTAGCCCAGGTCATCCAGCAACCGCAGGGCCTGGTAGGCGTAACGGGCCGGTTTCGGGCTGGCCCCGAGGATCGCGACGCAATGTTCGGCGGGAGGGGAAGGAATCTGCACACGGCACCCTGTGGTTGTGTCGGCAAGGCCGCCATGGTAGCGAAGCGGCTATTCAGGGTCTATTCCCCCCACGGCAACGACCCGCCACCGGCCGAGGGACCGCGAGGCCTTGGGGGTACTCTGAAGAGGGACGCCCAGTGGGGTAGGGACTCTCATCGGGCTGTTGGAGCAGGGCGAAAGGGCTTGACGATTTCAGCCTCGATCGCCATAATTTGCCGCTCATTCACGCGCCCGTAGCTCAGTTGGATAGAGTATCTGGCTACGAACCAGAGGGTCGGGAGTTCGAATCTCTCCGGGCGCGCCATCCAGCATAAAGGCTTGGCACCAATTGGTCCCAGGCCTTTTTCTTTCCCGCCAGAAGGCGAACACTTTCGTGCTTAGGCGCTCAACTTCGAATTAGCGGCCGATGATATCGGTGGATATCCCCCTGTCGCCCCTGCACCCTCCCCTGCCCCGCCTGTCCGGTGAGCGTCACCTATGGGGCCAGCTTTACGGCGCCAGCGCCGCCCTGGCCATGGCCCGGGCGGCGCTGTCGGACCAGCGGTTGGTGCTGGCCGTGACGCCGGATGTGCAGGGGGTGGCGCGCCTGACGGCGGAGCTGGGGTTTTTCCTCAACGGCACCGGCGAGAGTGGGTCGGAATCGACCTCGTCCGGAAAAAAACCCACCAAGGCTGAGCCACGCACCGGGCAGGATGTCCTGGGGGATCAGCCCCTCCCCGTCCCGGTCCTGGGCTTTCCCGATTGGGAGACCCTGCCCTACGACGTCTTTTCCCCCCTGCCGGAGCTGATCTCCGAACGGCTGCTGACCCTGCACCGCCTACCGGGGCTGCGCGCCGGGGTGCTGGTGGTGCCGGTGGCGACCCTGCTGCAACGGCTAGCGCCGCGGGACTATGTCGACGGCCACTCCCTGGTGCTGGCGGTGGGGGAGCGGCTGGACATCGACGCCACCCGGCTGCGGCTGGACCGGGCGGGCTATCAGTGCGTGTCCCAGGTCATCGCCCATGGCGAGTACGCGGTGCGGGGCTCCCTGCTGGACGTCTTTCCCATGGGCAGTCGGGAGCCCTTCCGCATCGACCTCTTCGATCAGGAGGTGGAGAGCATCCGCACCTTCGACCCGGACAGCCAGCGCTCCAAGGATAAGGTGACGGCGATCCGCGTCCTGCCGGCGCGGGAGTTTCCCCTGGGGGAAGAGGCGGTAGCGGGTTTCCGCCAGCGCTACCGGGCGCGGTTCGAGGGCAATCCACAACAGAGCCTGATCTACCGGGAGGTGTCGACGGGGGGGACGCCGGGAGGGCTGGAGTATTACCTGCCGCTGTTCTTCCCCGGGACCGCGACCCTGTTTGACTACCTGCCACCGGAGGTGCTGGTACTGGAGGCGGAGGGCTGCCGGGAGGCGGCGGCGGCCTTTCTGGCCGGGGTGGCGCAGCGCTACGAGCAGCGTCGCTATGACCTGGAACGGCCCCTGTTGCCGCCGGCCGACCTGTGGCTGGACGCCGCGGAGCTGGCCCACCGCCTCAACGGCCTGACCGGGGTCCTCTACCAGAATCACGAGGTACCGGAACGACGCAAGGGCTTCGCCGCCCTGACCAACTTCGCCACCGCCAGCCTGCCACCCCTGGCGATCCAGGCCCGGGCGACGGAGCCGGCCGCGGCGCTCAAGGCCTTCCTCCAGGCGCCGGGGCGGCGGGTGCTGCTGGCGGCGGAGAGCACCGGGCGGCGGGAACTGCTGGCGGATCACCTGCGCGGCTTCGGCATCGTCCCCACCCCGGTGGAGGGCTGGACGGCCTTCCTGGACGCCAAGACCCCCCTGGCCCTGACGGTGGCGCCCCTGGAGCAGGGCCTATGGCTGGCGGCCGAGGACCTGGCCCTGGTTACTGAGACCCAGCTCTTCGGCGAGCGGGTGCGCCAGGAACGCCGCCAGAAGGCCCGCGCCCGGGACGGCGACGCCATCGTCCGCAACCTGACGGAGCTGCATGCCGGGGCGCCGGTGGTCCACGAGGACCATGGCGTGGGTCGCTACCTGGGGCTCCAGACCCTGACCGTCGGCGGCCTGACCACCGAGTTCCTCACCCTGGAGTACGCCCGGGGCGACAAGCTCTACGTGCCGGTGTCGTCCCTGCACCTCATCTCGCGCTACACCGGGGCCTCGCCGGAGAACGCCCCCCTGCATCGCCTGGGCGGCGATCAGTGGGACAAGCTCAAGCGCAAGGCTGCCCAGAAGGCCCACGACGTGGCGGCGGAGCTGCTGGACATCTACGCCCGGCGCGCCGCCCGTCAGGGGGTAGCCTTCCCTGCACCCGGGGAAGACTACGCCGCCTTCGCCGCCGCCTTCGCCTTCGAGGAGACCCCGGACCAGGCGCGGGCGATCGAGGCCATCCTCGCCGGCATGGCGGCGACCCAGCCCATGGACCGGGTGGTGTGCGGCGACGTCGGCTTCGGCAAGACCGAGGTGGCCATGCGCGCTGCCTTCGTCGCCGTCAACGGCGGCCGCCAGGTGGCGGTACTGGTACCCACCACCCTGCTGGCCCAGCAGCACTTTCAGAACTTTTCCGACCGCTTCGCCGACTGGCCGGTGAAGGTGGAGAACCTGTCGCGCTTTCGCACCGCCCGCGAGGCCCAGGGGGTCATGGACGGCCTGGCCAGGGGCACGGTGGATATCGTCGTCGGCACCCACAAGCTGTTGCAGCCGTCGGTGCGTTTCAAGAACCTGGGCCTGGTGATCGTCGACGAGGAGCATCGCTTCGGGGTGCGGGACAAGGAGCGGCTCAAGGCCCTGCGCGCCGAGGTGGACATCCTCACCCTCACCGCCACCCCCATCCCCCGCACCCTGAATATGGCCATGGCCGGGCTGCGCGACCTGTCGATCATCGCCACCCCGCCGGTAGCGCGCCACCCGATCAAGACCTTCGTCACCCCCTGGAACGACGCCCTGATCCAGGAGGCGGTGCAGCGTGAGTTGAAGCGCGGCGGTCAGGTCTATTTTCTTCACAACGAAGTGGAGACCATCGACAACATGGCGCAGAAGCTCCAGGGCCTGGTGCCGGAGGCGCGGGTGCAGGTCGCTCACGGCCAGATGCGCGAGCGCGACCTGGAGCGGGTGATGCGGGACTTCTATCACCAGCGCTTCAACCTACTGGTGTGCACCACCATCATCGAGAGCGGCATCGACATCCCCAGCGCCAATACCATTCTGATGAACCGCGCCGATAAGCTGGGGCTGGCGCAGTTGCACCAGTTGCGCGGTCGGGTGGGGCGTTCCCATCACCGCGCCTATGCCTATCTCATCACCCCCCCGGCGGGCGTGATGACAACCGACGCCAAGAAGCGCCTGGAGGCCATCGAGTCCCTGGAGGAACTGGGCGCCGGCTTCACCCTGGCCACCCACGACCTGGAGATCCGCGGCGCCGGGGAACTGCTGGGGGATGAGCAGAGCGGCCAGATCCAGGAGGTGGGTTTCAGTCTCTACATGGACCTGCTGGAGCGGGCGGTGGATGCCCTCAAGGCCGGGCGCACGGTGGAACTGGACCGGCCCCTGGACCATGGCGCCGAGATCGACCTGGGCCTGCCGGCCCTGTTGCCGGCCGACTACCTGCCCGACGTCCACGGCCGCCTGGTGCTCTACAAGCGCATCGCCAGCGCCGCCGACGCCGAGGAGCTGAGGGAGTTGCAGGTGGAGATGATCGACCGCTTCGGCCTGCTGCCGGAGCCGGCGCGCAACCTCTTTGCCATCACCGAGCTGAAGCTGGCCGTCCAGCCCCTGGGCATCCGCAAGATCGAGGCCGGGCCCGCGGGGGGGCGGATCCTGTTCGCGGAGCAGCCGGCGATCGACCCCGTGCGTCTGATCCAGTTGATACAGAGTCGGCCCAAGGAGTTCAGGATGGAGGGCGGGGACAAGCTGAAGTTCTTCAGCGACCTGACGGACCCGGCGCAGCGGGTGGCCCGGGTCGAGGCCCTGATCCGGGAACTGGCGGGCCGAGGGGCCGGCCTGCCGCCCGGTTGACCTTTCTGTTACCATGCCGACCCATTCGGAGTTTCTTCCACCCGCCCCTGGCATGTATTTAAGGTAGTCGCCCATGGCCGTCGTCGAACTCACCCAAGCCAACTTCGAGCAGACCATCAAAGACAACGATTTCGTCATCGTTGACTTCTGGGCGCCCTGGTGCGGACCCTGCCGCTCCTTTGCCCCGATCTACGACAAGGTCTCGGCGGACTTCGACAACATCGTCTTTGCCAAGATCAACACCGAAGAGGAGCGGGAGATTGCCGCTCACTTCCAGATCCGCTCCATCCCCACCCTGATGATCTTTCGCGCCCAGATCATCATCTTCTCCCAGGCCGGCGCCCTGCCCGAAGGTGCTTTCCGTCAGTTGCTGCAGAAGGCCAGTGAACTCGACATGGACGAGGTCCGCCACCAGGTGGAAACCCAGAAGCAGACCGCAGCCTGATGACCGCCCTCAGGCCCCACGCGCGACGGAGGGATGGTGCGCCAGCGGCTACCGCCCCTCACGCCAGCCCCGGACCGTGGTGAATCTCGCTGCCCCCGCTCGGCAGCCCCTCGCCCACTATCCCTGGCTCGACCGCCTGCTGACCCCCGCCCGGCCGCGGGTCGGCGACCTGATGCACCTGTGCGAGGAAAACTACGCCCGTCTCCGCCGCGTCGCCCCCGACCTGCCCCACTGGCGCGGTGACTACCGCTCCAGTGGCGCCGACGGCATGGACCTGCATCTGGAGGTCATCGAACAGTCCCGCTACACCAGCCTGCTGCGCCTGACCTACTTCTTCCCCCATGGCGACGGGCTGCCGCACCGCCTTCCCCAGGCCGACCCCGACGCCCTGCTGCGCGCCTACCACGATGCCCGCCAGGTGGAAATCCTCGACCTGCGTCAGACCGCCCTCCCCCTGCACAAGAACTACCGCTCCCCTGCCCTGGAAGCTAAGTGGCGCGCCAACCTCTTCCTCGCCAAGTGGCTCGCCTACTGCCTTCGCAGCGGCCACCGCTTCGACCCTGAGCCGCGCAGCCCGCCGCCCCTCCGGACCCACCCGGACCAACGGCGGGACCCGCTGCTCGACGCCAACTACCTGAGTTAGCGGGGCCATCGTGCCTACCGCCCTCCCCCACAAGGGTAGTCGAGGGCTAATGGCAAGGGGGTGTCGCCAGCGGGGATACTGGCGTCAAGCCTGCAGGGACGAATCCACCGCATCCCCCCACCGGACCCTCCACGAGGGGGGTCGGGGGGCGACGGTGGGGGGTGTCGCCAACGGGGATGCGGTTGTCAAGTCTACCAGGACTTATTCACGGCATCCCCCCACCGACGCCACCCGACCCGGAACGCCCGAAACCAGCGATTGCACCCCGCCCAGTTATTTGCTTCGCCCCGTAATTTAAGGAATGGCTTGACGGTTTTTTCAGCCACTAGGTATGCTATTTCCTACAATTTTTCCCAGTTATCCCCTTCCCCCCCGTTTTCCGAGGTTACACCATGAGACTCTCCACCAAGGGCCGTTACGCGGTCACGGCCATGCTGGACTTGGCCCTGCACGAGGGTAAGGGTCCCGTCACCCTGGCCGACATCTCCGCCAATCAAGGCATTTCCCTCTCCTACCTGGAGCAACTCTTCGCCGCCCTGCGCGCCAAGCACCTGGTGCGCGGCGTTCGCGGCCCCGGCGGTGGCTATTACTTGGGCAAGACCTCCGCGGAGATCACCGTTGCCGATATCATCTGCGCCGTGGACGAGTGGGTGGAGTTCACCCGCTGCGGCGGCCGCGAGGACTGCCACGATGGCGAGCGCTGCCTCACCCATACCCTTTGGGATCACCTGAGTGATGAGATCTACCGCTTCCTCAACGGTATCACCCTGGCCGATCTGGTCTCCCGCGGGCTGGAAAAGCATGCCGCCCTGCTGGCCGACGCCAGAGCCGCCAAGGCCAAGGTCAGCCGGCCGCGCTAATTTTCGTCAGGGTTTCGCCGCCCCCCTGGTATGAACAACGCTGCCGCTCTTTATCGCCCTAACTGGCTTGAGGATGCGCGCCACACCCCGGGACGCGCCACACCCCGGATAATGACAGGCTCCGCTAGTATGTTTCACGCCAAGGCTGACCCCGGCCCCTGATGTTCCACCCCGGCCTGATCCCAGGCCCTCCCCCACCGCTTCAAACCGCCACCACCCGAGACCATGCCCAGCCCCCCCGAAGGCCTCATCAGCATCCTGGACTACATCCGCTGGGGCGCCAGCCGCTTCAACGCGGCGGAGCTCTATTTTGGCCACGGCACCGACAATGCCCTGGACGAGGCCGCCCACCTGGTGCTAGCCGCCTTGCACCTGCCGCCGGACCTGCCGGACGCCTACCGCGGTTGCCGGCTGACGGATGAGGAGCGCGTCGCCATCCTCGGACTGTTCGAGCGCCGCATCCGGGAGCGCATCCCCGCCGCCTACCTGACCCACCAGGCCTGGTTCGCTGGCCTGGAGTTCTACGTCGACGATTCGGTGCTAGTGCCGCGCTCACCCCTGGCGGAACTGGTGGAGACTGGCTTCGGCCCCTGGGTGGAGCCTGACACCCTGGCGCGGGTGCTTGACCTGTGCACCGGCAGTGGCTGTATCGGCATCGCCGCCGCGGTCTACCTGCCGGACGCGGACGTGGACCTGGCGGACGTCTCCCCCGCCGCCCTGGCGGTGGCGGCGCGCAACATCGCCGCCCATGGCCTGGAGGACCGGGTGCGGGCGATCAAGTCGGACCTGTTCGCCGGGCTGGAGGGCCAACGCTACGACCTGATCGTCAGCAACCCGCCCTATGTCAGCGCCGCGGAACTGGCCGCCCTGCCACCGGAGTACCACCGTGAGCCACGCCTGGGCCTGGCCGGGGGCGAGAGCGGCCTGGACCTGGTCCTGCGCATCCTCCACGAGGCGCCCCGCTACCTAACCGAGGACGGGGTGCTGATCCTGGAGGTGGGCATGACGGCCCTGGCCCTGGAGGCCCTTTTCCCCGAAATCCCCTTCATGTGGATCGAATTCGAGCGCGGCGGCGAGGGGGTGTTCCTCCTCGACCGGGCGCGCCTGCTGGAGTTTCAACCCCTGTTTGTCCGGGAGCTGACCAGATCATGACCCTGAGACGGGCCAAGACGGCCGATGAATATGTGGAGTGGGTGCGCCAGGCCCTGTTCGAGGTCGGCGACCTGCGCGATTGCCTGGAGTTCGAACTGGAGGACCTGCGGCGCTTCCCCGCCTTCCTCGCCCCCCTGCAGGAGGGCATCCAGGGCCTCCATGACCGGATGCGGGCGGGCACCTATTTCTTCGGGCGGGAAGACCTGCCCTTCATGGAGGTGGCGAACCGCTTCGCCGACCAGATCCCTTTTCACCCTTTGCTGAAACAGATCAACGAGACCCATCGCCGTGGTCTGGACGTTGAGACGGAGGACACTGATGGCCGTTGACCAGCGTATCGACTTTGACCTGGACCTGATCCGCCGCTACGACCAGAGCGGCCCCCGCTACACCTCCTATCCGACGGCGGTGGAGTTTCACGATGGTTTCGGCCCGGCGGAGTACCGGGCGGCCTGCGCGCGGAGCAACCAGGCCGGCCGGCCCCTGTCGCTCTATTTCCATATCCCCTTCTGCGACACGGTCTGCTTCTACTGCGCCTGCAACAAGGTGGCGACCAAGGACCGCAGCCTGGCCCAGCCCTATCTGAACCGGGTTTACCGCGAGTTGGAGATGCAGAGCGCCCTCTTCGACCGGGGCCGGCGGGTGGATCAGCTCCACTGGGGCGGCGGCACCCCGACCTTCATCAGCCAGGACCAGATGCGCGAGTTGATGGACCAGACCCGGCGCTGGTTCGACCTGGCGGACGACGAGGTTGGCGAGTACTCCATCGAGATCGACCCGCGGGAGGCGGACGCCCAGAGCGTGGCCCTGCTGCGGCGGCTGGGCTTCAACCGCATGAGCCTGGGGGTGCAGGACTTCGAGCCCCAGGTGCAGCAGGCGGTGAACCGCATCCAGACCGAGGCCGAGACCCTGGCGGTGCTGGAGGCGGCGCGGGCGGAGGGTTTCCGCTCCATCAGCATCGATCTCATCTATGGGCTGCCCTTCCAGAGCGTGGCGGGCTTCACCCGCACCCTGGACAAGGTCCTGGCCTTCAGCCCGGACCGGCTGTCGGTGTTCAACTACGCCCACCTGCCGCAGCGCTTCAAGCCCCAGCGGCGCATCGACGCCGACCAGTTGCCGCCGCCCCAGACCAAGCTGGACATCCTGCAAGCCACCGGCGAACGGCTGGCGGCGGCCGGTTATGTCTACATCGGCATGGACCACTTCGCCAAACCCGACGACGAACTGGCCCGGGCCCAGCGCGAAGGCACCCTCTATCGTAACTTCCAGGGCTACTCCACCCATGCCGACTGTGACCTGATCGGTCTGGGCGTGACCTCCATCGGCAAGGTGGACAACACCTACGCCCAGAACCGTCGGGAGCTGGAGGAGTATTACGCCGACATCGACGCCGGGCGCCTGCCGGTGTTCCGCGGCATCGAGCTCAGCCGGGACGACGAGATCCGTCGTGACACCATCACCAAGCTGATCTGTAACTTCAGCCTGACCTACGCCGACGTGGCGACGCGCTGGGGGATCGACTTCGGCGCCTACTTCGCCGCCGACCTGGCGCGGGTCAAGCCCATGGAGGCCGACGGCCTGCTGGAGATGGACGCCCAAGGCATCCGCGTCCTGCCCCGCGGCCGGCTGCTGATCCGCAACATCTGCATGGCCTTCGACGCCTACCGCAACGGCCCCGAGGCCCAGGGGGGCTTTTCCAAGGTCATCTGACCCTGGTCATCTCCATCAACCCCTGCGCGGCATGGCATCGTTCCCCTCGGTGGTGCGTTATGATCAACTCTGCGGCTTTAACCAGAACTGAAGCCAGGAAGCTGGACGGAGGTAGCTATCATGAAAAAATGCGCCGCGCCAAAACAGACGGACAAGTCAACTCTGCCACCGCCATCGCTTTCCGCGGCAGCAGAACTAGCCGTCATCGCCCGGACCGTAGACAAACTCAAGGCTGACCCTAAAGCCCTTCAGGGCCTGATGCAACGCGCTGGTATCGTTACGGAAAACGGCAAGCTAACCAAAGAGTTTGGCGGTTAACACTTGCCGTGAGCCCGCGTTACGAGATCCTGCCTGGGCTACTGTTAGGCTTTCACGGTGCGGACCGCAGGATCGTGGAACGGGTACTGACTGGAGCGTGCGACCTCGAACCCAGTCAAAACAGCTATGACTGGCTGGGTCATGGCATCTATTTTTGTATTTCCCGCCCCGTTGAGAGAAACAAGCCATGCAGCTACAAGATCAGGACCTTTTCCGCCAGCGGGCCTACCTCGATGGCGCCTGGGTCGCGGGGAACGAGGGGCGGACGCTACCGGTGACGGACCCGGCGACGGGAGCGGTCATTGGCCAGGTGCCGAATCTGGGGACGGCGGAGACGCAGCGGGCCATCGCCGCGGCGGCCGCGGCCTGGCCGGCCTGGCGGGCGCTGACCGCCGCCGACCGGGGCCAGCGGCTGCGGCGCTGGCAGGGGCTGATGATGGAAAATCAGGAGGACCTGGCCCAGCTCATGACCGCCGAGCAGGGCAAGCCCCTGGCGGAGGCGCGGGGCGAGATCGCCTACGCCGCCTCCTTCTTTGACTGGTTCGCCGAGGAAGGGCGGCGGGTCTACGGGGACATCATCCCGCCCCACCAGGCGGACAAGCGCATCCTGGTGCTCAAGCAGCCCATCGGCGTCTGCGCCGCCATCACCCCCTGGAACTTCCCCGCCGCCATGCTCACCCGCAAGGCCGGGGCGGCCCTGGCGGCCGGATGCACCATGGTCGCCCGCCCCGCCTCGGAGACGCCCTTCTCCGCCCTGGCCCTAGCGGTGCTGGCGGAGCGAGCGGGCATCCCGCCGGGGGTGTTCAACGTCGTCACCGGCGAATCCGGCCCCATTGGCGCGGAGCTGACCGGCAATCCAGTGGTGCGCAAGCTGAGCTTCACCGGCTCGACGGCGGTGGGCAAGCTGCTGATGCGCCAGTGCGCCGACACCCTCAAGAAGCCATCCCTGGAACTGGGCGGCAACGCGCCCTTCATCGTCTTTAACGACGCCGATCTGGAGGCGGCAGTGGAGGGGGCGATCCAGTCCAAGTACCGCAACACCGGCCAGACCTGCGTCTGCGCCAATCGCTTCCTGGTCCAGGACGGCATCTACGCCGCCTTTGCCGCGCGGCTGGCGGAGCGCGCCGGGGAGCTGAAGGTGGGTCCTGGCCGGGAGCCGGGGGTGGTGCAGGGGCCGCTGATCAACGCGGCCGCGGTGGCGAAGGTGGAGGCCCATATCGCCGACGCCCTGGCCAAGGGCGCGAGCCTGCTCACCGGGGGCGCCCGCCATGCCCTCGGCGGCACCTTCTTCCAGCCGACGGTCCTGGCGGACCTGGCCCCGGAGATGCTGATCGCGCGGGAGGAGACCTTCGGCCCGGTGGCGCCCCTGTTTCGTTTCGCCACCGAGGCGGAGGCCATCGCGATGGCCAACGCCACCGAATATGGTCTGGCGGCCTACTTCTACACCCGGGACCTGGCCCGCGCCTGGCGGGTGTCCGAGGCCTTGGAGTACGGCATGGTGGGGGTCAACTCCGGCCTGGTCTCCACCGCCATCGCCCCCTTCGGCGGCGTCAAGCAGTCCGGCCTGGGCCGCGAGGGCTCCCGCTACGGGATCGACGAATACCTGGAGATCAAGTATGTCTGCGTGGAAGTGGGGGCTTGAGGGATAGCGCCGTCAGACTGCCGCGTGGGGGGTGAAAAGAAAGGGTCGGGGGATGCCTGGCAGGGTGTCGATCCCAGGGATACGGTCGTCAAGCCCAGAAGGACATCGCTTCGGCTTCGGCGTGCCCCACCGGTTACCCGCCGACTTGGAACAGGCGACATCGGACTGGTGATGTTTACCGTGGGAGGGTGACGCCGATCATGCTCGAGACGTACGCGATGGGCCTCACCGGGGCCCCCGTTCTAGCCTGGGGCCTGGGTGGCCTGCTCCTGTTACTGGGCGCCCTGGGGCTGATCTTTTGGCTGGCCCGGGGCCGGCCGCGACGTTTCGCCATCCGTGACCTGTTGCGGCTCATCTCCCTGATCTATCTGGTCCTGTTCAGTGCCATGGGGATCGCCGTCGGCCTGCTCCTGCGGGACGAGCAGGCGCTCATGGCCTACGCCCAAAGCTCCGGCGCCTCGCTCAAGCTGGCGAACGAGCTCAAGCAGTCCTCCGATGACCTGACGCGCTTCGCGCGGACCTACGCGGCCACGGCGGACCCGCGCTACGAGGACTACTTTCACGCCATCCTGGCGATTCGGGACGGCAAGCGGCCCCGGCCACGGGACTATGGCCCCTTCTTTTGGGATCAGGTCACCGCGGGGGTCGCCGCACTGGACCAGGCGGGGGAGACCTATGCCCTGGAAGCGCGCATGGGGGAACTGGGCCTCACCGAAGAGGAGCGGGCGCACCTGATCAGGGCCAAGCAGGTCTCCGACGACCTGACCCGTCTGGAGGCCATCGCCTTTCACGCCGTCAAGGGCCAGTTCCAGGATGCCGCGGGACAGTTCAGGCTCCAGGGCGAGCCGGACCTGGCCCTCGCCAGCCAACTCCTCCACGGCCCCGAATACCATGCCGCCAAGGGGCGCATCATGGCGCCGATCCAGGCCTTCATGATCGCGCTCGAAGACCGGATCGACGGGGAGATGCGGCGGATCTACGCCCGGGGGGAGGCGATCATGGCGCTGATCCTGGCCCTGATCGGCCTCAAGATCGGGGTGTCGGTCTTTTTCTATTGGCTGGTGCGGCGCCGGCTATTCCTGCCCCTGCGCGAACTGGAGGACGATGCCCTGGCCATGGCTGGTGGCGACTATGGGCGACGGCTGGCCCTGCCCCCCGGCGACGAGGTCGGTCACCTGGCGGAGGCCTTCAACACCATGGCCCAGGGGATCGAGGAGCGCACCGCGCGCCTGCACGACAGCATCGCCGAGCTGCAACGCGCCGAGCAGACCCTGACCACCCAACAGCGGACCCTGCGCCAGGCCCATGACGAGCAGCAGGCGATCTTCGACGCCGCCACCGCCGGCATCGTGCTGGTGCGGGACCGCCAGGTCATCCGCTGCAACCGCATGATGGAGTTGCTGTTCGGCTATGGCCCCGGGGAGATGCGCGGTCAGAGCACCCGGCGCTGGTATGCCGACGAGGCGACCTACGCGGAGATCGGCCCGATCATCGCCACCGCCCTGCGCCAGCAGGGCTACTATCGCGAGGACCGGGAACTGGTGCGCAAGGACGGCAGCCGCTTCTGGGGCCGCATGTCCGCCCAGGCCATCAACGGCCAAGACCTGAGCCAAGGCCTCGCCGGCATGATCGAGGACATCACCGAGGAGCGGGCGGCCATCGCCGCGATGGAGCGGGCCCGCGCCCTGGCCGAGGAGGCGACCCGCGCCAAGAGCGACTTCCTCGCCAACATGAGCCACGAGATCCGCACGCCGATGAACGCCATCATCGGCATGTCCTACCTGGCCCTGCAGACCGAGCTCGACCCCCAGCAGCGCAATTACGTGGAAAAGGTCCACCGCTCGGCGGAGGCCCTGCTCGGCATCATCAACGACATCCTCGACTTCTCCAAGATCGAGGCCGGCAAGCTGACAATGGAACGGGTGGACTTCGACCTGCAGGAGGTCCTGGACCACCTAGCGAACCTCACTGGCCAGGCGGCGGAGGACAAGGGCGTCGAGATCATGTTCCAGGTCGATCCCGACATCCCCGTCTCCCTGATCGGCGATCCCCTGCGCCTGGGTCAGGTGCTGACCAACCTGGTCGGCAACGCCCTCAAGTTCACCCCCCAGGGCGGGGACGTGCTGGTCAAGGTCAGCCGGCGGGAGGAGACCGGGGATACGGCCCTGCTACATTTTTCCGTCCGCGACACCGGCATCGGCATGACCCCGGAACAGCAGGAGCGCCTGTTCCAGGCCTTCACCCAGGCGGACGGCTCCATCACCCGCCGTTACGGTGGCACGGGCCTGGGCCTGACCATCAGCAAGCGCCTGGTGGCGATGATGGGGGGCGAGATCGGCGTGGAGAGCGCGCCCGGGGTGGGCAGTACCTTCCACTTCACCGCCCGCTTCGCCAAGCAGGCGCAACAAGCCCTGTCGGCGCTGGTCCTGCCGGCGGACCTGGGCCAGTTGCGGGTGCTGGTGGTGGACGACCATCTGACGGCACGCCAGGTCCTCAGGGGCATGCTGGCGAGCTTTGGCTTCCTGGTCGCGGAGGCCGCCTCCGGCGAGGAAGCGATCACCCGGATCGAAGCGGCGGAGGGCCAGGGTACCCCCTTCGAGCTCCTGCTCATCGACTGGCGCATGCCCGGCCTGGACGGGGTCGCCACCCTGCGCGCCCTGGGCACGGACCCCGCGCTGCGTCATCCGCCCACGGTGATCATGGTCACCGCACATGGGCGGGAGGAGGCCCTTGAGGCCAGCGCCGGCCTGACCGTCGCCGGCGTGCTCACCAAGCCGACCACGCCCTCCTCCCTGTTCGACACCATCATCCTCGCCCTCACCGGCCAGCGGCGTCGGGGCCGCGCCGTGCAGCGCGATGTCCTGACCCAGGAGGCCGGGGCCGCCCTGGCCGGTGCCCGGGTGCTGCTGGTCGAGGACAATGCCGTCAACCAGGAACTGGCCCGGGAGCTGCTGACCCGCCATGGCATTCAGGTCGAGGTGGCCAACGATGGCGCGGAGGCCCTGGCCCGGCTGGCCGCCGAGGCCTTCGACGGCGTCCTGATGGACTGCCAGATGCCGGTCATGGACGGCTACACCGCCACCCGCCGCCTGCGGGAGGACCCGCGCTTCCGGGACCTACCGGTGATCGCCATGACCGCCAACGCCATGGCCGGGGACCGGGAGAAGGTGCTGACCGCGGGGATGAACGACCATATCCCCAAGCCCATCAACGTGGAGCAGATGCTCAAGACCATGGCGCGCTGGATCAGGCCAGCCCGGCCAGGTCCGGGCCTGTCCCCCACCAGCGGCGAAGCGGAGGACACCCGCGAAGGCGCAACGGCCACGCCCCACTCCGCGACCCTACCACCGGCTGAGCCGTCTCTGGCCCTCCCCGACCTGCCGGGCATCGACATCCAGGCCGGGCTAAGGCGGGTGGAAGGGGATCTGGCCCTCTATCGTCGGCTGCTGCGGCGCTTCCAGGGAGATCAGGCAGGGTTCGCGAGCGCCTTCCGCGCCGCCTGGGCTCAGGGAGACCGGGAGACCGCCACCCGGCTGGCCCACACCCTCAAGGGCCTGGCCGGCAATCTTGGCGCCCAGGCCCTGCAGGAGGCCGCCCGCCGCCTGGAGGATGCATCTGCCCAGGACGAGGTGACCACCCGCGAGCAGGCTGTCGCCCCGGAGAGCGCGGCTGCCCGGAGGGATGCGGCCGTAATGGAAACCCAGCTGCCGGAGGTCCTGGCCGCCCTGGAACCGCTCCTGGCCGGGATTGCGGCGCTGGAAGAGCCCGCGCCGGGATCCCCGCCACACCCCACTCCGGAGCCACCATCGCACACCCCCTCACCCTTTCCGCTCACAGCGAAGCAACCACCCCTGACCCCCGGGCCATCAGCGGCCCGCCCCCCGACACCGCCCACGGCCCCACCACCAGCGGTTGACAAAGACGCGCTGAGCACGGGTTTACGGGACCTTTGGCGCGAGGTCCTGCTGGGCAGCGTCAAGGCAGGCGCGATCACCCGGGCGTTGCTACCCCTGCTGCACCAGGCCGGTCTGACCGGCGAGGCCCGCAACCTGTCACGGGCTATCGAGGGCTATGATTTCGATACCGCCGCGGAGGTCGTGAAGGCCATCGCTAGCCGCTTGGGCGTGGAGCTGGAGGGGTGAGTCAGCCCAGCGGCCCCGGAGACTGAGGTTCCCCCGGAGCGGGCAAGTCGAACTCGGAGAGTTTGACATCCGTGGGAGCGATGAAGGGACGATAGGGTTTGCCGTTCAGATGGCGTTCCAACCGCGCATAGCATCTGCCAGCCACCGTCTGGTGGCTGATCGAAGGCGCCGGCGCCATGGCCCAGGCCTGACCGTCGATCAGTTCCCAGCGTTCGCCGTCAGGCCAGCGCCGGTAGTCGGCCCAGGAAAAGCGAGGGGAGATGGCTGGCACGGCGATCATGGTGACTCCCGAAAGCCTTTATCAGGAAGGATGAGCGTAAGGGGGTGACGCCAGAAACGATAGCGATGATGGGCGCGGTAGTGGAAGCGCTCACCATTGGCAGGGTAGAGATCCAGGTTGAGGCTAGGGATCGGGCTTACCCGACCGGTGGCACCCCCCCCAGCGGTTGAGCTAGTGCTCCCGGAAAGCCATTGTTCCAGGGCGGTCAGGGAGGCCAGCCAGGCCGGGCCATCGGCGGCCAGGACCGCCTCCCAGAGGCCTGACCAGTGGATGAGAATGTCCTCGGCGAGGACCGCTCCCAGATCAGCGGGCGGAGGTGCCGTGGGAATGCCTCTGGCGCGGGCGAGGCCGCGGGCCAGGGGATCGGCGCTAAAGACCCGGGCATAGCCCACCTCGCCCGTAGGCGGTGGCAGAAGCTGGCCGCCACCCCAGAGCCAGAGGCCGTTGAGGGTGGGGATGCCGGCCGCCTCCCGACACTGATTCACCTCGCTATGGTGAAAGAGCATCTGGACCTCATTGAGGAGCCGGGCCCAGCGGCGGGCCTCCGGTCCCCGAGGCAATTGGCCGGCAATGGGCCGGCCCCGGACGGCGGCGAGGGGTTGAGTGACCAGTTCGGGGGCCTGCTCGCTCAGGAGATACCAGCACTCCGGGGTCGGGGCCTCCAGGCGCAGGCCCTCTTCGCCGAGGTGCTGATTGAAGAGGGCGACGAGGGCGTCCGCCTCGGCCCGGTCCGGGGCGAAGTCGGGCCCGGCGAAGAGCACCAACCGGTCCCGGTCGGGTCGCAGGTGAACGGGGTCGGCATGGAGAACATAAGGTTCGGATCCCGTGCCGGAGTCGACCATCTGGCGGTCAGCCAACCGGCAATAGGGGGCGCTGGGGCAAACCTGATCCGGCGCTGGTGTGTAGCCGAAGAGGTGGAAGAGGGTCCGGCAGGGGTCGACGGTGCCAGCCCCGGGCAGCCGGTCAGCCCGGCCCAGAAGCCGGGACAGGACCGGGGTGGGCGGCACCTCCCCGGGAGGCACCGGCACCGGGCCGAAGAGGCCCGGAATCAGCAGATCTAGGAGCGGAGGCCGGCTCAACCGGCGAGGGTCTCCATGCGAATGCGCATGACCTCGCCCTTGACCGTGTTCAGGGCCTCGATGCGGGCGATGGCGCGATTCATGCGCCCCTCCCGGACCCGATGGCTGAGCATGATAAGGGGCACATGGGTGTCACCCTCCTCCGGCTCCTTCTGTTTGATGGCCTCGATGCTGATGCCCTCGGACCCCAGGATGCCGGCGATCTCAGCCATGACGCCGGGCTGGTCGAGGGCAGCGATGCGCAGGTAGTAGGCGGTCTCGACCTCCGCCATGGGCAGCACCGGGATGTCGGCGATCTCGTCGTGCTGGAAGGCCAGATGCGGCACCCGGTTGCCGGGGTCGGAGGTCAGGACCCGAGCCACGTCGAGGACATCGGCGACCACGGCGGAGGCGGTGGGCAGGGCCCCGGCGCCGGCGCCGTAGTAGAGGGTGGGCCCCACGGCGTCGCCCTTGACCAGGACGGCGTTCATGACCCCGTCAACGTTGGCGATCAGCCGGCGATGGGGGATGAGGGTGGGATGGACGCGCAGTTCGATGCCGTGACCGGAGCGCCGGGCGATGCCCAAGTGCTTGATGCGGTAACCCAGCTCCGCAGCATAGGCCACATCCTGGGCCTGGATGCGGGAGATACCCTCGGTGAAGGTCTTCTCGAACTGGAGGGGGATGCCGAAGGCCAGGGAGCCAAGGATGGTGAGCTTATGGGCGGCGTCGATGCCCTCGACGTCGAAGGTCGGATCGGCCTCGGCGTAGCCCAGGGCCTGGGCCTCGGCCAGGACATCGGCGAAGTCGCGACCCTTGTCGCGCATCTCGGTGAGGATGAAGTTGCCGGTACCGTTGATGATGCCGGCGATCCATTCGATGTGGTTGGCGGCCAGGCCCTCGCGCAGGGCCTTGATGATGGGCACGCCCCCGGCGACGGCGGCCTCGAAGGCGACGACCACGCCCTGCTCACGGGCGGCGGCGAAGATCTCGTTGCCATGGCGGGCGATGAGGGCCTTGTTGGCGGTGACGACGTGCTTACCGTTGGCGATGGCCTTGAGCACCAGCTCCCGCGCCGGGGAGTAGCCGCCGATGAGCTCGATGACGATGTCGATCTCAGGGTCCTCGACCACGGCGAAGGCATCGTTACCGATCAGGCCAATCTGGTCGAGACCGTGGATCTCGGGGTTGTACTGCATGGCTGCCGCCCGGGCGATCCTGATCTCCCGTCCGGCGCGGCGGGCAATCTCCGCCGCGTTGCGGGTCAGGACGGTGACCGTACCGCCACCGACCGTGCCCAGGCCCAACAAACCGATCTTGACCGGCTCCATAATCAGTTCCTCTTGCTTTCTAAAGGTTAAATCCCGTCGCGGCGGAACATGTCCTTGATGCCGCGGACCGCCTGACGGGTGCGATGTTCATTCTCGATCAGGCCGAAGCGGACGTGAGTATCGCCGTACTGGCCGAAGCCGATGCCGGGGGAGACGGCGACCTTGGCCTCGCTCAAGAGCTTCTTAGCGAATTCCAGGGAGCCCAGTTCGCGGTAGGGTTCGGGGATCGGTGCCCAGGCGAACATGGTGGCCTGGGGTTTGTCCATGTGCCAGCCGGCGGCGGCCAGGCCCTCGCACAGGACGTTGCGGCGGCTCTCGTACTGGCCGCTGATCTGGCGCAGGCAGTCCTGGGGCCCCTCCAGGGCGGCGATGGCGGCGACCTGGATGGGGGTGAAGGTGCCGTAGTCCAGGTAGGACTTGATGCGGGCCAGGGCGCCGACCAGGTCGGCGTTGCCGCACATGAAGCCGATGCGCCAGCCGGGCATGTTGTAGCTCTTGGACAGGGAGAAGAATTCGACGGCGACCTCGGTGGCCCCGGGGACCTGGAGGATGGAGGGGGCGACGTAGCCATCGAAGACGATGTCGGCGTAGGCCAGGTCATGGACCACCCAGATGCCATGCTCCCGGGCGATGGCGATGACCCGCTTGAAGAAGTCGAGCTCGACGCACTGGGCGGTGGGATTGCCGGGAAAGTTGATCACCAGCATCTTCGGCTTGGGCCAGGAGTCCTCGATGGCCCGGCGCAACTCGGCGAAAAAGTCGATGCCGGGGATCAGGGGGACATGGCGGACATCGGCCCCGGCGATGACAAAGCCGTAAGGGTGAATGGGGTAGGCCGGATTGGGCACCAGGACGGTATCGCCGGGGCCCATGGTGGCGAGGGCCAGGTGGGCCAGCCCCTCCTTGGAGCCGATGGTGACGATGGCCTCCTGGTCCGGGTCGAGCTCGACCTGAAAGCGCTGACGATACCAGTTGCAGATAGCGCGGCGCAGCCGGGGAATGCCGCGGGAGACCGAGTAGCGGTGGGTATCGCCGCGCTGGGCGGCCTCCAGCAGCTTGTCGACGATGTGGCGGGGGGTGGGCTGATCGGGGTTGCCCATGCCGAAGTCGATGATGTCCTCGCCCCGGGCCCGGGCGGCGGCCTTCAACTCGTTGACGATATTGAAGACATAGGGCGGAAGGCGCTGGATGCGGCGAAATTCCGGGACTGGGGCGACCACGGTGACCTCGGAGGCTTGAGGCGCTAAAGCGCTTGATGGGCAAGGGTGAGGAGTTTACCGTCAAGCCCGGCGGAATAAAATCGGCTTGCCGGTGGCGACCACGACCGCCTTTCGCGTGATCCTGGTACCTGTCTATGCCGGTACCGCTCTATCCGGGTACCTGTCTATTCCGCTACCTGCCCATCCCGGTCCTTTTCTATCCCCGTCTATCCAGACCATACCGCCTGGAGACACCGGCTTGCTGCGCCGCACCAAATGGGTTCGTTTGGTAATTTGGCCTTTTCTCGCACCGGGATTGTGACTCCATCCCCCTTAAAACCCAGGTTGAGGTGACCCTGGAGATCCGTGGGTCTGAGGGTCCTTGCCGTCTCGGCGGACCTTGGGGTAAGGTGCGGGCATGAAATTTTCCCAAGCAGACCCCGCCGACGGCTACCTGGTCGAGGCTTATGCGCCCGGCAGCATCCAGATCGACGGCCGGAATTTCACCGTCGGGCTCATCCTGAGCCCCCGGAAACTAGTCCCGGACTGGGGGCCGGCCCGGGCCGAGGAACTGACCTTGGCGCACCTGGAGGCCCTGCTTGCCTTGAACCCACAACTTATCCTCCTCGGTACCGGCGCCCGGCAGGTCTTTCCGCCCCCTGCCCTTCTGGCCAGCGCCATGACGCGGGGCATCGGCATCGAGGTCATGGATACCGGGGCTGCTTGCCGGACCTACAACATTCTCATGAGCGAGGGCCGCGAGGTGGTCGCGGGGCTCCTGCCCATCTGAATTCCATCAGGGTGCTCGCCGCAACCCGAAGGTTAAAGCGTTGGTGGGTATCTTTCGCGCTTTACCGATTGCGATTCAAGCTGTGCCTTCCAACCTGATCCTTTTGACCCCGGAGCCTCACCCTCATGGAACGTCGCATGATTCTGTCGATCCTGGCCGCCGCCCTCCTGGGCTTCGTCGGCATCATGCTGTTGCTGCCGGAGGACCGGGAGGAGGACCCCACGCCGCGCCTGCCCTGGCAGGTGGAGCAGGATACCCAGGGTCGGACCCGGGTCTTTGGCTTCACCCTGGGGGAGACGCCGCTCAGCGAGGTGCAGCGGGTCTTCGCCGAGACCGGGGAGAGCAACCTGTTCGCGCGGCTGGACGGCAACCAGCAGCCGACAGATTTCACGGTGGAGGCCTATTTCGAGCAGATCTACCTCAGCCGCCTGCGCGGTGATTTCGTGATCGGTATCCAGGCGGATACCGCGACCCTGGCGCCCATGTACGAGCGGGGTCTGCGGATCAGTCAGCTGGGCAGCGGGGCGAAGAAGGTGGAACTGGACCCGACGGACATCGCGACCCTGGCCACTTTGCCGATTGCAAGCATCACCTATCTGCCCTGGAAGTCCCTGGACGCGGAAATCGTGACCCAGCGCTTCGGCACCCCGGCGGAAAAGCGGGTGGAGCCGGAGACCGGGGTGACCCATTGGCTTTACCCGGACCGGGGCATGGACCTGGCGATGGACAAGAAGGGCGGGGTGGTCATCCAGTACGTCAACCGCGAGGCCTTCGGCCGGCTGATCCAGCCATTGGAGGGGTTGACCAGCCCGCAGACCACCCCCTGAGCCGCCCATACCGACATCTATCCGCGGCACACGGATTGTCGGCATCTAGGTTTTGTCGTTTAGGGCATGGCAGCGCTGGCCGCCCCTGGCAGCGGTTGCGAGAACGGGCTGAGGCGAGACCGCCGTCAGTTCTCCGGGTAACCCTCGGGATTGCTGGACTGCCAGCGCCAGGCGTCACCGACCATATCGTCGAGGCCGAGTTCGGCGGACCAGCCGAGCAGGGTCCGGGCCTTGTCGGGGTCGGCGTAGCAGATGGCGATGTCCCCGGGGCGCCGGGCGACCAGGTCGTAGGGGATGGGCCGGCCGCTGGCGCGTTCGAAGGCGCGGACCATCTCCAGGACGCTATAGCCCTGGCCGGTGCCGAGGTTGCAGATCAGCAGCCCGGGGTGGGTGGCGAGCTTTTCCAGGGCGCGCAGGTGGCCCTGGGCCAGGTCGACGACATGGATATAGTCCCGGACGCCAGTGCCATCCGGGGTAGGGTAATCGGCGCCGAAGACTCGCAGGCGCGGCAGCTTGCCCACTGCCACCTGGGCGATGAAGGGCAGGAGGTTGTTGGGGATGCCGTTGGGGTCCTCGCCGATACGACCGCTGGGGTGTGCCCCCACGGGGTTGAAATAGCGCAGCAGGGCGATGTTCCAGCGGGGATCACTGCGATGCAGATCGGTCAGGATCTCCTCGATGAACAGTTTGGAGCGGCCATAGGGGTTGGTGGCGGCGGTGGGAAAGTCCTCGCGGATGGGGACGCTGGCCGGATCGCCATAGACGGTGGCGGAGGAGCTGAAGACCAGATTGCGCACCCCGGCGTCGGCCATGGCGTGGCACAGGCTGAGGGTCCCGCCGAGGTTGTTGTCATAGTACGCCAAGGGAATTTGGGTGGACTCGCCCACGGCCTTGAGGCCGGCGAAGTGGATGACGGCGTCGAACGGCCGCTCCTGGTCGCGGAAGACCGCCGCCAGGGCCGCCTGATCACGCAGGTCGATCCGGGCGAAGCCGGGGCTGCGGCCGGAGATCGCCGCCACCCGCCGCAGGGCCTCGGCCTTGCTGTTACACAGATTGTCGACGACGAAGACCTGATGGCCCGCCGCCAGCAATTCCACGCAGGCGTGGCTGCCGATGTAGCCCGCGCCGCCCGTGACCAGGATGTGCATCTTTTCACTGCCTGCTGTTAACGCATCTAACACTGCCACACTTCACCTCCACCCTTGCGTCCTGTCGGATCAAACCGTCGCGGCGCGAACCAGGCGTCTCAAGCGCGTGAACGGTTATCAGCGGGGTCGGATGACCCGATCTCAGTTCACCAGGTTGGCTGCCAGGCACATGGCGGCAAACCCCGCGTCCCGCATTGACGCCCAAGGCTGATCGCGCAATGATCGCACGGTGATTGTACTCGCCGCGGGCAGGCCTAGCGCGATTGCCACCGCCAGGGGCCAGGCGGCGCCTTCCAGCCGACAACCGATGACCACCGAAAGGAGCCTCGACGTGTCCACTACCTCCGTCTCTTCCTCCCCCGCGACCCCAAAGCCGGGCGCCGGCAGGCTCAAGCTGCTCCTGGCGATCGTGCCCTATGGGGTGCTTTATATCCTCGCCATCTGGCTGGTGGCCCTCACCGACAGCGATGCCGATCCGGCCCGCATCCGGACGCTGTGGCAAGGGTTCGTGCCCGCCGTGGGCCTGCTCGCCATCTGGGGCGGCTGGCAGGGGATGAAGGCCAGCGCCGGGGGCCTAAAGCCATATCTTATCCGTCAGGTCCTCCACTGGCTGGCCACCCTGCTGGTGATCCATTTGCTGTTCGGCGAGACCCTGCGGGCCTTCCTGACCACCGATGTCCATGGCTTCGTTGCCATCTACGTCCTGGGTCTGTCCACGATCCTGGCGGGCATTCACATGGACTGGAAGATGGGCCTGTTCGGCCTCTTCCTGGTCGGGGGCGGGGTGGGCATCGCCTTCCTCAACGACAATGCCATGCTCCTGACCCTGGTCGCGATCGCCGTGGTCGGGGTGGGGCTGTCGGTGGCGTTCCTCCGCCGAACCCATCATTGACGCCCGCCCACGCCCTCGCCCTCACCTCCCGGGACATCGCGCCTGCCCTCCAGGCGCAGCCGGACCCGCAACCGCCGATGCAGATCCGGGTCCAGGTTGTCCGGCAGGAGCACCAGGGAGCGGATGGTCCATGGCAGCAAGGCGGCGGGGCGCGCGACGGCCCGCCGCCAGGATGCCAGCCCGCCGGGTGAGACCCCGTCTTTTACGGTCCCTATCTCGCTCCCGCCCCCGCCCCCGAGCCCGGTCCCATTTTCACTCCTACTCCCGCTCCCGAGGCGGAAGTTCAGGACCACCAGGGCCGGGGTGACATAGGTAGTGGCCAGCAGCCGGGCGGGCACCTCCCGCCCGTCGCCCAGGGTCAGGGTCCAGTGGCCCTCCGGGTGCCAGATGGCCTGGCGCGGCACCCAGGGCCAGCGGTGGCCGACGGCCCCGCCCAGGGACCCGACCAGCCCGATCAGCAGGGCCAGGACCAGCAGGATCCGCCAGGGCCAGGCCAGGGGGAGCAGGAGCACCACCGGCAGGGTGAGGCCATAGAGACCCAGCACGACCAGGCGCAGCCGGCAGGAGACCCCCGGGCGGATGATCAGGGGCGGCCGTTCGGCGGCTGACTTCATGACGTAAAATCTCTCCCCGTTCTACCCATAACACCCCTCACCAACCCCAGGGGACGGAGGCCGGTGCCTTGCCCGTCGCGCCCCGCCGCGGACTGACACCGGCGTCCCCGCGTCGCGAGGGCCGGCGCACCGAACCACATCCCTCCCGAGGAGACCGCCCTGCCCATGGACGCCTACGACGACTTTCCCTATGAGAGTATCGCCTTTCCGGAGACCCATCCCAATCACCTGGCCATCCTCGGCCGGCTGCTGGGGCTGGTGACCCCGGACCCCGACACCGCCCGGGTACTGGAGCTAGGCTGCGCCGGCGGGGGCAACCTCATCCCCCTGGCCTGGGGCCTGCCGAAGGCAAGCTGTCTGGGCATCGATCTCTCCGCCTGCCAGATCGCCCTGGGTCAGGCCCAGGTCACGGCCCTGGGTCTGACCAATCTGGAGCTACGCCAGGGTGATATCTTCGATCTGGACGCGGACCTGGGAACATTCGACTACATCATCGCCCACGGCGTCTATTCCTGGGTGCCGGAGCCGGTACGGCGGCACCTGCTGTATCTGGCCAACCAACTTCTGTCCCCTAGCGGGGTCTTTTACGTCAGCTACAACTGCCTGCCCGGCTGGCGCATGCGCGGCATGCTGCGGGATATCCTGCTTCATGCCTGTCGCGAGGCGCGGGGCCCGACGGCGCGCCTGGCCGCCGCCCGCGCCGCCCTGGAGCGGCTGCGCCAGGCCCTGCCAGGGCTTGATGCCCTCAGCGCCAAATACCTGCTGGCGGAGATCGCCAACCTCGACCAGGCCCACCCCAGCTATCTGCTCTTCGAGTACCTGGCGGAGGAGAACCGGGCCTTCCTCTTCAGCGAGTTCGCCGCCGACGCCGAGGCGGCGGGGCTGCGCTACCTGTGCGACACGGACCCCCGCACCCTCTTCCCTTCCACCTATGGCACCAGCGTGGACCAGGCCCTGGCGCCCATCGAGGACGGCCTGGAACTGGAGCAGTGGTTGGACTTTGTCACCAACCGCAACTTCCGCCAGAGCCTGCTGTGCCGCGCCGATGCCCCCCTGCCGGAGGAGATCGCCATCGACCTGGAGCGCTTCGCCGGTCTCGCCTTCCGCGCCGACCTGCGCCCAGTGGCCAAACCGGAGCTGCGGCGGGTCAAGGACAGCCCCTTCGTCACCGCCGCCGGCAAGCGCCTGACCATCAGCCAGCCCCTGACCAAGGCCCTGGTCCTGGAGCTGGCCGCGCGATTCCCGGACTCCCTGACCCTGGCGGAGGTCCTGCCCGCCGCCATGCGCCAGGTCGCGGCCGCCGGCGGCGGCACCCTGGCCCAGGAGCTGGACGCTTGCCTGGCGGAGTTGTTCAGCCTCTTCGCTCACAACGCCCTCGGCGCCCGGCCCAGCCCGCGCCATCTGTCCCGCCCTGCCCTGGAATATCCCCGGGTCTGGCCCCTGGCCCAGGCCCAGGTGGCTAGTGGCGCCCGCCGGGTCACCACGCCCAATCACGCCAACCTGGACCTGGACGCCTTCGCCGCCCGCCTCATCGGCTATCTGGACGGCACCCGCACGGCAGCGGAGATCGCCCTGGCCCTGAGCGACGATCTGCTCCAGGGCCGCCTGGCGCCGCCGAAGGAGCTGGCCACCCGGCAGTGGCGCCCGGACCAGCTCCTGGCCCGGACCCGTCAGGCGGTGGACGAACTCATCGCCCTCTTCGCCCGCCAGGGGATCCTGCTGCCCGGCGCACGGGGTGGATCGGTATAGGTGGCCGGATACCCGGAGCCCTTTTCCCGTGGCACCATGGGCCAGCGCCGTCGGGGTCCGGTGCTCCCGGCCGGGGGACGCCGTGATCCGTCCTTGGAGGCTCGGGCATGGCATCCCTGCCATGCACGCCCCCGGCCAGGAGCACCGGACCCCACCTGAGAGGGTTTTGATGCACTTCCGGCCGGGGGATATCTTGCAGCTAATCGTGGAGGCTCGGGTAAGGTATCACCTCACGACGGTGGGCTTGCCCCCAGGCACACCCGGTTCCTGCCCGCGGCCTTGGCGGCATAGAGGGCTTCGTCCGCGCGCTTGAGCCAGGTATCCAGGTTGTCGGTGGGGCGGAACTCCGCGACGCCGAAGCTGGCGGTCACCTGACCAACCGGGGCGAAAGGCTGGGCCTCGACCAGGGTGCGGAGTTTTTCCGCCACCCGCCGGGCCTCCGCCGCCGGGCAGTGCGGCAGCATGATCACGAATTCCTCGCCCCCCCAGCGCGCCAGCACGTCATTGGCGCGCAAGTGCTCACCCACCCGCCGGGCCAATTCGACGAGCACCTGGTCGCCTATCAGGTGACCGTGGGTATCGTTGATCGCCTTGAAGTAGTCGATATCGAACAGCAACAGGGTCAGGGGCTCGCCGTAACGCGCCGCCCGCGCGGTCTCCTGGGCCGCGACCTCGTCAAAGTGGGCGCGGTTCCAGATGCCGGTAAGCCGGTCGGTGGTGGCCAGGCGTTGCAGTTCGCCATTGGCTGAGTGGAGCGCCCGGTTAGCCGCCTCGGCGGCATCCCGTGCCTGTTGGAGTTGCGCGTCGTGGCGCTTGCGCTCGCGGATGTCGCGGGTCACCCCTGCGAACTCCAGCAGCCGGCCTGCGTCGTCGACCAGGGGGTTAACGATGATCTCGGTCCAGATCCCGGTGCCGTCCTTGGTCCGCAACTCGATTTCGCCACGGAAGGGAAAATCGGTGAGGGGGCGGCCGGCGGCCCGGTGCTCGTCCAGACTGCCAAAATAGGCCATTGCCACCACCAGCGAGTCCGGCATGAGCATCTGGTCCAGGGATAGTTCCAGGTACTCAGCGACGCTGTAGCCCACCAGGGACTGGATGGAGGGACTGACATAGCGATGGCGATAATCCGGGCCCATGACCCAGATATTGTCCAGGGCATGGTCCGCGACCAGCCGGAAGCGCTCCTCGCTCTGGCGCAGCCGCAGCTCCATCTGCTTACGCTCCGTGATGTCGGTCGCGATCTCCATGCGCACCAGCCGGCCGTCCGTCCAGCTCACGGTGCAATCGCGCAAGTCATACCAGCGGTGATTAAGCTGATTCTGAAATTCCCAGGCACAGACGCCGGCGGGGCTACCGTCGGCCTTCAGCAGTTGCTCATTGGTGCAGAAGGGGCAGGGGGCATCCAACCCCTGCAATACCTGGTAACAGAGTTGGCCCTCGACCGGGCCAAAGATCTGCCGGGCGGATTGATTCAGGAACAGAATTTCATGTGTGTCCATGTCCGCCACATAGATCGTGGCCTCCATAGCGTTGAGGACGGTCATCAGGCGCCGGTGACTTTCCTCCAGGACCTCCTGAATGTGTTTGCGGTCGGTGATGTCCTCGTGGGTGCCAGACATGCGCAGGGGCCGACCGGCCTCATCCCGGCTGACAATGCGCGCCCGATCGAGTATCCAGCGATAACCGCCGTCCCGGGTGCGCATGCGGTACTCGATCTCATGAACGGGGGCACTGCCGGCCAGGTGGGCGTTGATCGATTGCCAGGCGCGCTCCCGGTCCTCGGGATGGATGAGTTCAAGCCAGCCTTCGACCAGGGCGTCATCGACCTCCTGGGGGGTGAAGCCCAGCATCTCGGCCCAGAAGTCGTTGCGGCTCACCTCGCCGGTGACGAGGTTCCAGTCCCAGGTTCCCAGACGGCTCCCCGTCAGGACGAACTGCAAGCTCTCTTCCCGTTCGTGCAGCAAGGCGTTGATCACCTGGAGTTCAGCGGTGCGCTCCGCCACCCGCTGTTCGAGGACGGTATTGAGGTCTTGCAATTGATGTTCGATGGCGCTCAGGCACTCCGCGGCCCGCTGGCGTTTGGCCATACGCGAGGTCGTCGGTAAGGAGTCATCCTGAAGGGCAGGGTCCTGGTTCATGGCGCAACCCTCTACATGGCTCAACTATTACCAAGTCCATAAATGCGAAAGGCGCGGTGCCATCCCGCGCCTAACCCGGTTGGCTCCTGCTGAGGCCGATGGCGACTCTTTGACCAACCGCTACATCCATAGACTTAGTCCACTGCTACAGGATTTTCAATCATCCCTGGAGGTTATCCTTGGCAACCAAGGACGTCCTGTTTCCATGACAGCCAGGCTCCTCTTCCTTGCCGCCATCCACCCTAGCACCTTTGCTGCCTTTCTATCTTATTCTTCTTTCCATGCTCCCTCTTCCCTGGTCGCAGATGCCGCGCCCGCTGCGCTCCGCGGCTCCGCCTTCGGCGTCATTCATCTGGTCATCGGCCTCGCTACGCTGGTGGGCAGCCTGGACGGATTCACTGCTTCCCCCGGACGGGAGTGTCGGAACCTCTCTGGCGGGGGCCGGTGCTCCTGGCCGGGGGCGTGCATGGCAGGGATGCCATGCCCGAGCCTCCAAGGACGGATTCACGGCGTCCCCCGGACGGGAGCACCGGCCCCCGCCCCCGATGGCGCCTCCGCTCGCGTCCCGGCCCTCGCCGCCCGGTCCAGTTGCCGCAGATGGGCCAGCTTCTCGCGAATGCGGATCTCCAGCCCCCGATCCACCGGGGCGTAATAGCGCCGCGGCCGTATCGCATCCGGAAAATAGACCTCCCCCGCCGCGTAGGCCTCCGGCTCATCATGGGCATAGCGGTAATCGCGCCCATATCCTAGCTCCTTCATCAGCCGGGTCGGGGCATTGCGCAGATGCACCGGGACCTCCAGAGACCCCGACTGACGAGCATCCGCCAGGGCCGCCTTCCAGGCCAGATAGACGGCGTTGCTCTTGGCGGCGCAGGCCATGTAGACCACCGCCTGGGCCAGGGCCAGCTCACCCTCCGGACTGCCGAGCCGCTCCAGCACGTCCCAGGCATCCAGGGCCAGGGCCAGGGCCCGCGGGTCGGCATTGCCAATGTCCTCGCTGGCCATCCGCGCCACCCGGCGGGCGATGTAGAGGGGATCGCAGCCACCGTCGATCATCCGCGCCAGCCAATAGAGCGAGGCGTCCGGATCGGACCCGCGCACCGACTTATGCAGGGCCGAGATCTGGTCATAGAAGATATCGCCACCCTTGTCGAAGCGCCGCGCATGACCGGCGATGACCTCCCTGACCGCCCCCTCCCCGATCTCTCCGTCCTTGCTCAGGTCCGCCGCCAGCTCCAGCAGGTTCAGGGCGCGGCGGGCATCCCCGTCCGCCGCCTCTGCCAGCACTCGCCGTTGCTCCGGGGCCAGCCGCAATTCCAGAGCGCCCAGCCCGCGCTCCGCGTCCCCCAGGGCCTGGTCGATCACCGCCTCCAGGTCCCCGACCTCCAGGGCCTTGAGGAGATAGACCCGCGCCCGGGAGAGCAGGGCGTTATTGAGCTCGAAGGAGGGGTTCTCGGTGGTGGCGCCGATGAAGACCAGGGTCCCCTCCTCCACATGGGGCAGGAAGGCATCCTGCTGGGCCTTGTTGAAACGGTGGACCTCGTCGATGAACAGCAGGGTCCCCTGCCCTGCCGCCGCCCGCACCTGCCGCGCCTCCTCCACCGCCTCACGGATGTCCTTGACCCCGGCGAGGACCGCCGACAGGCGCAGGAAATGGTAGTTGGAGGTGCGTGCCAGCAGCCGCGCCAGAGTGGTCTTGCCCGTGCCCGGCGGGCCCCAGAAGATCATGGAGTGGGGCCGGTCGAGCTCGATGGCGCGACGCAGGGGCTTGCCCGGGGCCAGCAGATGGGCCTGACCGCGGAATTCGGCCAGGGTCCGTGGTCGCATGCGCTCCGCCAGGGGGGCCGTGGCCAGGGGAGCGGTGGCCGGCGTCGACATTCAGCGCAGCTCGAGGAAATCCCCACCGATGGGCTGCTCCATCTTGAACAGCTTGGCATCCAGCTTGGGGTTACGCTTGCTGGTCAAAAAACTGAAGCGGGTGAGCTGGCCGAAGCTGTCCTCCATCAGCAGGGTATCCAGGTCCGCGCCGATGAAGCCGATGCGGATGCGGGTCACCTGGGACTCCGGGTCCCGGGGCTGGAGCTCCACCCAGTCGCGCCCATCGCCCGGGTCCCAGGCCAGGATCTGGAAATGGGTCTCGATGGGCTCGTCCGAGGCTAGCAGTTGCGCCGGTGTGCCGTCCAGGGCGCTGGACTGGCTCTGGTGGGAGATCTGGTCCAGCTCGATATCGTGCAGCCAGACCCGGCTGCCATCGGCGACGATGACCTGTTCCAGGGGGGCGCGGTACTCCCAGCGGAACCGACCCGGGCGTTGGAGGTAGAGGGTGCCCTCGGACTCGATCATGCGCCCGCCATCGGCGCTGAGGGTGTACTGCTGAAACTCGGCGCTGAGGGTGTCCAGGCCCTTGAGGTAACCGCGCAGCCGTTCCTCGCCACTCGGCGCCGCCTGGCCGATGAGGGGTAAGGCCAGGAGGACTAATAGGGCCATCAGGAGCCACCAGGAACGGGACTTCGGCGCCGGGTAAACCTGGCTGCCCAACCGACAACCTACCCGATCATCGGCCCGATAGCCCATGCGGTGGCTCTTGTGGTGGCCCAGGTGGGCGTCCATGCGGTGAAAGGCCAAAGGCTGGCGGGGTGATGAAAAAATATTCATAACGACTTGATCGCGAAACAGAGGGTGTACCACCGGTTGAGGTGGTTGGTAGATTGGTGGCCATCGTAATGCATTTTACGGTCATCCCTGGGTCGGGAATTCCCGGGGCGGGTGACGTCTGGCGGGGGACGCCGTGATCCCCTCCCATTCCTTTAAAATCAAGGGGATGGGAGGGTTTTGTTTTCCCAAGGCGGGCTTGTCGATGTCATTTATATCAACAAGTTAGCGGGAATTTTCACAGCCCCCTGAGC
>SACH01000668.1 GCA_009928645.1 Gammaproteobacteria bacterium | reverse complement strand
AACGAGGCGAGGGTTTCGCGCTCCGCGCGCTGGTGCAGGCCGAGCAGAAAACACAGGTCGAGGGTCTTGAGATCGACATGGCGGCGATCGCGGGCGAGCTTGGCGATGAGGCGCGTGAAATCCGTGGGCATGGGCAACGCAGACCGGAGGGTGGGCGTCCGGCGCCATGATGGCGACGGGCGTGACTCGTTTACGCCGCTCATTGTATAACAATGTCGGTAATGGGACTACTCTACGGCTATAATACCCGCTGGTTGCCGCACGGTTCGTGACGTGGACGAAGGGCACTTCCCTTTTTTGGTCAAGGTCGCTTGCGTCATTACCGACCTTTTATTATGCTGACCAAGCCGATGGGCAGCTTAAAAACAGATTTTTTTACTCCCGGCGTGGCGGCGCGGACCAAGCTCCCGCCCGTTTCCCGGGGCTGACAGGGGTTTCTCGTGGTGAACACTGGCGCTAACGACGGACGGACAGCACGCCCGGGTCCCGACGCCCCGCTGTCCGGTCTCTGGATCCAGCCTGGCGTTTGGGTGGACGCGCTGGCGCTTGCGGAACGTTTCACCCGCTCCCCGGGGCCCGGGGGGCAGAATGTCAATAAAGTCGCGACCGGGGTCCAGTTGCGCTTCGACACCGGGCGCTGTGCCGCCTGGCCGGCGGAGGTGCGCGCCCGCTTGCGGGAATTGGCTGGGCGGCGCTGGGGTCAGGATGGGGTGATCACCCTCAGTGCGTATCGCCATCGCACCCGCGAGCGCAACCGGGAAGATGCCCGCCAACGACTGGTACAGCTCATTCGCCAAGCCTGGATCGCCCCGCCGCCGCGGCGGGCCACCCAGCCGAGCGCGGCCGAGCGGGAACGGCGCCTGATGGCGAAACGGCACCGCGCGCAGACCAAGGAACAGCGCCGCCCGGCGCCGGGCGACGCCGACTAATCTGCCGCGGCGGTTGGCGCCCGCCGGGGGTGCCTGTCCGGCTTAGCCCCCCAGTGCCTGCGCCAGCTTGACCAGGCCGATGAACTCGGCTCGGTAGCCGGCGGCATCCTCGCCCTTGGCGCCGCTGGCCAGGGTGATGATGTCCGCCAGGGTGTAGCCGTTCAGGCTCGCCCCCCCCCGCAGGTATTGGCCGAAGGCGGCGACGGCGGCGGCAAAGCGCAGACGTTCGCTGGCGCCCTCCTGGCCGGCCGGGGCGGCGATGGCCTGGCTGAGCAAGGTGCTTGCCGCGTGCCCGGGTAACTTGTAGCGCAATTTCAGGAAGGCCAGTTCCGTGGCAGTGGGGTCGGCGGTGGCATGACCGTCCGGGAGGTCAGCGGCGGTTGTAAGGCGCTCCCCTTCCC
>SACH01000667.1 GCA_009928645.1 Gammaproteobacteria bacterium | reverse complement strand
AGACGGTGGGACGAAAGCCAACGCCCTGCACCAGTCCGCGGACGCGGATGCGCTCGGCGCAGAGGGAGTGGTCGGTCATTAATTGTCGTAGAAGGAATGCCGGGAGATCTTGGATTCGTAGGTGACCCGCACCCGCTCCGACTGGTTGAGATAGAGCATCCAGGCGGTCAGGATGATGATCTGCTGACCGTTGTAGATGAAGATCAGCAGATTCTCCTGGCTGAGCGAGATATAGAAGGCATTTAGCATGCTCAGCAGGATTTTCAGCAAAAACAGCCACGAGGCGATGAGGCGGAACTGGTTGTACTTGGTGAACAGGGTGAACAGCACCACGCCGGTGGTCGTGAGATCGATGAACAACGTCAGCCGGATCGCCTGGCCATCGGCGGAGAGAATGGCACCGGTCGGGCCCGTCGCAGGATAGATGTCAGGAAATAATAAGAACTTGTAAAGCACCGTGGTCACGAACACCAGGCCCAGATAGCCAGCCAGGACCAGCAACCAGCCCTGGATGCCATACAACTGCTGCCTTTTCGCCTTTTCCTGGGGAATCTCGCGCCATTCTTCCATCGCTCGCTCCTCTCTGCGTCTAATCATCATGCCGTTTCTAATCATCATGCCGCCAGCCGAGACCGGGCTTGGGCGCGGACTTTCGCCCCCGCGGAACCCCGGGTGGCGGGGCAAGTATAATCCCCCCCGTTTTCACCGCCGCTTCCGGTTAACATCAATGTCTTCACCCCCCGCCGTTGGTCAGGGTAGTTGGAGACCCTCCATGATCATCAGGTTGAACCCCATCCTTGCAACCTCTTGACCTCTTCGGCGCTCTGGTGGACTCGGCGGCCTGGCCCTGGCTGCGGGGGGGGCTGCATGGCGCCTATTTTCTTGTCGCCCTTTTTCTCCTTAAGCGGATGTATGACCTGCGGCAGGCCACGGAACCCCGCCACCCGGGGCCGACGCGCCGGTCCCTGCTCATACCAACCCTGGGACTGGGCCTGCTCTTCGCCCTTCTCCTCGGCTACCAGGCGAGCTGGCAGCTGGCGGGGCTCTTCCGTCCCTCGTTCCTGGCCTTCATGCAGACCTATGACCGGCGGCAGTTCAACCCTGCCCATGGCATCCAGCGCGGGCGCATCCTCGACCGCCGCGGCGAGGTCCTGGCCTATAGCGAGGAGGCGGAGGGCAAGGTCCGACGGCGTTATCCTTACGGCCCGGCCTTCGCCCACACCATCGGCTACAGTCATCCCCGCTTCGGCGCCGCCGGGGTGGAGGCGGCGGCCAGCCAGCACCTCAACGGCGCCAACCCGGAGCGGCTGGCGTCCTGGGGGGAACTGAGCCGGCAA
>SACH01000666.1 GCA_009928645.1 Gammaproteobacteria bacterium | reverse complement strand
CGACGACGCGCAGGAACTTCGGCAATCCGGCGTACATCAAGGTACCATTTGGTCGTAAATGATGACACTCTTTACACCGCATCATCGCGCGCCTGAGGACCCTTCTGTTGTGCCATTCAACTCGATCCTGCCGACATCGCATGCACCGATGAACGCTGGCCTTACCCCCGACGCTAGACGGTCTCATTCCCGCTGGCGCGCCTGGCTTTCCGCCGTGCGTCTAGCCCGCCTGCTGGACCGGGAGTGGCAACAGACCATCGCCCTGGCTATCGAGGAGTTCGTCTCCAGCGTCGAGCCCCGCTTACGCGCCATCCGCCAGTATGATCGGCGCTTGTGGCCGGTCATGGCGGCGACTTTTGACTACCTGGATGAGCTGGTGGAACAGCTGCCGGCCGCTATTGATCTTAGCCGCTCAGCCTGGCAACAGGACCCGGCGATCAATGCATTTTTTGCCTCACCGAACGACCTTTCACTGTTGCTGGCACGGAGCACCGCCTTAGCGGATTTTTTTCGCCTTAATCCATTAGCCAGCGCTGCCTATGCCCTGCTCATACTCACGCGCCGGGAAAAGCAGGTGTTTGGCGTCAGTCTCATCGATGACGTCCTGCGCCGGGACGTGGCGCAGACCCGCCTCTCGTTTTCTGAGCCGCGGGTGCTTTATCCCGCCGCGACCGAGGAGGCGACCCGCCAGGCGGCCCGGCAGTGTGCCGTGTGCTTGTACTTTGCCGGGATGGCACGGGAACGCTTAACTCGCATCCAGGCGAGTCAGCAAAGCCTGGAGTATGAACGCTTGATGGTGCAGATTCGCCATAGGGACTTGCGCCGTCGCGCACGGGACGGTGATCGCGATGGGAGTCTGAGCCGCGGGGTCTTTGCCGCGGAGGCGCGCCTGGCGGCGCTGGAGCAGGAACGGGGCGCGCCCCGTCTCGGCCAGTACAACCCGCTGGCGGTGATGTTCGACGAAGCCTGGCAGCTGCTGGCCAATCATCGCCACCAGTTACGCCTGGTCCCCCAGATCTTGCGCGTGGACCGGATGGGCATCAAACACGAATTGCCGCCCGCGGCCGGCGCTCCCAGCCATGAGTTGTCCTTGCTGGAATGTACCACGGCGGTCACCCGACACAGCATCACCTTGGTGCGTTGCACACGCAGCGAATTTTCCGGTTCCGCCCTGTTTTTGCCCGATGCCGCCGCGTAACGTGGCGCTCGCCCCGGTGCCGCGGGGTTCGCGTGCGCCGCGGGCCGGTCGGCGTGAACCTCAAGCGCCGGCCGTGCCGGACGGGCTCGACTGTCCTGCCGGCCGTGGATAGGTATTGCGGACGCGCTGGGCATTGCGC
>SACH01000665.1 GCA_009928645.1 Gammaproteobacteria bacterium | reverse complement strand
CATTGCGGGCCTTGGTTGAAGCGGCCGCCGACTTGGCCGCCTGGGCCTTTTCGAGCTGGGCCTGGATCTGGGTCTTGATAGCGGCCCACTCCGCCCGCATGGGGTCGAGCACCACCGGATTGACCAGGCGCATGATGGTCTCGGAGTCGGTGTATTCGGCGCCCAGCTGCGCCCGTAGGGCCGGGTCCAGACTGCGCACAAACAGGGTGCCAGCGATGGTCGGATCGATGGCCGACCAGTCCAGGGACGCCAGGGCCTGAAGTTGCTTCAGATCGGCCAATTCCAGGGGCAGGGCCTGGGCCGCGGTGAAGAGGCCACCGTTGAACCAGGGCACCTCCTCAAAGGCGACCTCCCCGCCTGTGGCCATCGCCCCTAACAGGGCCTCCAACCGGGATTGCGCCCGCTCGGGGTGGGCCTGTACCGACTTTATCAGCCGCGTGAACAGACTGTCCGGGAGCAGGTCGATGTCTTCCGCGAAGAGGCAGAACAGAATCTGCTGGGTGAAGTGCGCCACCCGCAGGGGGTCATGCCCCCGCCCGCGCCAGGTCTGGGCCAGGGCACCGAGCTGGGCCGCCGCTTGCTCGGTGAGTTCCGACTTTTTGACCGTGGGCTTTAACCGCTCCGGCTGGATGAAGGCCGACCGGAGGAGGGCGAGCTTGGCGGGATCGCGCAGGTCCGCCACCGTCAGGACGTGACAGACGGGCACCATCCCGGTGAAGGCGGTATGGATGCGGATCACGTCGATGTCCGACACGATCAGCAGCGGGGGATATTCCAGGGCCGGGGTGTAGAGCTGGAGTTGTTTAAAGGCCGCGTCCAGGTCCTTGCCCGGGCTCTTGTACTCCCAGGCGAAGCAGCCTTTACGCCACACATCGGCCCACCCCTCGCCCCCGCCGGCCTTGCTGGCCCCTTTCTCGAAGCAGAACCAGGCGCCTTCGGGGTCGGCCAGGGCCGGGCTGTTGACGCCGGCTAGGGCGCAGAGGTCAAGGAAGTGCTCTTGGGAGGCCTGTTTTTCCTTAAGCTTTACGCCGTCCCATTTGCGGATAAAGTCGTCCGGAGTCATCACGCTTCCTGGCTGTCTGGATGAAAAAAGGAGCCACCAGGCTCAGGGCGGAGTGTAGCGGATTCAGGTCGGCAGGGGCATGCGCCTGGGGCGGGATACCCTGGACGGGGATCAGGTCCTAAGCCGCGGCCCGCAATTCCCGTTTGGCTTCCACCTGGGAGGTCCGCTGCTCGATGAGCTGGAGCGGTTCGAAATCTCCCAGCTTGAGATCGGCGACGGCGATATCCAGGACCTCCGCCCGATCGATCAGGAAGGACTGCCTGTCGCGGCAAGCACT
>SACH01000664.1 GCA_009928645.1 Gammaproteobacteria bacterium | reverse complement strand
GCCCTCGGTCACCACCCGCTCCACCAGGCCCTGTTCCCAGCCCGGCTCGCCGGGTCCGGGGCCGGGAATGGGCTTTTTTTTCCAGAATTTCAGGTTCATCTCGTTCTCACTCTTGGTGGGAAGTAGGTGCCGGGAGCTGGTTGGCGGGTACCGAGGCCGACGCATCCGGTGCCTTGGGTTGGGTATCGACTGTCGTGAGCAGTGAATCGAGCGTCATTGGTAGGGTATCGGGTGCCATGGGTTGAGTATCGACTGTCGTGGGCAGCGACCCGAATGCCGTGGGCGGGGTATCGGCTGCCATGGACCCTGAACCCAGCGCCTTTGGTGGGGCATCGGCTGTCATGGACTGCGTCCCGGTCGCCGTGGGCAGAATATCGGCTGCCGTGGACAGCGTACCCAGGGTCCGCTGGCGTTCGGCCACCAGACCGTATGCCGCCGGCAGCGGCTGGCGCAGCCGCCGGCCCAGGAGCAGGCGAAGTGCGACCTCTGGCCTGCCACCCCGACCCAGGGCCAGGGGGGGCAATTCCTCCAGGTGGTCGAAATAGTCAGCCAGGGCCGGCAGGACCCGGGTGACCTGCGCCTCCGGACCCATGATGAGGGCATCCCGGTCGACCAGAAGCCCCAGGTCCTGGCGGAAGGCGAAATGGCGCTGGTCGGGACCGAAGACCACCACCGGCAGGGCGCCGCCGAGGCCATGGTCGAGTTTGCCGCCCGTGATCCAATGGGGGGCCAGGACGAAAAGGCCGGGAAGGTCGAGCAGGCCCCGGGCCTGGAGTTCCGGGCGCAGGGAGGTCCACTCCAGGGCCTCCAGGGTGGGGTCCTTGGCCAGAAGCCCCGGGAACCAGACCCGTCCCAGGCCAGTGGCGGCATGGCCGACGGCCAGGAAGACCAGTCCGATCAGGGCCGCCCCCGAGGCCAGGGCCCAGCGCCGGGGCCAGGTGGCCCGGGGGGTGGCCGCCGCCAGCCAGGCCCCGAGCAAGGGATAGAGCATCAGCCAGCCCGGCATCTGCCAATGGGGCAGGCCACGACTCCCCCAGAGGGGCACGATAGTGAAGACCGCCAGGGTGGGCAGGGCCAGGCAGAGCAGAAACCAGGAGCGCTCGGTGGCCCAGCCGCGACGGAGGGCACCCCAGGCGGCCATAACGAGGGGGATGAAGACCCAGGGCAAAATCCAGGCCATCTGCCCGGCGATGTTGGCCAGCACCTGGTCGACCCGGAACCCCTGGGGCAGACCCCGCCCCGATTGGAAGGCCAGGGAAACCCAGTCGTGCTGGGCATTCCAGATCAGGGCTGGCGAGACGATGACCAGTGCAATCAGCGCCCCCAGCCAGGGTGCCGGGT
>SACH01000663.1 GCA_009928645.1 Gammaproteobacteria bacterium | reverse complement strand
CGAAAGAGTCTGCACTCCAGGAAAAAGACGCCGAGCGGCAGGCGAAAGAGTCTGCACTCCAGGAAAAAGACGCCGCCTTGGCCGAGATCGCCCGTCTCCGGGCGTTGTTGCGGTCCGAGCGCCCTTAGGGAGATAACTGAGTGGCAGCCACCCTCCGATGGTAAGCAGGTCGACGCCCATCACGGCTTCGCCCGGCGGGGAGTTGCCGGACGCATCGGCCAACGGCCGCGGGTTGGAGCGGACGCTGGCCCCTATGAGGTTATCCCGATCCACAGTGGTCACCGGAGAACTGCCTGGCCATAGCCACTGATGGGACCTACCGGTTGGTAAGGGCGACGTTCTCGGCGTTCGCCTAGCCTTCTTTGCCGTGCACCCATACCTCTAACAGGCTTTCTCGATACGACCGGTCGGCAAGCCAGAGCGACTGGGTGGTCAAGCTTGGTTTCAGCGACCGCGTCAATACGCTGTGTGCGAACGGCCGTGAGGCTCCTCGCCACGGGTTGGGCCAAGCTTCTGTTTCCTGACACAACGAAGAGGAAACAGACGATGACGACGACTTTATCGCCCTCCGCCACGCCACATGCCCCCTGGAACAAGGGCAAGCTGGTGGGGCAGAAACCGCCCTTGAAGCTCTGGGAGATCTGGACCGTGCGGACTTGTTTGCGCATGGCCGGCAAGACGCGGGACCTCGCGCTCTTCAACCTGGCTATCGACAGCAAACTGCGGGGCTGTGATCTCGTCACCCTGCACGTGCGCGACGTCGCCCATGGCAACCATATCCTCGCCCGGGCCAGCGTCGTGCAGCACAAGACCGGCTTGCCCGTGCGGTTCGAGATCACCGAACCGACCCGCACGGCCCTGTTGGCCTGGATCGAACAGGGCGACCTGTGGGGAGCAGATTTTCTGTTTCCCAGCCGCCAGTCCAGTGCCCCTCACCTGTCGACCCGCCAATATGCCCGTATAGTCAAACGCTGGATTGCTTTGACCGGGGCCGATCCTACGGAGTACGGCACGCACTCCTTGCGCCGCACGAAGGCGACGCTGATCTATCGCCAGACGAAGAACCTCCGCGCGGTGCAACTGTTGTTGGGCCATCGGAAAATTGAGAGCACGGTCCGCTACCTCGGGGTAGACGTGGATGATGCCTTGGAGATGGCCGAGCATATCGAGTGCTGAGGATGGCCTGAGCGGCATCTCAGGGATGAGATGCCAGAATCCCAGAATTGCGCTCTCCGCTAGCGTAGCGCTTGCCAGCAAGTCAGCGCCCGGCCCCCCCGTTTCCATTCGCCAGCCCGGCGAAAGCAGACACTGGTCAGGGGCGGCTTCAGGCCCGGTTCACGCTG
>SACH01000662.1 GCA_009928645.1 Gammaproteobacteria bacterium | reverse complement strand
GCAGGGCGGCGACCACGGCGCCGAAACCCACCAGGCTGGCCACGCTCAGGGCCGGCAGCACGGAGGCATTGGCGCCGGCATCCATGCTTTCCCGGATGTGGATCAGGCGCCGGGCATTGGTGGCCAGCAGCACCAAAATGGCGGCGAAGAGGGCAATGATGACTGCCCAGATGCCGCCAACGGCCTGAAGGGAGGTGGGTCCCCAGCGCTCCTCGGCCAGATAGGACAGATCCAGCCGGGGGAGCACGACCAGCGACATCAACAGGTTGACGACGATGACCACGAGCAGGGGCAGGAAGGCGACCAGGGTCGAGGGTTGTTCGGGGTTACGGTAGCCTTGCTGCATCTCCGCGGGATCGAAGTTCTGGACGACGGTACTGCGCTCCCGGACCAAGGGATCCTCCGCCGCGGCGTCGGGATCGCAGTGGGTAGTGGCGAGGGCGCCGCTGCCCCGACCTTCGCGCTTGGCCTTGGCCACCCGCAGACCCATCCACCAGAGTCCGAAGATCAGCATGATGACGGAGGCGATGAGGCCCAGCCCCGGCGCGGCGAAGGGCGTGGAACCAAAGAAGGGCATGGGGATGGCGTTCTGGATGGCCGGGGTGCCGGGCATGGCCGACATGGTGAAGCTGGCGGCCCCCAGCCAGATGGCCCCGGGCGCCAGGCGCCCCGGAATGCCGGCATCGCGGAACAGGGCCAGGGCCATGGGGGCCAGGACGAAGAAGGCCACGAACAGGCTGACCCCGCCATAGGTCACCAGGGCACCGGCGAGCACCACGGCCAGGACCGCATGGCGGGGACCCAGCTTGCCGCTCATGAACCGGGCGATGGCCGTGACCGAGCCGCTGTCGTCCATCAGCTTGCCAAAGAGGGCACCGAGCAGAAAGAGCGGGAAAAATTGGGCGAGGAACCCGGCGCTACTGTCCATGAAGGTGTGGGTCCAGTGCGCCAGCAGGGGCTCCGCGGCAAAGAGCGCGGCTACCAGGGCCGCGCCCGGGGCCAGGAGCAGGACGCTCCAGCCGCGGTAGGCGAAGCCGATGAGCAGGGTGAGGGCAACAAGGATGCCGAGGAGACCCATAACGTGATCCTGAAATAAATGAAGAGTTCGCAGCCCGGCAGGGTCTGGCGGTTCATGTGTAACGTCGGCCAGGCGCTGTCATCCTTGGGGATGATGGTGGCTAGACTTCATGGCCGCGGGGTATCAGCCGCCCCGGCGGGTGGCCAGTCAGAGGAAGAAATATCCTGTCCTGGCGACCCGCAACCCCGGGGTCGCCAGGCGCCGCGGCCGGTCAGTTACTGAAACTACCCCGGGCGTGTTCATCGACCAGGACGCCACCCAGGGC
>SACH01000661.1 GCA_009928645.1 Gammaproteobacteria bacterium | reverse complement strand
TGACGGCGACGTTTATTCTGGCCTTCGCGCAGGGCGCGGGGGGCGCCGGGGCCGGCACGACCCGCGAGGCGCCGTCGATGGGGTCATCGGCCCGGCCGCTCAGCGGGATCAGGACCGCGGCGGCAAGCAACCAGTTCAGGGCACGGGAGGTCATCGCTTGGTCTCCTGGGGCGCCGGCCCGCCAATCAGCGGCGTCGTATCCTCTTTGCTGACCTCCGGCACCTCTTCATACAGCGGCGGCGTCAGCATGTTTTGCAACAGGGCGGCGTTGGGTTCGATGCCCGCGTCCTGGAGTTCTTTCTCCAGGCGCGCGTTACGCTGCATCTCCTCCGCCAGGCCCTCTTTTTCGTAAGACTTGCGCCAGGCCAGGGTATGCGGTTGCGTCCCCGGGTAGCTCGAGAAGTGGGTCAGCAACGGTTTGCCCTCGAACATTTCAAACAGGAATTCGAGCACCACGTTCTGGTGTTGATCATAGCCACCGGTCGAGGTGGCGGTGCTGTTGATGTACCGCCCCATGACGAACACCTTCTGCGAGCCGGGCTCCCAGAGCACGCGGGAAGCGACGAAATAGGACATGGAGGTGGCGGTATTGAAGGCCGGGTCCCGGCCCATGGCCAGCAATTTGGCCTTGAGCGGCGGGAAGATCTTCGGCGCGAAGATGTCGCCGAGCGCATCGATGACGTAGGTCAGGTTCTCGGGGGTAATGTTGCCGATGAGATGGGAGACATAGAAACCCCAGGCCTTGTAATACTCCGGCGAGGCCGAGGTCCAGCTGATCTCGCTTTTGCCTTCCAGGTGCGGCGGCACAAGCACGATGCGTTCATGGCGGGCGGCGGTGATCAGCAGGGTCGAGGCCACCCCTAACGCCATGATCAGGTTGGCCACCAACAGCATTTTGACGGAAAAGTTCGACAGGTCGAACCGGCGCAAAAAATTCAGCGTTTCCATGGGGGCGCCTGTTAGTGGACCAGTGCCTTCACCACCCCGAGCGGGTAGCGCAGGTTGAGTTTCGCGATCCCGTGCGCATAGGCCAGATGCATGAGAATCCCGTCCAGGTTAGAGGACTTGAACGTCGAGAACAGCTTCATCAGCAAAAAGATCAATACCAGCATATACATCATCAGATCGGTGAGGATGCCGATACCGAACAAGGCGACAATCGGAAAAACCTCGTCAATTTCCCACAACAGGATCTGCATCTGCGCATCGACGTAGCGGGGGATGGGAATCGTCTGTGACATGGCCGTGGCTCCGCGGTTATTCCTGAGGCTCCAGCATGACCCGTGCGGAGCGGTTTTGCTGGCGTCCGGCGGCGCTGGTATTGGGCGCCAGGGGCGCCGTTTCGCC
>SACH01000660.1 GCA_009928645.1 Gammaproteobacteria bacterium | reverse complement strand
CTTCAATCTGCGCCCGGGCCTTCTCAAACCAGTAGGTCACCAGGTCAGCGCCCCCCGGCACCCGGCCTTGGTACAAAGACCGTAGACGCTTCACATAGTCATCGCCCAGGGCCGCAAGCATCTTCTTGTCACCCAGGAAGGGCGGATTCCCCACAATCGCATCCGCCTCCGGCCACTCGGGTTCGGTCCCATCCGGGTTCAAAATGGCATCCCGCAACTGGATGTTGTCCAGGTTGCGCAGGATGGGCGAGCGGGACAGGGAAAAGCCGTGATTCAGCATCCACTGAATCTCGCCAATCCACAGGGATACCCGCGCCAGTTCCGCGGCGAAGGGGTTGATCTCGATGCCCAGCAGGTTCTCCGGCCCGATGGCGGGGAACTGCCGCCCCAGGCCCAGGGCCTCGGCCTCGGTGATGACCTGGTGCTCCAGGTCCTTGAGCCCCAGCAGGGACAGGAGCAGGAAGTTCCCCGACCCACAGGCCGGGTCGAGGACGCGGAATTTCTGGAGCCGATGAAGAAAACCCTGATAAAGCTCCAAGGCGACATTGCGGGCCTTGGTTGAAGCGGCCGCCGACTTGGCCGCCTGGGCCTTATCGAGCTGGGCCTGGATCTGGGTCTTGATACCGGCCCACTCCGCCCGGAGGGGGTCGAGCACCACCGGGTTGACCAGGCGCATGATGGTCTCGGAGTCGGTGTATTCGGCGCCCAACTGCGCCCGCAGGGCCGGGTCCAGACTGCGCACGAACAGGGTGCCGGCAATGGTCGGATCAATGGCGGACCAGTCCAGGGCCGCCAGCGCCTGAAGTTGCTTCAGGTCGGACAACTCCAGGGGCAGGGCATGGGCCTCCGTGAACAGGCCGCCGTTGAACCAGGCCACCTCGTCAGCGCCCATATCCCCGCCCGTGGCCATCGCCCCGAACAGGGCCGCCAGCCGGGCTTGGGCCCGCTCGGGGTGGGCCTGCGCCGACTTCACCATCCGGGTAAAGAGGTTGTCGGGGAGCAGGTCGATGTCTTCCGCGAACAGGCAGAACAGAATCTGTTGGGTGAAGTGCGCCACCCGCAGGGGGTCATGCCCCCGCCCGCGCCAGGTCTGGGCCAGGGCGCCCAGTTGGGCCGCCGCTTGCTCGGTGAGTTCCGACGTTTTGACCGTGGGCTTTAACCGCTCCGGCTGAATGAAGGCTGCCTTGAGGAGGGCGAGCTTGGCCGGATCGCGCAGGTCCGCCACCGTCAGGACGTGACAGACCGGCACCAGGCCGGTGAAGGCGGTATGGATGCGGATCACGTCGATGTCCGACACGATCAGCAGCGGGGGATACGCCAGGGTCGGGGTGTAGAGCTGGAGTTGTTTGAA
>SACH01000659.1 GCA_009928645.1 Gammaproteobacteria bacterium | reverse complement strand
GGCGCAACGTGGATTGCGCACACGGTCTCCAGGTCAATCAATTCAGCGGTGACCATTAGCGCACCCTCCTGGTGGCCGCCGGGCGGTAAGGCTTGCGGGTCAGGGCTGGCATCAGGACTTCACCGACAAACCCGAGAATGGCGTATGCCAGGCTGATGGCCCCGATCAGGGCGAAGAGGACGAAGATCAGTTCCACGGCTACACCCCCCGCAGACCGGCTGTCTTGCCGCCACCGAAGGTGTGACTGAGGGCGGCATCGCTGATGCGATAGTTCTCAACCGTCGCCCGGGCCAGGCGGTAATCCGCGGTCTTGTTCAGCGCGGCCTGAAACGCGCGCTCAGCTTCCCAAAGACTTTCGTTGTCGAGGCTGGTGATCCACTCGGAAAACAACGCGGATCTGAAGTAGCCCGCCAGGTCGGCCGGTTTGGCCCTGACCAGGTCTAAGCGGTAGTCGTCTTTTGCCATCATCTTCCCCTCCGCTTGGCCGCCCGGGATGGGTGGCCTGTGAGGGAAAATGTAAGCTGTACTTACCAAGCTGTCAAGCAGAAAAGTAAGCAATACTTACCAACGAAGACAAAAAAAATCCAGGCCTACTTTTCAGGCTGCTTGCTCACAATCGTCAAGGCGGGGCGGAATCTCCTCAACAACTCCCGAAATTTTCGCCTTTTGCACCGGCGAGTAGGTCCGCCAGCGACGAATCAGCGCCCACTCTTCCTCGGTTAGGTTATCCCCAGGGATCGGGTTTCCTCGCCCGGTGAACAGCCAGTCAAGGGAAACACCAAATATTTCTGCCATCTTGAGCATGTGCGCCGTGGCCGGGAAGGTGTCAAGACTCATCCATTGGCTGATGGCCTGGCTTCTCACGCCCAGCACGGCGGCCAGTCTGGTTTGGTTGCCCCGAACGTCCAGGTCGTAGCCGGCCTGAGCGCAGGCCCATCGGAAGCGATGACTAAAGGTGCTCTGATCCATACCAGCATGCTGCCCGCAACCCGGCGAGACTTCACTTACCAAGTCGAGCAAGTCTTTTCGCGGCCGGGCTTGACATCGGTAAGCTGTGCTTACAAACTTATGGCCATGAGCGACACTGCAAAAAACCCGATTACGGCTGCCATTGCCAAGGCTGGCGGGGTTCGTCAGTTGGCGGAAAAGCTTGGTGTCACGCATCCGGCGATTCTGCGCTACCGCGATCTGTGGGACGCTGGCAACCCGAACGCCATCCCCCCGGCCCGCGCCCTTCAGATCGAAGCCGCCACAGGCATCCCGCGCGCCACGTTGCGCCCGGACCTGTGGTCTGAGCCAAGGGCCGCCTAACATAACCATGATCCCCACTCCCACCCCGCCGTCCCCGGCAAG
>SACH01000658.1 GCA_009928645.1 Gammaproteobacteria bacterium | reverse complement strand
TGTCCAGCTTTCAACTGGAGACCACCCGGTCCCTGCGGCCGCGGGTGGCCACGGTCCTCAACATCTCGGCCGATCATCTCGACCGTTACCCCAGCTTGGGGGCCTATGCGGCGGTCAAGGCCAGCCTGCTCACGGGGGCCGAGGTGGGGTTGCTGAATCGCGATGATCCGCGGGTGATGGCCATGGCCGGGCTGGCGGCAGAGGATCGCTGGTTCGGCCTCGGCCCGCCGCGAACCAGGGGCACGGCTCTGGCTGACTACGGCCTGCGGGAAGTCGGGGGCGTCACCTGGCTGGCCCGAGGGGAAGAGCCGTTGCTGCGCGTGGATGAACTGCCCCTGGCCGGTCACCACAACCTGGCCAATGCCCTGGCCGCCCTGGCCCTGGGTGAGGCCTGCGGTCTGCCCCTGGCCGCGCGGTTGGCCGCCGTGCGCAGCTTCCGTGGTCTGGCCCATCGCACCGTCCTGGTGACGGAGCGCCGGGGAGTGCGCTGGTTCGACGATTCCAAGGGTACCAATCCCGGGGCGACGGTGGCCGCCCTGCGGGGGCTGATCGACCCCCAGCGCCCCGGGCGGGCGCTGCTCATCGCCGGTGGCGAGGGCAAGGGCGCCGATTTCACCGAACTTGCGGAGGCCGCCGCTCAAACCGCCCGCACCCTGATCCTCATCGGCCGCGACGGCCCGCTCATCGAGCAAGCGTTGGCGGGGCGGGTGCCGACCCACCGGGCCCGGGACTTGGACGAGGCGGTGCGGCTCGCGGCGCGACTGGCGCTGCCTGGTGATTCCGTCCTGCTGTCCCCGGCCTGTGCCAGTTTCGATATGTTCGACAACTATGAACATCGAGGCCAGGTCTTCGTCGCCGCCGTGGAGGGCCTTGGCCCATGAGTTCGTCCATGACTACGCCGGAAGCGGTCGTGCGGACCTGCTCCCACCGGCGGCACGCCCCCCGGCTGCCGGAGATGGACTGGGCGCTGCTGGTCTGCGCGGCGGCCCTGGTCGGCCTGGGCTTCGTCATGGTGGCCTCGGCCTCCATGCCCATTGCCGATCGGACCTTTGGCAACCCTTTCCATTTCGTCCTGCGCCACGGTGCTGCCCTGGTCCTGGCCCTCTCCGCGGCCCTGGGCGTCCTGCTGGTACCGATCCGCATCTGGGAACGCCAGGGCACCCTGCTCTTCTTCGTCGGTCTGTTGCTGCTGGTCCTGGTGCTGATCCCCGGCCTGGGGCGTAACGTCAACGGCGCCACCCGCTGGATACCCCTGGGGCCTTTCAATCTGCAGAGCTCGGAGCTCATGAAGTTCTTTGCCGTCATCTTCATCGCCGGCTACCTGGTCCGGCGCAGGGAAGAGGTGGAGACGCG
>SACH01000657.1 GCA_009928645.1 Gammaproteobacteria bacterium | reverse complement strand
GTTCTCCAAAGAGGAGAACGCCCAGATCGTCGCCTTCCTCAAGACCCTGACCGGCGAGCAGCCCAGCTTCCAGTTGCCGATCCTGCCGCCGTCTGCCGATAAGACCCCCCGGCCCGATCCTTTCAAGTAAGCGTCTGGGCCCAGCCGCCCCGGGCACCCCGGGCATCTGACGCCCCTGCAACCCGCGCCTCGGCGCGGGTTTTTTGTGGCCTTAAGCCGCGGTGATCGGGCTGAGGACCTGGGTTTGTTTCCGGGTTACCCTGAAGTGGACGCGGCCGAGACGTAGCAGGAGCCCGATCGTGATGAACTGCACGGTGATCGCCAGGCCGGACAGCACCCAATAGGCCAGGCCGAACTTATCGATCAGGCCAACCGCGACCAGGCCCTGGTTGATGAAGAATTGCAGCATCACCGCCAGGGCGACCCCGGGACAAATCAGCGCCCAGCTCCCAGGGGACTTTTCATGGCCGGTCACGAAGCGGCGAAAATAGCCGTGGCGGCGCAACACCACCCAGCCGACCAGCAGGAAGGCCAGTTGCGCGCTGAGCAGGGTCACCATCAGGCCAAAGCGGTCCGCGTTGAGGGAATGTGCACCGAGATGGGTGTGGGCACCATGCTCCAGACGCAGGACGGCGATGGTCAGCACCGTGATGATGGGCACGGCGATCCAGAGGGTCGGGGCGCTCTCAACATTGGCGCCGGAGGCCATCATGGCCCGCCAGCCCATGACCAGCTTGCCGAGTCCGGCCAGGACCGCGGCCACGATGAAGAAGTACGCCAGCACATAGGCGCTGCCAGCGATCCAGGGCGTGGTGCTCATCGCCGCCGGCGCGGCGAGCCCCACACCCACCATGGCCAGGGCGAAGGACGGCAGGAGTTGGGCGAAGCTGTTGTTGCGGCTACAGTCAAAACCACCCTCCGTCAGGACCCGGCCATAAAAGTTACCCAGCAGCCGCAGGGCCCAAACCCCCACCGCGAGAAAGGCGACCAGGGCCGCCGGGAACAGGTACTCCACCACCGGCCAGAGCCCCGGCACGAAGACCATGCCCAGGACGAAGCCGACGTTGATGGACATGGCCAGGGTCAGCGGCAGCGCCAGCAACTGGGTCTCGAGATTACCGGCCCGCAGTCCACGGGCCGCCTCGGTGGAGCGATAGTGCCGGTATTCCTTCAGGTTCCAGATCAGGAGCCGGAAGTGCATCAGGGCAAAGAGCAGGATGCCGCCCAAGGCGACGGTAATGGCCACCCGCGGGGCCAGGGGGCCGCTGACATAGGTGGCGACGATGTCCTCGAACACCGGTACGGGTTGCCCCGGGTGCGGGACCCAGAACAACAGCCAAACGAAGAAACTGGC
>SACH01000656.1 GCA_009928645.1 Gammaproteobacteria bacterium | reverse complement strand
TTCCCCCTGCTGATCGCCTGGGCCGGCATGACCCTCGGCTATGGAATGGTCCAGTCCCTCAGCGCGGCGGTCTTCGACGTGCGTCCCGGCACCGCGGCCCTGGGGACGGACCTGCTGGCCCATCTGCTGCTGGGCACCCTGCTCCTGGCCATGGCCCGGGGGCTGGGCCGCTTCCTGCTCGCCTGGCTGGCCCTGACCGCCGCCTTCACCCTGGTCAATGCCGCCAAGGTAGCCATCCTCGGCGCCCCGGTGATGCCGGACGATTTCCTGGCGGCGCGCCACCTGTTTCGCTGGCTCTCCGGCTGGCAATGGCTGGCGGCGCTGGTGACCCTCGCCCTGCCCCTGACCTTGCTGGGCTGGATGTTCGCCTGGCGCCGGCCCCGGGCCTGGGCCAGCCTGGGGCTGCTGGCCACGCTGGCGGTCGGCCTGCTGCTCTTCCCCGAGACGGCCAGCCGCGCCCTCGACGCCCGCTTCGGCGACTGGGGCTGGAATCAGCGCGGCAACTTCGAGGCCCGGGGGCTGCCCCTGCACCTCGTGCAGGAGGGGGTGCGCAGTCGCGCCCGGCGGGAGCCCATCCCTGATCCCGCTGCCGTGGCCCAGGCCCTGCGCAACCTGGGCAGCCAGCCCCGCGGCGGGCTGATCGCGGTCGAGGGGGGCACGCCACCCCGGCGCAATCTGCATCTCATCGTCCTGGAATCCTTCTGGGACCCCATGGAATTGACGGCGGCGGGCATCGCCGAGGACCCCCTGGACCCGGCCTTTCGCGCGCTGTGGGCGGACGCCGGTTATTCCCACGTCCTCTCCCCCGTCTTCGGCGGCTACACCGCCAACGCCGAGTTCGAGGCCCTGTGCGGTTTTCCCGTGGAGCGCGACCACGTCTTCTTCGAGGGCGGGCTACGCCGGGAGGCGCCCTGCCTGCCCCGGCATCTGGTGGCGGCGGGCTACCGGGCCATCGCCTCCCACCCCAACGTCGCCGCCTTCTGGAACCGGGTCAATGCCTACCGGCGCGTCGGTTTCAGTACCTACTGGTCAGCGCAGGACTTCGACCTGGACGATCTGAGCGACGGCTTACTCAGCGACGCCTCGCTCTACCGCCAGGTGCTGGAAAAACTGGACCCCTACCTGCAAGACCCGGACCCGGTCTTCAACTACGTCCTGACCTACTTCGGCCATCTGCCCTATCCCCGCAACGGGTGGCGGCCGGAGCGGATCGCGGTCGCCGCGGACCCGGGGCTGATCGCCGCCTACGCCAACAGCCTCTACTACAAGTCGCGGGAGCTGATGGCCTTCCTCGCCGCACTGCGCGCCCGGGACCCGCGGGCGGTGGTGGTCCTGTTCGGCGATCACCTGCCCTAC
>SACH01000655.1 GCA_009928645.1 Gammaproteobacteria bacterium | reverse complement strand
GGCACGTTTCGGGGCGGCCATGCTAAACTTAATCCTTTCGCGCGGTGCGCTATTGACACACGAGGTGATCGTCATGCCGGATGATTTAAAGAACCCTGAATTTGTCGAATATCGCGGACAGCAGGTCAAATTGACGGAGCTGCTGGACGATTACCGGGACATGCGTCACAAGCTCGCGCAGAGCAAGAGCGAGAACCGCAGCGCCGTGGTCCGCCGCCGGCAGGAAAAGAGCCTCAAGCCCTATCAGGCCGAGCTCATCCGCATGCAGCGGTACCTGGAAGAGACCAAGACCCGGATGATCATCGTCTTCGAGGGTCGCGACGCCGCCGGCAAGGGCGGCACCATTCGCCGTGTCTCGCGCTACATGAACGAAAAGCGCTACCGCCTCGTCGCCCTCGGCAAGCCCACCGAGGAGCAGCGCCATCAGTGGTTCTTCCAGCGCTACGTCGCCCAGTTCCCTACCGGTGGCGAGGTGGTGCTCTTCGACCGGAGCTGGTACAACCGCGCCGTGGTCGAACCGATCTTCGGCTTCTGCTCCGAGCAGGAGTACCAGAATTTTATGTATGGCGTCGTGGGCTTCGAAAAGGATCTGGTGCGTCAGGGCACGATCCTGGTCAAGCTCTACTTCAGCGTCACCAAGGACGAGCAGGCCCGCCGCTTCGAGCGCCGCAAGACCGACCCCCTGCGCCAGTGGAAGCTGTCGGAGATCGACGCCCAGGCCCAGGATCGCTGGGACGAGTTCACGCGCCAGAAGTACGAGATGATCAAGCGCACCCATACCTCCAACGCGCCCTGGACCATCATCCGCTCCAATAATAAGTATCGCGCGCGCATCAACGCCATGAAGACGATCCTGAACGCCGTGCCCTACGAGCGCATGAACAAGGAACTGGACTTCGTGCCCGATCCGGAGATTGTCATCTCCGGCGCCCGCGAGTTGGAGATCATGGAGGCCCAGGCCATCCGCGAGGGCCGCTTCACCGGCTAAGCATCAACCCTCCTGCCCCTCTCCCCGCGTGGGAGAGGGGTTGGGGAGAGGGGGAAGCTACCGCGGTGCTCGCCGAGCCAACAAGGCCAGCCTGCGGTGACCGCCGAGGTAGCGAGGCCAAATCCACGGCCGGACGGCAAACTGGAAGCGCCACCCACCTGGCGGGAACCGCCGGTCTAACCCGGCCGCGCCTGGCCTTACACCGTTACTGCTTCACCCTGATCCCCCGTCATGTCCCCAGGCCCACCCTTTCCCGCCACGTCCGGCCATCGCTATCCGCCGGGGGTGAGCTTCGACGAGACCGGCGTCAATTTTTCTATTTTCAGCCGCCACGCCACGGCGGTGGAATTGCTGCTCTACGCCGACGCCCA
>SACH01000654.1 GCA_009928645.1 Gammaproteobacteria bacterium | reverse complement strand
CGCTCAGCGGATCGAAACAGCCGATGCCGAGACCCTGCTGCGCTGGTCCGAGCGCGTGCTCACGGCCAAGACCCTGGACGAGATGCTGGCCGATTGAGGGCGGGGCGGCGGCGCCCCACCCGCGGTCTGAGCACCGCTGATGAGGGAATGCCACGTCGCCGTTTCCCTCGTCATTCCGGCCGGGAAGCTGGAATCCAGTGCCATGGAAGGTGGCGCCGCCGCCTTCGTCACCGCCGTGGCCGCGGACAAGACGGCGCCCATCCCGCTGGAAGAGATTCTGGAGGTGGCGCGGGTATCGATTTTGGCGGCGGCGTTGTGGGCGCAAAGTGGTTGATGGGTGTAGCTTGCGCGTAAGATGACGGTTCAAGATGATGTTTATCTATCTGGATATTTGCTGTTTCAATCGACCGTTCGACGATCAGAGCCAGCTTTTGATACGCATCCAAACCGAGGCCAAGCTGTTCATACAGGAGTCGATCCGGCAGGGTGTTTATTCTCTTGCCTGGTCGGCGATACTCGATCTGGAGAATATCGCCAACCCTGACATGGAACGCAGGGATGCTATTCAGGCCTGGCGTTCCCTGGCGTCAGTGGATGTCAATACGAGTCCGCGTGTCGAGAGCCTGGCCGAAGAATTTGCGGCAAAAGGGGTCCAGCCCATGGACGCCTTGCATGTCGCCAGCGCCATTGAAGCGGGTGCGACTTGGTTCTTGACTACCGATCGTGCCTTGATGCGAAAGATGAAGCGTGAAAGCCGGGTGATTGTTGCGGATCCAGTGGATTTTATCCGGACGCTTCAGGAGGCGAATGATGAGAACTGATGCAGAGATACGTTCTGAGGGCCTCCAGATACTAACCAGCGCCTTGGGTATTGTGGAGGCTGAGCGTTTTATCGTTCTGCTCAATCGTGAGCGCTTTGATTACACGAAATGGCGGCAGACGCAGTGGTCAGGCGAAACCGTTGCGTCTTTGGCGCGTCGCGCTCGCGCGTTGCGCGAGCAGGCCAGGAAGGAAGCGGATTGACGATCTTCCAGGTGAATGAGGCAACCTCGCTACGGGTGGTTATGGTGCGGAGGTGAGGGATGTTGCTGTCTTTTGGCAAATTTGCCCATGAACGGCGCTTGGCCTGGGGCCTGCGCGGCCGGTCCCCGAAACGGTCCTGCCTGGAGGCCCTGGTGGCAGTCCTGACCAGCCACGAGCGACGGGAGACGCTGCCCTGGGGTTTGTTGTGGAAAATGCATGTACGGGCGGATAAGGCCATCGCCCGGCTGGGCCAGGATGATCCCCGTTATCCGCTCCTGCGGGAGATTCGCCGTGGGGCCTTGTGGGAGGTGCCGTCGCGAGAACTGCGGGGGCTGTAGG
>SACH01000127.1 GCA_009928645.1 Gammaproteobacteria bacterium | reverse complement strand
AGCCGATGCAATACAGGGTGTCCAGGCCGGGGGGAACAGACCTGGCCTGGTCGATAGAGCCGAAGGTTTCGCGCCAGATGATCCGCTCGCCATCGCACAGCGCCACCGACATCGAGGGGGTCTGGGTGTCAGCCATCGCCTGGGCGATGGCGATACGGCCATCCAGGATGGTCGCGGCGTAGTTCGGGGACCAGAAGCCAGTGGCACCATCAGCGCCACAGCCGTTAAGGAAGCTGGGAACGGCCAGACCCAGGCCGCCTAACCCGGTGTAACGCAAAATCTCCCGACGGGTAAACATGGCAGTGATGATTCCTCCCGAGGCCAATGCAAAGGTAGGGCCCGATCAGTCCCCAGGACAGGTTTGGCCATCGGGTTTGCCGGGATAACCCAAGGCAGACCGCGCTTTCCAGCCGGCGCAATTCAACGTGTTCAAGGAGGTCATGAAGCCAATCTCAGAAGACGCATCACACATGGGCAGCATCACCACCACGGAAACATCAAGATCCGGATCATAAGTGGCTTGTGAAAAATAGCCTACCCGGTAGCCATTATGCCCATAACCCAAATTAGGGACATGATTGGTTCCCAAGCCATAATATGGATTAAACGAGGTCATGTCCGTCATCATTAGATCCGCGTATTCCTGCTCCAGCACATTCTGGCCCTGATAAAGGGTACGTACATACTGATTCAATGCCTGCAGGGTGCCGATACCATTACCCTCCGCCACCTGCGCGCTCAGGTTATCCGCGCAATGCTCTTCCACGGCCCCTTCCGGCAGATAGATTCTGCCGCAAACATAAGGGATGGGTAGCCTCTGATCCCCTGACAAATAAGGAAAATGCAGATCAAGTGGTAGTGTTGTCGAGGGACCGAACACGTGATCATAAAGGTAGTCCGAGTAGGTCTTGGCCTGACCACTACGCTGGGTGTAGACACGGGAAATGATTTCACCCAGGATGGTGTAACCCGTATTACTATATTGATAATTATCCGTGCCAGGCGGGAAATGGGAAAGCTGGTTGATCGCCGCCTGCTCAACAATTTCCGTCGCGGTGAATTGATGGTTGGGGTCCTGTTTCAGCATGCAGTCCGTATAGCCCATTTCGCCACAGCCAGGAACGGGACCCGCATCCACGTTGTAAACCCCCGCATTGTGTTGCAGCAGTTGACGTATCGTGATTTCCTCCTTGTAAGGAATATTCCAGGAGGGGCTATCGGGAACATAGGGCAGCGCGCTACCTGGTATGGACTCCACGATGCGATCCCGATAATTCAGCCAACCATCCTGATGCATCTTCATGATCGCGGTGGCCGTGAACGGCTTGGTGATGCTGGCGAAGCGAAAGAAGGTGGTGGGCGTGACCGGTGGGACGCCAGCAGCCGTGGAGCTGGAGAAAAAGGTGCCCTGGGGCGTCTGAATCAGGACGTTCAGCGATGGCACCGTTTTGCCTATTGTTTTTTCGAAATCCCCGCGCAACTCCGCAACGATCTCATCCAAGCGCTGATTTGGCGTCAGAAGACCTTGGCCATCGCCGCCGTCAGCACAACCCATCACGGCGACCGTGACCGTAACCATCAAGGCCAGACGGGGCAGATGCCACATAGTTGCTACGCAAGCCCTTGAAAAAAGATTCATTCGGTAACTCTCTATCAAATCGGATCATCAAAATGAGCGATCACCAGGCTAATCAGGTGCATTTAGGTGTTGTGGGTTCAGTTCTCCTTGCGTGCTGAGGTAGCACCAGGTCGTTGTGCCATTGATCGCTGTCGATACGGGGTGCCGCGCCCGATACCACAGCAGGGTAATTTGAGAAGGCCACAGGTTGGCCGATGCTGAGGGCAACACAAACACAGTCAGTCGAACTCGACCTGAATCGTCGTGTGGGGTTCGCCATATACCACCAGATAGGCGCCCGCTGGGATCGCGCCAGTACCCTGTTGGGTAATGCTCTGGTCCTGGATCACCGACCTCATCAGATTCAGGTCGCTGTCATAAAGGAACCAACTATTGGCGCCGGAGACGCCAAGCCGAGCAGAAGCGGGTAATTGTCGCCACTCTCCCAGCCCCTCAGCGCTCAGGGTGATCGTGGCTGGGCCCGCCGCCAGGGCGGGCACGGAAGCTAAGGGGCGATAAAGGCTGCTCCCCACGCGCAACCATTCCTCACCCTCGCGGGCGACGATAATCACGTCGTATAGGTCCCGAGCCGCCACCTTGCCACACCAAAGGGCACGCTCGTCACTGGTACTCGGATCCACGGCTTTAGCCGCAATGGGATAACCCGACACGATGAGATAACCCGGTAGACTCGGGTCCTGCCACAGGAGAAAGAGGGGGGGAACGCTGCCCAAGGCCGAAAAGCTGCCGTAGGGGTCGTTGACCTTGAGCCAGCTTTTTCCGGCGCGGCCCTGCCATTTAGCGGACAACGGCGGTAAGGGTGAGAGCGCCTGCCCCAGTATCTCAACCGATTGATAATGCTTGAGTCCCGCCTGATAACGCTGGGCCAGATGGCGGTGGCCATCAGCCTCAACGACAAACAGGGCCCACTCGGGGTGGCTATCGGCCATCCAGTCACCACCCTGGCGTCGCCGCAAACCCGATGCGACCTCTTGCCATTGCCCGTCGAATCCGCGGTACCAGGCCAGACTCGGATCCTGATCTTCAAGATGGTCAAGGTACATACCGGCATAAGCCCCACACATCCCCAGTCGTTCGGCCTCACTGGTCGCGACAGGCGGAGAAAGACTCGGCGTGACTGGCTGGGGCACCCCGGCGATGCTGCCACGTTCGGCCAGGGCATGGAGCAGGATCCGCTCCGCCAGGAGGCCTGCATCCAGGCCGCCACCCACCCGCATGACGATCACCCCCAGGCGCTCCTCCGGGGCCAGATCGAATTGGGTGCCGAAATAGTTCGAGCCACCATTTTTAGCCCAAGCCGTCACCCCGACCGCTGCGAGCCCCGGTTGCCGGACAAAGTCCCAGCCCAGGCCCCACTGACTCAACCCCAAGGGGTTGAGCGGGAGCGTGGCGGATTGATCCGTACCCAGTTCCGCCATCGCCGCCGGGGACAACAGACGCACCTGTCCCAGGCGCCCGCCATTGAGCAGCAGCATCGCCAACCGGCCCAGGTCGCGAGGCGTGGTATAGAGGCCGCCAGTGGCATGGTTGTTCATGTATTCCTGCGGATTGGGCTCCCCCTGGGCATTGAGGGTGGTGGCAAAGCCGCCGGAGGGCAGGGGTTCATGGCCAAAACGACTATGGGTCATTTCCAAGGGCGTCAGGATCGCGCGGGTCACGAAATCGGTATAGGACAGGCCCGTCACCGCCGCCACGACCAACTCGATCAGGGAGAAGCCATCGTTGCAATAAACCGCCATCTCCCCCGGGTCATGCTTGAGACGCTGCGCCAGCAGTGAGGCCAGGATTTGCTCGACATGCCCCGCCAGCGGCACGAAGGTCGAGGCATTGCGATAGTCCGTACCCGGCAGGCCGGACGAGTGGCTGAGCAACATGCGAAGGGTGATTTCCGTGTAGCGACCATCGGCCATGCGAAAGGCGGGTACGTAATGGACCAAGGGGGTATCGAGATCGACCAGACCACGATCCACCAGTATCAGGATGGCGATGGCGGCGAACACCTTGCTGCCGGAGGCCAGGCCGAACAGGGTTTCGGTCGTAGGGGCTACGCCGGTGCGCTTGTTGAGGTAGCCGAAGGCTTCCGCCCACAGGATGCGCCGATCATCGACCAGTGCGACGGAGACAGCGCTGGGACCGTGCTCCGCCGCCAGAGCCTCAAGGATGGTTGTGCGCGCATCCAGGACCGTGGCGACATAATTCACCGGTAACGGGTTGCCCCCGTTATTGCCACCACACCCGGATAGCAGGCTTGGCAAGGCCAAGCCAAGGCTGCTCAAGCCGGCTAACCGGAAGAGTTCGCGACGGGAGTAGCACGCCGAATCCAGCAAGGGGCGATCTTTAGGCATGAATAGCTCCGATAGAGGCTGCTGGTTGCTGCGCTGACGCAGCGCTTCGGATGAGGTGTTGATGTGGGGCCGCATCATTGTCCCCGCCAGAGACCAGCCTGGGCGCGTTGACTTACATAGCTAAGACCGTAAGCGTTGAGGGAGCACCCGCCACCTTTTCCACTGATGGCTATTAATCGGAGGTCATGCATCGCCTTGAACGCTATACATAGGGGCCCCCCAAGCTCGTGGCGACTTCGGTACGCTACGTCATGAATCCCGGCACGGCAACGAGCAGAAAATGACACGAGATGACAGGAGATGACATTTTGCGAGCGAACCCTCCTGCCGATCAGGTGCAACGCTGGGCGATCACCGCCGCCGACGGGTGGGGGAAGAAGCGGATAACCCGCTGTTGTCACGACCCTTCGCGACGCTGCGGCTCAACCTTAGGCCCCGCGATGCCGTCAGTACCACCGAACCGGAAGCGCCACGATCTGTCCCCTCGCCGTTCCCTGCTGTCATTTCGTGTCAGATCCGGTCATCCGCTGTTCCTTGTCTGACCGGCGCCTTTCGCCTTACCGTAGCGATCCCGGCTGCCTGTCATCGGCGCCACTCCCCTTCCCAGGAGCCTCCAACCCGCGATGTCAACCGCCGGCCGCGAAGCGGAACTGCAGCGTGCCCTGACGCGCTACCTCGACACCTACCTGGCGCGCCGTGACCGGGCGGGCACCGCGGCCCTGTTCAGTCCGACCGCCTTCCTGGTGGGGACCGCCATCGACGAGGTGGCCTATGACTGGGCGGAGCTGCAGCGGATCGCCGACCGTGACTTTGCCCAGGTGCCAGACCCCATCGCTTATCAACTCAAGACCAGCCAGGTCCGCCTCCTGAGCGAACGGTTCGCCCAAACCCTGGCCGAACTGGACCTGGAACTGCGGATCGCCGGCCAGGCCATGCCCGTGCGTCATTTCCGTCTGTCGCTCCTCTGGCGGCGGGCGGGCGCGGACTGGCTGCTGGAATTGGTCCATGGCTCCCAGCCCAGCAACACCCTCGTCGCGCACGAGGCCTGGCCGTTGCAGGAGCTGGAGGACCGTGCCCAGGAACTGGAGCGGCAGGTGGCGGAGAAGACCGCGGCGCTCGCCGCGGTCAAGGTAGCCCTGGAGCAGGCCCTGGCCCAGGAGCGGCGGGCGCGTCAGGCCCGCGACGACTTCCTCGACCGCATCGCCCACCAGTACCGCACCCCGCTGGCGATCATCAAGACCCAGTTGAAGCTGCTTGGGCTCCAGCCCGGGGCCGCGACCCTCGCTAAACCCCTCGACCGCCTGGGCACCAGCGCCGCGCGGCTGGAAGGGCTCTTCGACCAGGCCTTGCGCCCGGGCGATGAGGGCGGAGAAACCCGCTGCCAGCGGCTGGACCTGAGCGCCTTCCTGGCCACCGCTAGCGAACAGGTGCGCCAGTCACGGCTCGCCCTTGCCGCCACGGCCTGTCATCTGACCGGGCCTGGGGAGGGCCACTGGTGGGTGGCGGCGGACCCCTTGTTGCTGACCACCATCCTCGACAATCTGCTCGACAATGCCTGCAACTATGGCCTGCCCCCCGGGCCCATCCAGCTCAGCCTGAGCCGTCCAAGCCGTCGGGCCCCGGCGGTTCGGCTGGTGATCCGCAATCGCTGCGCGCTCCCGGTGGCCACCCACCCCGCCACCCTGCTGGAGCGCGGGGTGCGGGGCGCCAACAGTGCCGGCTGCCCTGGCCATGGTCTGGGTCTCAACCTGGCCAGCCATCTGGCGCGGGACCTGGGCGGTGAACTTCAGGTCCACCTCACCCCTGATGCCTATTTCGAGGCCTGGCTCGACCTGCCCGCCTGGCCCGAGCCCGGGAGCGCCATGCCATGAATCCTCCTGCTGCCCAGCCCATCAGCCTGCTGCTGGTCGAGGACGACGCCTTGCTGCGGGAGTCCCTGGCCGACTATCTGACGGCGCGCGCCTTCCAGGTCACGGCGGTGGGGACCTGCCTGGCGGCCTACCAAAAACTGGCCCAGCGCGATTTCGCGATCGCCATCATCGATCTGGGGTTGCCGGACCAGGACGGTCAGGTGCTGGTGGAGTATCTGCGCCACAACCGTCAGGCGGGGATCATCGTCCTCACCGCCCGTAATAACGGGGAGACCCGGATCGCCTGTTACCGCCAGGGGGCCGACCTGTTCTTTGGCAAGACCGTGGACGCCGAGGAACTGGCGATGGCCGCCGAGAATCTGGCCCGGCGGTTGCGCCAGCGGGAGCCCCGCGACCCCGCCGCCACGCCCCCCGCCCTTTGGCATCTGGACCTGGCGCAGCGCCACCTGCGGGACCCGGCGGGGACCCGCGTCGACCTGACCCCGCGCGAGTGCCGGCTCCTGGATCTGCTGGCCCGACAACCGGGCCAGTCCACCCCCCGGAAGCTGCTGGAAGGGGCACTCTATCCCCAGGGCGGCGAGAGCGCTCATCAGGCCCTCAACACCCTGATCCGCCGCTTGCGCCGCAAGCTGGGCCAGGCGGGGGTGAGCGCGGAATTGATCCTGACCGACCAGGGGGTTGGTTACCGCCTGGTCGTTGCCGTGGTGATGGCCAATGGGGGGCGTGGCGGGGAGGCCTAATTGCCAACAACCCGTTCCACGACTGGCATCACCCTGCACACCCCAATGTTCGCTGTCAGGTCGAGAGCGGAAGATTCGCCCGAGATTCGCCTCCCGCTCTTAGGCCAGAGCTTCTTCCAACTTCTGTTGATACCGGTTGATGGAGCCCGGCATGCGCAGTTAATTTTGACGCGCCTGATAGGCACCATAGGCGCGCTCTTTGTCCGAAAAGCCCTTCACGGTGCTCATGGCTTGCCGAATCTCATGGGTCCGCTAACAGCCGGCAATGGATGCGATAGCCATGGGGCCCTGCGGCTGGCTCCGTGGCGGAGCTCAGGCGGACGCCCGCCAGTTCCGCCAGCCACTGGAGGTAAGGCCGCGGGTGCGGGGCGGGCCCCGCGGCCCTGGCACCCGGTGAACGGCCGCGCGCCAGGATCTCGACCATCCCCGCCAGCGATCGCAGCAGGGCCGCGTGGTCCCAGCCGATCACCCCGGCCACCTGGGCGGCGAGCAACAGGTCGCCGATTAAGACCAGCCCGCCCACCCGCAGGCAGCAATGGTCGGGGCTGTGGCCCGGGGTATGGATCAGATCCAGGGCCAGCCCATCGACCGTCAGCCGCTGGATGGAC
>SACH01000653.1 GCA_009928645.1 Gammaproteobacteria bacterium | reverse complement strand
GAGCACCGCAAGACTTGCCCTGGTGCGCAGATCCATGCCGACATCTGTCAGACGCCCCAGCAGCAGCCCCTGGGCGCGACTGACCTCAGCCAACGGGCCGGCCAGTGCCGCAAGGTCGTAGCGCCAGTGCGGCCAGTCGCCGGCTTGCCAGATGTATTCATCATCACCGCGGTTCATCCGCAGATCATGGGCGACCATCCTCGCGGATGCAACCAATTCGCCGTGTATTATGCGGCGATTACGTCTGTTATTCGCCGCAAGGGCAGCGGCCGTGTGCTTGAGCGCGGCTAAGGCGGTTCCGTAGCCCGCAGGACCGCTTCGAGGTCGGCCTCGGTGACCGGCAAGGTCAGCACGGCGTGGATCTGGAAACGCTCGGCCAGTTGGAGACCCGGCAGGAGGAGACGGGACTCTGAAGCGGAAGCGATGCGGTACATTGATCTCGACGCTACCGGTTCTTGTTGAACCGACGCGGTATCATTTTCCGGGTCGACCTGATGGCCGGAACCGGTGACCGTCTCGGCAAACCATAGATTTCGAGGACATCCGAGTATGCAGATCGCACTTTTTGGCGCGACCGGTGGAACCGGCCGACAGGTTCTTGAGCAGGGATTCGCGTCCGGTCACACCGTGACGGCACTGGTACGCGACCCCGCCAAGATCGAGGCGCGGCCAGGCTTGAACGTCGTGTGCGGTGATGTGCTGGACCAGGAGGCGACCAGCCGCTGTGTTCAGGGAGCAGATGCCGTGATCTGCGTACTGGGCTCCGGGGTCGGCGCCGAGCCGGTCGAGGCGAGGGGCACGCAGCGCATCATCGAGGCCATGAAGTCCAACGGGGTGCGCCGGCTCGTCGCCGTGACCTCGCTCGGGGTAGGCGACAGTCGCGAGCAGGTCAGTGCGCAGTTCCGGCAGGCCATGGACACGGTGTTGCAGTCGATCATTGCAGCCAAGACGGAACAGGAGCGCCTCATTCAGGCGAGCGGACTGGACTGGACCATCGTGCGCCCCGGCGGGCTCGGTGACGGTCCGCGCACGGGCGACTATCGCAGCGGCACGGACCCCACCCTGATGGCCGGACTCGTCAGCCGGGCGGATGTGGCCGAGTTCGTCCTGCGGCAACTCTCGGATGCTTCCTACCTGCACCAATGCCCGGCGGTGACCTGAGCCGGCTGGATCGGTTCGGGAGGGCGACGCGATGTCGGGCGGTCGCGGCCCCGAACTCAATCGATTCGCCGCATTTCGTGCGGTGTTGATCCTGTTTGTAGCGACCTGCAAATATCGGCGCCCAGCCTGCGAACATCTGAACGAGCCAGGATTATCTGCAATCGACCGACCGAGACTATGGGATTCGATACTGAGCCGACCTTC
>SACH01000031.1 GCA_009928645.1 Gammaproteobacteria bacterium | reverse complement strand
ACAATATCCAACTGCGGGATGCCATTCTGAACCCGGATGGGACCGAGCCAGAATGGCCAGAGGCGGATGTCATCGTTGGCAATCCACCCTTCCTGGGGGATAAGAAGATGCTTGGCGCGCTCGGCGCTGAGTATGTGACTCGTCTCCGCTCTCAGTATCAGGGAAGGGTGCCTGGCGGGGCTGATCTCGTGACCTATTGGTTTGAGAAGGCCCGGGCACAGATCAATGCCGGCAAGGTCAGGCTAGCCGGCTTGGTCGCCACCAATAGCATTCGTGGTGGCGCCAATCGCAGGGTACTGGAGCGGATTGTAGAGACCGGTAGCATTTTCGAAGCCTGGTCGGATGAACCCTGGATCAACGACGGGGCGGCAGTCAGGGTATCGCTGGTTGCCTTTGGTCCCCACACCTTTAGTTCCTCCCTGGAAGGAAAGGGAAATCAGGCTGTGCTGAATGGGGAAACAGCGGCGGTCATTCATGCTGACTTGACGCCAGGCTCAGCGAAATCAGTTGATCTCACCAAGGCGACCCGATTGAGCGCGAACGCTGGAGTGTCTTTTATCGGTACCCAGCAGAATGGTCCCTTTACCGTTTCTCCGGAGATGGCGCGAAAGTGGTTGGTTCTGCCGAATCCTCATGGAGCCCCTAACTCCGAAGTCGTTAAGCCGTGGAGAAATGGGCTGGATATCACCCGACGATCCTCGGATACCTGGATTGTTGACTTCGGCACTGAACGGCAGGAGGCCGAGGCAGCCCTTTACGAGGAGCCGTTCAATTACGTCCTCACTACTGTCAAGCCTATGAGGGATCGAGTAAACCGGGAAACACGCCGACGCAACTGGTGGCGACTGGGAGAAGCAATGCCAAAACTCAGGCTGGCGATTCGGCAATCAGGTGTTCGGTACATTGCTACGCCACGTATCGCCAAGCACAGGGTTTTTACCTGGCTGCCGGCATACGTCTTGCCTGATTGCCAAGTCGTAGTCATTGCCCGCTCTGACGACACCACCTTCGGTATCCTCCACTCGCGCTTACATGAACTCTGGGCGCTGCGGTTGTGTACCTGGCTTGGGGTCGGCAACGATCCCCGCTACACCCCAACCACCACCTTCGAGACCTTTCCTTTCCCCGAGGGCCTGACGCCGGCCGATACCGCTGGTCCGGTCGAAACCTTGGCGGATGGCGTCGTTCTGCCTACCGTGGCCCAGGAGCTGCGGCCTGTGACCTTGGCCATCGCCAAGGCGGCCCAACGGCTAAACGAGCATCGGGAGAACTGGCTGAACCCACCCGACTGGGTGGAGCGGATGCCCGAGGTGGTCCCTGGTTACCCCGACCGGATCATCCCCATGCCTGGCCATGAGAAGGATCTCAAGGCCCGGACCCTGACCAACCTCTACAACCAGCGTCCGCACTGGCTGGACCAGGCTCACCTGACCCTCGATGCCGCCGTTGCGGCGGCCTATGGCTGGGAGGACTACAGCCCGGACATGCCCGACGAGGTGATCCTGGCGCGGTTGTTGACGATCAATCTGGAGAGAAGCCAAGGGATGCAGCCTAACGGCTGATCCTGGTCAGCCTCGCTTCCGACACAACCGCCAGATTGGCAAACCAGTGCTGCGCGGTGCCTTCCTCGGGGGCGAATTCCCGGTCCGCCAGCGGTAGGGAACGGGAGACGGCAAAGCCACCGCCGGCGGCCCAGCCGGGAGCGTAGCGAAACCCGATGCCCCCGATCTGGTTACGCCAGAGCTCACCGACCAAGCGCTGCTCATGCCAGACGTTGAGGCGGTCGGGGTCGCTCATGGGGTCTCCTCACGCGCCTGGTCAGCCCTGTGCACCGGCATCGCCCGCCCGCGCGGTTGGATGATCACCTCCAGCCCCAAAGTGCGCAGCGCCTTGAGGACCTTGCCGATCTCGGCAGTTTCCTTGCCCCGCTCAAACTCCGAAAGGAAACGCGTGCTCAGGTTACCGAGCCCGGAGACCGTCTCCAGCGTCAGGCGCCGCTGCTTGCGATGGGTGCGCGCCACGCGGCCGAGTTCCTCGGCGGTCTGGACCGTACCGTAAAGGCTGTCTTCGTCGGTCATGGCCGTGTCCCTAAAAAAGCTACAGTACGGTACAAATTAACGACTCGATTGCCCCATGGCAAGGAAAAGTTACCGTACGTGATAAATCTTGTCCCCAAGACCCACCGCGGAACGGCGCGGCCGTTTTACGATGCCATCTGACCCCGGACGACTTTATCAAGCAATGGCGGGGGGTAACCCTCAAGGAAAGCGCCTCCACCAAGGAACACTTCGATTCTGATGGAGGCCTACTTGAAAGCGAAGCTAGAGCCTGGCCAAAGCCTGGTAATTGCGCTCGTTGAGCAGTTCGCTGGCCTGGTTGAGGCGGGCCTCATCTTCGGGCGCGAGTTGCAGTTGGCGCAACCGGTCGATGGCCGCCCGGCAGTTGCGGGAGTTACTGGCGCGGGCCTGGTCCCGGATTTCCTCGAAGAGCTGCTGGATCAGCACCGGGCTGGCTGACTCCTTGCGAGGTGGCGTCTCAGGAGCGGTTCGGGTGGCGAGGAAGGCACGGATGTCGGCCAGGACCGCGGTCAATTCCCGTTGGAAGTCGGCCAGGAGGGCGCGGTCTTCCGTCCGCTGCTCCAACGCGATGGCCAGTTCCCGCAAGTGGTCGGCACCGATCTGACCGCTCAAGCCTTTCAGGCTGTGCAGGGTGCGGCGGTCATCCGGGGTGGCGAGGTCAAGCTGGAGGTGGTCATAAGCCTGGACAAAATCACCCAGGATCTTGGTGTAGAGGGTGACGTTGCCACCCATCAGGGCCTGACCTTGCGCGGGGTCAAGGTGGCATTCGCCCGTGGCTAGGGTTGGGCCGGGCGCGGGGAGTGAACCTTCCGTGGCCGTCGGGCTGATCGGAAAATCCCGCGCCCGGTCCTCGCCCGCCGGCTCACCGGCCTGAGCCCGTTCAATCGCCTGGGGAGTGGGGGCCAGGAATTTGCTCAAGACCTCCAGGAGTTGTTCCCGATCGATGGGCTTGCTGAGGTGCTCGTTCATGCCGGCCTGAAGGGACTTTTCCATGTCCTCGCTGAAGGCGTTGGCGGTCAGGGCGATGATGGGCATCTGGGAGTCGAGGGCCCGGATGCGCCGGCTGGCCTCGTAGCCATCCATGATGGGCATCTGGATATCCATCAGGACCAGGTCATAGGCTGTGGTCTGGAACAACGTCACCGCCTGCTGGCCATCGCCGGCGATATCGATCCGCAGGCCGCTATCCTCCAGGAAACCCAGGACGATTTCTTGATTGAGCAGGTTGTCCTCGGCCAACAGCAGGCGTTTACCGGCCAGCCTCGGCGATGATGGGGCGTGCTGGGGCTGGGCCTGGGGATCGACCCCGGGCCGATCAGGGGGCTGATCGGGAGAATGCGCGTGGAACTGCTCACGGGACTGATCAGGGGAGTGATCCGGAGACTGAGAATGGAACTGATCTTGAGACAGACCTTGGGATTGACCATGGGACTGGTCATGGAAACGATCGGGGGACTGATCCTGGGACTGATCAGGGTGCCAATCCGTGGCTAGGGAAGAGGCGATAGCCACGTTGGCGCTGGCCCCCTGGGCCTCGGCCACGTCAGCCAGGCCGGCGGGGACGCCCGGCGCCGCGCCGGCCACCACGGAAATAGGCCCCCTGTGGACGGGGGCCGCGATCTCGACGCTGAAGCAACTGCCCTGGCCGGGCTCGCTGGTCACCTCGATGGTGCCGTTCATCAGTTCGACCAACTGCTTGGTGATGATCAGGCCCAGGCCGGTGCCGCCAAACTTGCGGGTGGTGCTGGAATCCGCCTGGGAGAACGCCTGGAAGAGGCGTTGCCGTTCCTCGGTGGTCAGGCCAATGCCCGTGTCGCTGATCTCAAAGCGCAAGCGTCCGGCGGCGGGCTGACGGATGGCCAGGTGGACCTCGCCCGCCGCGGTGAACTTGACGGCATTGCTCAGCAGGTTGGTGAGGATCTGGGAGAGGCGCAGGGGATCGCCCTCAAACAAGCGCTCCAGGTCGGGGGCATAGTCAAGGCTGAGGGTCAGGCCCTTGTCATGGGCGGCGACCTCCACCAGGTGCATGACCTTCTCCACCAACAGGGTCAGATCGAAGGGCGTCCGCTCGGTCTCCAGCTTGCCCGCCTCGATCTTCGACAGGTCCAGGATGTCGTTGAGGATGCCCAGCAGGGAGCGGGCCGAGTTCTCGATCTTGCGCACATAGTCGCGCTGGCGGGGATCCAGGTCGGTGCGCATCGCCAGTTGCGCCATGCCGATGATGCCGTTCATGGGGGTACGGATCTCGTGGCTCATGTTGGCCAGGAAGGCGCTTTTGGCTCGGTTGGCGGCCTCGGCCTGCTGTTTGGCCGCCATCAGGGCCTGTTCGGCGTTTTTGCGCTCGGTGATGTCGATGTGCGTGCCCACGGCGCGCACCAACGCGCCGGACTCATCGCGCTCGACGACCTTGCCGCGGTCGAGAAACCAGCGGTAGGAGCCGTCCTTGTGGCGCAGGCGGTATTCAAAGGCATAGTTTTTGCTACCCGAGTCCCCCCAACAGCCGCCTTGCATGACGCGCGGGTAATCGTCGGGGTGGATGCGGCTACTCCATTCGTCCAGCCGGTCGGACCATTCATCGGGCAGGTATCCGAGTTGTTGCAGATTTCTGGCGGAATGGTAGCGGGTCTGGGTTTTGACATTGGCCTCATAGAAGCCGATCTCGCCCGATTCCAGGGCCAGTTCCAGGCGCTCGGCCAGGCGCCGGGACTGTTCCTCGGCGGCGAGGAGTTGCTCCTCGATCGCCTTGCGGGCGGTGCTATCGCGCACGACGATGACGATCCCCAGCGGCTGGCCGTCCTGATCGCGCAGCAATTCGGAGTTGGCCTCGGCATAAAAGCGGCTGCCATCCCGCCGGACCATCTGATATTCGGTGATGCCACTTTTCGTCCCGACGAACAATTGCTCCAGCCGTTCACGTGCCTTGGCATGGTAGGCGGGGTCGATAAACTCGTAGAGAGAACGACCGATAATGTCAGCGGGATCGGTATAGCCCAGCAGGCTGAGGGCGGAGTCGGAGATCTCCTGGGCGTAACCCGCCGCGGAGGTGATGGCGATCCCGTCCGGCGAGGTCTTGATGATGGTCCGCCAGAGCTCCTCACGCACCCGCAGCTTCTCCTCGGCCTCCCGCACCGCCTGCGCAGCCTGCAGGCGAGCGATCTCCCACGTCGCCACCCACTGACGGATCATGACCAGGGCGGCGATGACCACCGCCGCCAGGATGGTCCCGCTCAGGGCCTCATCACCTGGGCCTTGATGGCCGGCGGCTGACCCGCCAAAGGCCAGCGTCAGGAGCAGGCCATAGACGGCGGCCACGGCGAGATAGGGCAGCAGGGTCAGCAACCATTCGACGTTCCACCAGCGCCCGCGGCGTGGGGCGGGGGTGATGCCGCGGTACTCCCGCCAGGCGGCGACCATCGTCAGATAGGAGGAAAGGTGATAGAAAATATCCGTAACGCCGCCGGAGAGATAGCTGCCCTGGGCGGTGTCGTAGGCGTAGCGGGTATCGGCGATGAAGAAGGCGATCAGCCCCGCCACCAGCCAGGCGATGGGCACCGCGGAACGGTCGGCGCGACGTTTCAGCAGCAGGGCCGCGATCCCGACCAAGAGCAAGGTGTCGAAGAGCGGGTAGGCCTGGGTCAGGACCAGTGCCAGGGTATCCTCATAGTCGCCCTTGGCAATGGGCCAGAGCAGGAAATACCACACCAGGCTCCCCGCACCGATGGCGACCACGCCCAGATCCAGCCAGAACTGGATCCGCTCGGCACGGCTTTCCCGGGGGCGCAGGAAGTAGGCGATGCCAACCAACAGCGGGGGGTAGAGGGCCAGATAGCCTAGATCGGCCCAGGAGGGGAAGGGGTCAGTACCCAGGATCACTTCGTAATAGAACCACCAGCCACTCCCGAACAGGTAAAAAGCGAAGCCCAGGGTGAACCACCGCCATCCCCGGCGTGTCCGCCGGTCAAGGCCCGGTGACAGGGACGCGCGCCAGGCCATGCCGACCTGGCAGAGCCCGAAGAAGAGAAAGGTCAGGTCACCGATGAGACGGATCCGGGCCTCATCCCCGCCCCGGAACGACAGCCAGGACAGGAAGCCCGCTAACAGCAGGCCATTGAGGATCAGGAGCCAGGTGCCGAAGTCCCTGAAGAGTGGGGGTAGTCCGGCTCCCGGGTCCCACGCGGTCGCTGCGGTGGTCTCAGGGTCGGTGACGGGCCCACCGCCAGCGGGGTGATCCCGGGTGGGGTCTGACGGTGCCAACGCGACCGGGTCTTGGTGGCCAGACAATCTGCTCGTTTCCGGAGGTGTTGGGTAAGGGGTCATGCCCGGGAATTCCATCGTCTCGGCACGGGGGCTCGAACTTGGCGCTGCCAGCAAGGGTTGATGATAGCAGCCAACCGCTGACCAAGCGCCAGGTCAGATTGCGATCAGCAAAACACCCTTCGCCTCGCTACATTTATACTCTAAGCAAGCGTCAGAGGAGGGTAGCCGTTCCTCCCGCCCGGCGATGCGATCCGGCCCCGTGGCTTTACCTGGAGCGGAATGGACACTAGAACCCTGATCATCGCCGGCTTGGTGGTCGCCATGGCCGTCAGCTTCAGCATGGCCGTGGTCTTCTGGACGCGTCGCATCTATCCCGGCTTCGGCTATTGGCTGGCCGGGTCGGGGTGCCGGGTGCTGGCAGCGGCGCTCTTCCTGCTGCCGCGGGAGCAATTCCCCCCCTGGCTGACCATCATCCTCGCCAACTATCTGCTCTATGCCGAGCTGATCCTCTATCTGCGCGGCACCCTGATCTTTCGCAGCCAACCGGTCCAGGTCCGCTGGGATCTCGCCGGCTCCCTGGTCTTTCTCGCCCTCTTCTTCTGGTTCACTTACGTCGAGCCCAGTCTCAATGCCCGCGTCGCGGCGTCCAATCTTTTGAGCGCCGTTTGGACGTTGCGGTTGTTCCAAGTGCTCTTGATCCGGCGCCCAGCCTATTTTGGCTCCTTCGATCGCTGGCAGGCGGGCATCTGGGCGGTGCTGACCGTCGTCGATCTAACGCGGGCGTTCTATATCGGCATCCTGGCCCCCCCGCTGGCGGACTACCTGGCCGCCCCCGCTTATCAGAGCGAGTGGATCCTGCTGCTGATTCTGACTTCACTCCTGGTCACCCTGAGCCAGGTGGTCATGAACGCTCAGCGGCTGGAGTACGACCTGCGCCAAACCCGGGAGGCGCTGGAGGAGGATGTCCGCGAGCGTGAGCGCGTCGAGGGCGCGTTGCGCGAGGCCAAGGAGCGCCTGGAGGCGACGATCAACGCCCTGCCGGATCTGCTGTTACGGGTGGATCGCGAGGGACGGGCATTGGAATTCCACGCGGCGGACCCCGCTCGACTCTCCCTGCCCCCGGTCGCCTTCCTGGGCCGGACGATCACCGAGGCCCTGCCCCCGGAGGCCGCACGGGTGATCCTCGCCGCCCTGGAAGAGGCGGAGCGGGAGGGCTATCACCAGGGCGCCAGCTACTCCTTGCCCACCCCGCAGGGACCAATCTGGTACGAGTTGTCGATCGCCCGGCTGGGGGGGCCAGCGTCGGCTGAGCACGAGTTCATCCTGCTGATCCGCGACATCACCGACCGCCACCTGGCCGAGGAGCGGTTGCGCATCAGTGAGGAGCGGCACCGGCTGCTGGCCGAGAACGCCCTGGATGTCATCTGGACCATCGAGCCTGACGGCACCCTTTCCTATGTCAGTCCCGCCGTCGAGAAACTGCGGGGCTTCACCCCGGCCGAGGCCATGCGCCAGGCACCGGAGGAAGTTCTCACCCCGGCCTCCCTGGCCCGCTACCGCCATTATTTCCAGGAAGTGCAGACCCGGGCCTTGTCTGGTCTCCCCCTGGAGCCCTTCCGGGGTGAACTGGAATATCGCTGTCAGGACGGCTCGACCGTCTGGGGCGATGTCATGATCTACCCGCGGCAGGATGCCGAGGGTACTTTCCGCCAGCTTTTGGGGGTATCGCGGGACATCAGCGAGCGCAAACGTCATGAGCTCGAATTGCGCCAAGCCCAGGACATCGCGGAACAGGCTAACCAGGCGCTCCAGGCCGCCAATGAGGAACTCCAACGTCTCGCCACCACCGACACCCTCACCGGGGTCTGGAACCGGCGCCACTTCGAGACCGTCGTGGCGGCGGAGACCCAGCGCGCCGGGCGCTACGGCGAGCCCTTGTCGCTGCTGCTGTTCGACATCGACCACTTCAAGGCCATCAACGATACTCACGGCCACCTGGTGGGTGACCAGGTGCTGATCGCCCTCAGCCACCGGGTCCGGGATCAGTTGCGCGGCGTCGATATGCTGGCGCGCTGGGGTGGTGAGGAGTTCGTCGTCCTGCTGCCCCATTGCGGGGGCGAAGAGGCCCAGCGCCTGGCGGAGAAGCTGCGCGCCCTGATCGCCGCGGAGCCCTTTCCCGGGGTCGGCCAGGTCACCTCCAGCTTCGGCGTGGCGGAATTTCGCCCCCCGGAAAGCGCCGATGCCTGGCTCAACCGCGCCGATGATGCCCTTTACCAGGCCAAGGCGGCGGGACGCAACCGGGTCTGGGTCGCCAGCTACTCACTGTGACGCGCGACTGAAACTGTGGCGAGACACTGAATCGAGGAACTGATTGGCTGGCGGATGGACACCATAACCCTGATCATTGTGGCCCTAACGGTGGCCCTGGCGATCGCCCTGAGCATGGCCGTCATCCTCTGGACGCGCCGGACCTATCCCGGTTTCGGGTACTGGGTCGCCGGGGTGGCTTGTGGCTGCCTGTCGTCACTGCTCTTCCTGCTGCCCCGGGATCGGTTTTCGCCCTGGTTGACCATCGTCCTGGCCAATTACCTGCTCCTCGCCAAGGGCATGCTCTTTCTGCGCGGTACCCTGATTTTCCGGGGACTGTCGCCCCGGGGGCATTGGGACATCGTCGGCTCCTTGGGGTACGTGGCCCTGTTGTTCTGGTTCAGCTAAGGGGACCCCAACCTCAACGCCCGTATCATGATCAACGCGGTGTTCAATGCCGTCTGGATGCTCTGGCTGGCCGGGGTCCTCCTGACGCGGCGACCGCCTTACTTCGGTTCCGCCGATCGCCTGCAAGCGGCCCTGTGGCTGGTGCTGGCCACGGCCGACCTCGGCCGCGCCCTCTATGCCGGGTTCTTCGCGCCGCCCCTCACCGACTTTCTCGCCGGTCCGGCTTATCAGGGTGAATGGCTTTTGTTGGTGGTTCTGGCCTCGCTCCTGGTTGCCCTGAGCCAGGTGATCATGAACGCCCAGCGCCTGGAGTACGACCTGGGCCAGGCGCGGGCGGCGCTGGAGGAGGACATTCGCGAGCGCGAGCGCGTCCAGGGCGCGCTGCGCGAGGCCAAGGCGCGCCTGGAAGCCACGGTCAATGCCTTGCCGGATCTGCTGTTGCGGGTGGATCGCGCGGGCCGGGCCAGGGAATGTCACACGGTGGACCCCAGTCGCCTCATCCTCCTCCCGGCGGAATTCCTCGGCCGGCCCGTCAGGGAGTTCCTGCCCCCGGAGGCCGCGCGGGTGATTCTCGCCGCCCTGGAAGAGGCGGCGCGGGAGGGCTATCACCGGGGCGCCAGCTACGCGCTGCCCTTGCCCCAGGGTCCGATCTGGCATGAACTGTCGATCGCCCGGCTGGGTGGGCCGGAGGTGGCCGAGCCTGAGTTCATCATGCTGATCCGCGACATCACCGCCCGCAAACTGGCCGAGGAACAACTCCGGACCAGTGAGGGGCGGCACCGGCTGCTGGCGGAAAACGCCCTGGATGTCGTCTGGACCATCGAACCTGACGGGACCATCTCCTACGTCAGCCCCGCCATCGAGAAACTCCGTGGTTTCACCCCCGCCGAGGCCATGCGCCAGCCGCTGGAGGAGATCCATCCCCCGGAGTCACGAGCCAAGAGCCTGGGTTACTTTCAGGAATTACACGCCCGGACCCAGGCAGGCCTGCCCCTGGAGCCCTTCCGGGGAGACTTGGAGTATTGGTGTAAGGATGGGTCCACCATCTGGTGCTATGTGATGGTCCTCCCCCTGGTGGGTCCGGACGGTGTGCTCCACCAACTCCTGGGGGTGTCGCGGGACATCAGTGAGGGCAAACGCCATGAGCTTGCATTGCGTCAGGCGCGTGACCTCACGGAACAGGCCAATGAGGCACTCCGGGCCGCCAATGAGGAACTCCAGCGCCTGGCCACCACCGACGCCCTCACCGGGGTCTGGAACCGGCGCCACTTCAAGCAGGTCGTGGTGGCGGAGATCCAGCGCGTGGGGCGCTACGGCGAGCCCTTGTCCCTATTGTTGTTCGATATCGACCACTTCAAGGCGATCAACGATTCTCATGGCCACTTAGTGGGTGACCAGGTTCTGATCGCCCTCAGCCAGCGGGTCCGGGAGCATCTGCGCGGGGTTGATATGCTGGCCCGCTGGGGTGGCGAGGAGTTCGTCGTCTTGCTGCCCCATTGCGACGGTACCCAGGCCCAGCACCTGGCGGAGAAGCTGCGTGCCCTGATCGCCGCGGACCCCTTTCCCGAGGTCGGCCAGGTCACCTCCAGCTTTGGCGTGGCGCAATTCCGCCCCCCGGAAAGCGCCGATGCCTGGCTCAACCGCGCCGATGCTGCCCTGTATCAGGCCAAAGCGACGGGACGCAACCGGGTAGTGATGTCATGCTGACGCTAACGGGATCAAATACTGTGTCGAAGAGCAATGCTATCGAGATTCCCGGTCTGCATTGGGGCCAGGATCGGCAGATTGCGGAAACAGCTCGTCCATCAGTAGGCGGTTGCGGATGGTCAGGTTGGCCTCGATCTCCCGCACGACCGACATGAACCGCACCGCGGCCGGTGTTGGCAGCCGGTTTCTAAGATAGATGAATCCATAGTTGAGCTGAAACGAGGGCGGCCGGAAGGGCAGGACGGCCAACTCCCCACTCCGCAGCCAGGGCTCGATCTGTACCGGGGCCGCGGGACCAATGGCATCGCTACCCAGTATCAGGGATCTGGCGGTCGCCAACTCGTCCACTTCGACCTGGGGGATCAGGTCGCCCGTGTCGGCGTCCAGACTGCTCTTGCCTGGCATCAGACTAGCCCCGCGGGGCGGGACCCGGATGGATGCCAGGGGGAAGGCATCGAGGTCCGCCTTCGAGATCGTCGCGCGGGCGAGCAACGGGTGCCCGCGCCGGCAATAGAAGACCAGGGCGTGCGCGCCGATAGACTCGACCTGCAAGTCCAGGTCTGCGTTCAGGGTACTGATCTCAGCCACCCCGAGATCGACCGATCGCTCGCGCACCCGTTCGGCCACCTGCCGCCAACTGCTCAGCATGACCCGGCACCGCAGCTTGGGGTGCCGTTGGAGCAGTTCGCTGACGGCCCGCCCGGCGGACAAATCTGCCGCGTAAGCCCCTAGGGCGACGGCAAGGTATCCCTTGTCGAGCCCTTGCAGCAACTCGATCTCGCGCTCCAGCTCCTGCGTCTGCTCAAGGATGGCCGCGGCGCGGCGCAACAGGGCCTCACCGTAGAGCGTTGGCGTGACCCCCGTGCGCTGGCGGTCGAAGAGCGGCACCCCCAGACGAGCCTCCAGATTGCGGATACTCCGTGACAGCGCGGGCTGGGAGAGGTGCTTCACCTCGGCCGTGCGGTGAAAATTGCCGTAGCGGCTCAGCTCCAAGGCATGCAATAGCTGTTGCAGTTTGATCATGATGCCTGGAAGGTATCATATCCTGGCGGAATTGGTATTGGACAGATCAGGGCTCTTGCCGGACCATCCGCCGCGTCGAGGGTCCCACCTGGAGCAGAGACGGTTTTTGATGAAGGCGGCGAGTACCTGCTTATTCTCATAACTGAGCCTGCGCCCATGAAGATCCACCCCAGTCATCACGACGAAGCCCAACCAGCGGCCTGGACCCTGGCCTTGCTCGGTATCCTGCTGTTCCTGGTCTGGATCATGCCAGTCCCGGCGGACCTCACCGGCATCGCCCAATACCTACCCCTGCATACCGCCCTGGAGACCCTGGCGATCGTGGTGGGTGGGCTGATCTTTGCCATCGGCTGGAACATGCCCCGGGCGGAAAGCTCCCGCAACATCCTGCTGTTGGCCTGTACCTTCCTCGGCGTGGCCCTGCTGGACCTGGCGCATACCCTCTCCTATTTTGGCATGCCGGACTTCGTCACCCCCTCGGGGGTGGAGAAGGCCATCAATTTCTGGGTGGCGGCACGGGTCCTGGCGGCGCTGGCCCTGCTCGCCGTCGCCATCCTGCCATGGGGGCAACCGATCAGCCAGCGACAGGCCCTGGGCCTGTTGGGGGCCGTCCTGATCCTGGTGCTGGGCATCAGTTTGTTGTTCCTTTATCGCCAGGATTGGCTGCCGCGCACCTTCATCCCCGGTGAGGGGCTGACGCGCTTCAAAATCGCCACGGAATACCTCCTGGTCGCTGTCTATCTGCTGGCCGCGGTTCTCTTCTGGCGGCATCTCCAGCGGCCGCGGACCTTCGCCGCCAGTAGCCTGCTCGCCGCGGCGGCGATCATGGCCATGGGCGAGTTCTGCTTCACCCTTTACGCCAGCGTCACGGACATTTACAACCTGACGGGGCACCTTTATAAAGTCATTGCCTACCTCTTCCTCTACCGTGCCCTGTTCGTGGACACGGTGCTACAGCCTTACGCACGGCTCTATGCCACGCGCAACCAACTAGAGGTCACGCTCCAGGCCTTGCCGGACCTGTTGTTCGAGATGTCCCGGGACGGCCGTTACCTGGCGGTTCACGCCAGCCAGAGCGGGAATTTGCTGCTGGCCCCCGCGGACCTGATCGGCAAAAACCTGGCGGAGGTCATGCCCGCCGCCGCGGCCCAGACCTGTCTGGCGGCCATCGAGGAAGCCGAGCGGACGGGCTTTAGCCAGGGACAGGTCATTGAATTGCCCATGGCGGATGGCCCGCACTGGTTCGAGCGTTCGGTTGCGAGGAAACCCCAGGCCTGGGGTGAGGAGGACCGCTTTCTGGTCATCTCCCGCGACATTACCGCCCGCCAACGGGCGGAGGCGGTCTTGCGGGACAGTGAGGAGCGCTTTCGCACCCTGTTCGAGGAGAGCCGCCAGGCCACCTTGCTCGTGGAGGACGGCCGGTTCACCGCCGCCAACCGTGCCGCCCTGGCGATGCTGGGTATCGAGCGCGTTGAGCGCTTTCTTGGCCTGACCCCGGCGGATATCTCCCCGCCCCTGCAACCGGACGGCCGGGGGTCCGCCGAGAAGGCGGAGGAACTGATCCGTCTCGCCTTCGCGCAGCGGGCGAACGAGTTCGAGTGGGAGCACCGGCGGGCCAACGGCGAGCCCTTCATCGCCCGGATCACGCTGACGGTGATCCGGCAAGGGGACAAGGACCTGCTCCATGTGGTCTGGAACGATATCACCGAACAGAAACGGGCTCGGGAGCGCATCGAGTTCCTGGCCTACAAAGACCCCTTGACCGGTCTGCCGAACCGGCTACTGGGTCAGGATCGTTTGCGCCAGGCCCTGGCCAGCGCCCAGCGGCGCCAGACCCGCCTGGCCGTCCTCTATCTCGACCTGGACAAGTTCAAGTACATCAACGACACCTTCGGTCATGCCACCGGGGATCGTTTACTCCAGAGCGTGGCCCAGCGACTGAGCCAGGACTTGCGCGCCGAGGATACCCTGTGCCGTCTCTCCGCTGACGAGTTCATGCTGATCTTGCAGGGCTTGCCAGAGGACAACTTCAGCATGCACCTGGCGGAGATTTGTGAGCGGGTCCAGGCGAGTATCGCCGAACCCCACGAGGTGGACGGTCTGCGGCTGTTCACGGCCTTGTCGATCGGGATCGCCCTGTTTCCGCAGGATGGCGATGACCCGGAAAGCCTGATGCTCAATGCGCACATGGCCCTGAATGAGGCGAAAAAGGTCGGGCAGAACAGCTACCGGTTCTTCGAGCCGGGCATGAACGCGGCCCTGATCCGTTTCGTGCTGACTCGGGATGCACTCCGCTTAGCCCTGGTCAACCGGGAATTCGAGCTGCACTACCAGCCCCAGGTGAATCTGCATAGCGGGCGGGTGGTCGGTGTCGAGGCCCTGATCCGTTGGCGCCGCCCCGGTGAGGGGCTGAAACTGCCAACGGATTTCATCCCCGAAGCGGAGGAGAGTGGACTGATCGTGCCCATCGGCCGCTGGGCCCTGCACGAAGCCTGCTGCCAGGTCGCCGCCTGGCAAGCCGCGGGCTGGCCGGACCTGGTGGTTGGGGTCAACCTGTCGGCGGTCCAGTTTCGCCAGGGGCAGGTCGTTGCGGATGTCCAGGCGGCACTGGCTGACAGTGGCCTCAACCCCGCCTGTCTGGACCTGGAGCTGACCGAGTCCCTTCTGCTCCAACACGAAACCAGCATCCTCGCCATCGTGGCGGGCTGGAAGGTACAGGGGATCATGCTGTCTATCGATGACTTTGGCACCGGCTATTCCAGCCTGGCCTATCTGAAGCGTTTCAAGGTGGACAAACTCAAGATCGACCGTTCCTTCGTCATCAATCTCTCGCGGGATGCCGAAGACCGCGCCATCGTGCAGGCGATGATCGAGATTGCCCGTGGCCTAAAACTCAAGACCATCGCCGAGGGAGTCGAGGACGCCGCCCTGGCGGAGCAACTACGTCTCATGGGCTGCGACGAGGTCCAGGGTTATCTCTATGCCAAACCGCTCCCCCCGGCGGAGTTCAAGCAATGGCTGGATGCCTTCGCGCGGCGGGGGGCCAACGATCAACAAGACTGGGACAAGTTGATTGTCGATGCGCCCGAAGAGTACCGGCCGTCCACAGCCGACGAGACCTCGATCTGGTCACAGAATAGGGTCTGTCACAGCGACGGTGTTGAGGTATTCGTCACCCAGCTTCGCGGACACGGTTCGCAGAAAGCCCCACGCTAGCAGCCGATGCCGCTCCGCTGCGACACGGACGTGTTGGCTGCCCTGAAGACGGCCGGCCTCGGCTGGCAAACCCGCGGCAACGACATCATGCGCCAATGGCTTAAGACGCATCCTGCGGGGGAATGTAACGCGTTGCCGGTGACCTCAGTCAGGGCAGATCAAAAAATCATTCAGGGCAGATCGCTGCGCTTGAAGAGGCTAAAGCCCGCCCAGGCGCTCAGGGTGCCGACCAGGATGGGGTAGAGGAGGGCGTAGAGGATGTAACCGGCCTGGCCGAAGGCGTCGAGGATGACGTAGGCCGAGGGACCGAGCATCACCAGGTGCTGGTCGAGAAGCAGCATGGCGGCGGTGCGGAAGACCTGCAGGGGATTGATCAGGGCGATGGCGACGGCCGTCTCCGGCGGGAGTTGGCCACGGATCATAACGCCGAGCAGGATGAGGTCGAGGAACAGCAGGAGGGTCAGCCAGAGGACGAAGGCCGAGGCCTGAGCGACGTCCGCGGAGCGGGTGAGGGTGGAGAGGAGCATGGCCAGGCCGAGAAAGCACCAGGCCAGGGCCATGAGCAGGCCAGTGTAATAGACGAACAGGGCCCAGGGAATTTCCGCCCCGCGGCTGGCGCCCCAGGCAATGGCGGCCACCATGGCCAGGAATACGGGCAAAAAAACCACCAAAAAGCGGCCGCCAATCTTGCCCCAGTACCAGGGGGCCAGGCCGATGGGCAGGGAAAGCAGGTACTCGTAGATGCCCGCCTCCCGGTCGCCGGCCACCGAACGCACCGTGGTGATGAGGACGAAGACCGGCAGGATGGCCATGGCGAGCTGGATGTAGGTCACCATCAGCCGCGACAGCCCGGTGAAGCCCATGACCCGGGACTCAGTGAGGCCAAAGACGAAGAGCAGAGCCACCAGGCCGCCGAAGATGAAGGTGTAGGCCAGGAACCACTTGGCGCGCAGGGATTCCAGGATGTCGGTTTGCGCGGTGAGCCAGAAGTTTTTCATTCGGTGATGTGCAGGTGCTGGTGGCGGTGATCCTGGTCCGGAGTGGCCGGGCCGGTAACCGGAGCGGAGGTGCTGGGAGCGGGTGCTCTTGGAGGGATCGGGTTGCCAGCTCCCGCTGGGACCCTGGCGTCAGCATTGGCGACGGCGGGGGCGGCTTCCGCTCCGGTGGCATCTGGAGCAGAAGTGTTGGCAGTGCCTTGAGCTAAATCTCCGCTGGTGGCGGCGGCGCTGTCTGAGGTTGAGGCTGGGGCGATGGCACCAGGATTGAAGATGGGCGTGTTGAAGCGCGCCTCGACCTCATAGATGTGCTTCCTGGCGGCCGCGAAGTCGAGGGCCCTGGCTGCCGGCTCGGACTGGGCGCCCAGCCCGTATTGCATCGGGGTCTCCTTGCCGGGGAGGTAATGGGCGGTGCGGGCATCGATCCAGGTGCCATTGCGCCAGTCGGTAACCCAAATCTGGGTCCGCGGGTCCTCACGCCAGGGCTGTTCGTCCAGCCAGATGACGGCACAGCCGATGTCGTCGAAAAAGTGCAGCGTGGACTTGCCGTCCGCCTTGAAGATGCGGATCTGGGCAGAGTAGTCGCGGGCGGAGAGGACCATGCGGCAGCGCTCGCAGGTGACCCGGTCCCACTTCACGTCGACGGGACCGGTGCCGGGATCACCGCAGCCGGCCAGGCTCAACACGCCCATCGCCAGCAACAACGGCATGACCAACCAGCCCAGCCAGCGGAAGCCAGGCTGCAACCAACGTGGGCAACGCCTGCCCCTGGGGTTGGTCATCGCGTCTCCTCCAGGGTGAGACGGCCGATGAGGGCCGCGTAACGCGACACCATCCCGAGGAAACGCAGCCGGTCGGCGCCGGGCACCTGGCCCTGCCAAGTCAGGCCCTGATCCGGGGAGGTAAAGCCCCAGGGGGCAATGGCGCGAGCGAAGGCCTCGTCGGCGCGGGTCAGGGCCAGGTGGCAGGCCAGGCGGCTGCTGAGATCCACCAGGTCCGCCACCCGGTCGTCCAGCACCACCTGGCCCTGGTCCAGTTCGATGACCCGGTTGACCAGGGCCGCCACCTCGTCCAGGCGATGGCTGGAGATGAGCATGGCGGCCCGGTCCTGGCGCTGGGCCAGGAGGTCGAAAAAGATACGCCGCGCCTGGGGGTCCAGGTTGGCCGCTGGCTCGTCGAGGATCAGGAGATCGGCCTCCCGTCCCAGGGCGATACTGATGAGCAGTTTCTGCTTCTGACCGCCAGAGAGCTTGACGAAGGGGTGGCGGCGAAAGCGCTCCACATCCAAGCCCAGGTGGCCGGCGACCGCGACCATCCGCGCCGGATCGGCCTGGCAGACCCCGGCGGCGAAGGCCAGGAGCTGGCCCACCGGCATGCGCAGGGGCGGGGGCAACTGGGGCACGAAGCCGATGCGGGCCAGGACCCGCTCCCGCTGTTGGCGGGGGTCGAGCCCGTCGATGGTCACCAGGCCCTGATAGTGGTATTCCCCTAGCAGGCAGCGGATGAGGGTGGTCTTGCCGGCGCCATTGGAGCCGATGAGGGCGACGCGATGGCCGCGCTCGATCTCCAGGTCAATGCCCTGGAGGACGGTCTGGCGGCGAAAGCGTTTGACGAGTTGTTCAAGATGGATCATGGGGTCAGAGTACCTTATCCAGCCCCTTGACCGTGAAGTTGAGGGAATCGGTCGGGCAGATATCGACGCACAGACCGCAACGGGTGCAGTCGGCGCCGATGTCCGTCAGCACCGTGCGTGCCCGGCCGCGGATGGTGACATCCAGGACATGGGGCACCATGCAGATGGCGCGGCAATCACCCTCGTGATGGCAATCCTTGACGCTGTACTGCACCCGCACCGGCGACAGGACCCCCACCAGGCCATAGGTGATGCCGATGGGACAGACATAGCGGCACCAGGCGCGGCGGGAAACGAAGACCTCGAACAGCAGCAAGGCCAGCACCCAGAGCAGGGCCAGGCCGGGGCCATAGATGAGGGCGCGGCTGAGGATGCCGGTGGGGGAGATGGTCTCGAAGAGGGTGTAGCCGGTGACTACCGTCAGCACCACGAACAGCAGGTAAAAGAAGACGCGACCCATGCGGTGGAACCTGAGATCCACGGCCAAGTTGCGCTTGGCCAGCCAGAGATGGATCTTCTCCGCCCCTTCCGCCAGGAGGTGATAGGGGCAGGCCCAGGAACAGAAGGTGCGCCCGCCCAGCAGCAACCACATGATGAAGACCGTCACCGTGCCGATAACCAGGTTCAGGACCACATGCTTATAAGCCAGGATCACCTGGAGGGCGGAGTTGAGGTCGGCCATATGAAAGCCGACCAGGCGCGAGGCGGTGAGGGCGCCCTCCAGGAGTTGGACATCAAAATAATAGGAGACGACGAATAACAGGTTGGCGATGATCAGGGTCACCCAGCGACGGTTGCGCCATTTATGCCGATCCGCGGCCTGGGCCCGTCCGGCCTCCACGGCGCGGAGCCCGTCCTTGGTCAGTTTCTCCTTGCGTTTCTCCGTCATGATCTCGACCACCTCGGGGCGGCGGTCGTCGGGGCCGGGCTTGACGGCGTCCAGGCCGATGATCTGACGCAGGGAATCGACGATGTAACTCATGGCGGCGACCTCAGACGGCGGGTGCCACGTCGGTGACGCGGTCGATGTCGATGACGATGGCGGCGGGCTCCACGGGGCAGATCATTTCGCAGACGCCGCAGCCGACGCAGCCGTCGAGGACGACGGGCAGGGCGCCACCCTTGGCCTGGGGTTCCAGGCGGATGGCGGCGCGGGGGGGACACTGGTTGGCATCGCCCGAGGGTGGCTTGCCCGCCGCGCACTGGGCGAGGCGGATCTCGATAGGGCACTGCCGCAGGCAGAGGTCACATAACGCCAGGTCGTAAGGCTGGTCGGCGACCTGGGTGGGATTCCAGCGGTCCACCTCGTCGTAACGCAGCTTGCCGGTGAAGCCGGGGCCCCGGGCCTGGCCCTTGAAGCCCTGACCCAGGACCGCCAGGCAGGCCTCGGGGCGGGAGAGCCGTGCTAGCCCCATGCGCGCCTGGGCAGGATAGTTGATGTCGTGGGTGAGGGCGCCGGTGGGGCAGGCGAGGACGCATTGCAGGCCGTCGCAGGAGAAATCACAGGCCTGGTCCCGGGCCTGGATGTAGGGGGTGCCGATCCCGACCCCATCGATCAGGTCGGCGAGGTGGATGGCCTCCACCGGGCACACCTGGACGCACTGGCCGCACTTAATGCAGGCGGCGAGGAATTCCTGCTCCTGAAGCCGGTCCTTGATGGCCCCCGGCGGGCGCAGCCGGGCCTGGGCCTGAGTGGCCAGGGGGATGAGACCCGCCAGGGTCGCTCCCAGGACGCCGACGCCAAGGACGCTGGTGCGGATAAACTCCCGGCGGCTTTGCTCGCGCCGCTTGGGGCTGAGGGTTGGGCGGGACCGGGATTGCGCCGTGGCCTTGGCGGGGCTGGTTGCTTGACTGGGAGTTGGGCTAGGGGCTGCGCCCTGGTCTGATCTGGGCGCGGGGCCGGGGGCCGAAGCGCCGGCGGCCGATGTGGGGGCGGTGCCGGAAGCCAGGTGGGGGGCGGGGTGCTTAGCTGTTGCCATGGCTTACTACTCGGGGTGTCAGTCGGTCGGATGGGTCAGTCGCGGCCGAGGGATTGGCGCAGGGCCTTCAGGGCATCGTAGCCACCGCCGGCGGGGGCGGAACTGTCGGAAGATGACCCAGCGGAGGCGGGGGCGGGGATGGAACTGCCCGCGGCGACCGTGGTAGGGGCGAAGACCCGGCCCGGGGCGGCCACGGTGGCGGCCGGGGCTTCTTCCTCGCCCTCGTCCTCATACGCCTCGTCGTCTTCATCCTCATCCATGACGATCCCCTGGGACTTGGGTGCATGGCGGGCGAGGGTAGCGAGGATGTCGATGGGGGTGTCCGCGGTGCGTATCGGCCGCTCGTCACGGGCCAGGAGTTTGGGTTCGCTCAGGGGAGCCAGGCGCTCCAGGAAGTCGATGACCTCCAGCATGGGCGAACCCTTGAAGAACTGGGCCTCCGGCAGGTCCATCCACAGGCGGTCGGCGTAGGCGTATTGCTCCAGGGGGGTGTCGCCGATGCCGTCGCCATCCCGGTCGAAGCCCTCGTACTCGTCCCAGTAGTTGCCTTCCCAGGAATTGAAGGTCGCGCCCTTGCCGGCGCCGCCTTCGAGGACGGTGGGGGTGATGTTCCCCTCGAAGCGGTTGCCGACGAAGATGTTGCCGTCCCGCCCCGGTAGCCAGCGCACCCCCACGGCGTTGAAGGCGATGAGGTTGTTGGTGAAGCGGTTGGTGGTCCCGGGCTGGTAGGGGGAGAGGTCGAGGTAGATGCCGGTGGCGCTGTACAGGACCTTGTTGCCGCTGATCTCCACGTCGGAGGAGTCCTTGAAGCCGATCCCGACGCCGGTCGGGCCGGAGGCGTTGACGATGGTGTTGTTGCGCAGGATGACGCCATCGCTGTACATGACGAAGATGCCGACGCTGTTGTCCTCGTAGAAGTTATCTTCCACCAGGTTGACGTGGGAATACATGAAGTGCAGGGAGTAGCGCCCCCCGCGGGCGTCATTGCGGGCGATGACGTTGTCCTTGGAGTACCAGACCACCGTGTCCCGGGAGTCACGGATGATGTTGTCGGTCGCCTGGTTGTTGTAGCTGTACCAGAAGCGGATGGCGTCGCCGCGGATGCCCAGGTCCACCGGCTTGGAGGAGATGTGGTTGCGGCGGACAATGTTGTTGCTCGACTGCTGCAGGTCGATGCCGAACAGGCAGTGGTCGATGACATTGTCCTTGATGACGTTGAAGTTGCCGCGCACCTGAACGCCGGCGTCGATGTCGTTATGGGAATCGCCGGAATTGGTCAAGCGCAGGTTCTTGAGGGTGGCCCCGTCGGTCTGGAGCAGGATGACGGTGCCCTTGCCCCCGCCATCGATGATCACCTGGTCACGGCCATCAAGCGTGAGCGGCTTGGTGATGACCAGGGGGCCGGCGTAGGTGCCGGGTTCCGGGGACAGGGTGTCACCGGGCTGGGCCGCATCCACCAAGGGTTGCAGCGGGGCCGGGCCAGGTTGGGCAAACAGGCTGGTGAGGCTCAGGGTCAGCGCGCCCGCCAGGACTAACCGGAGGGCGGCACGGAGGAAACCATCACCGCCTGACCCCCTTTCCCCAGCTCTCCCCCGCCAGGAGGGAGGGGGGAAGCGCCTTCCGGATGTCCCAGTACGCGTCCCCTCAGCCGCGACTGCGCGGGCCGACGGGTCCAGGGTGGCCGGCCCGGTGATCTGACTGCTCACCGTCCTTCCCGCATCCCCTTGCGTCTGATCAGGGCCAGGGCCGCTAGCACCACCGAGAACAGCACCATCAGCCCAAAGCCCAGGGAGGGGTAGGAATGGGTGGCGAACTGGGCGACCTTGCCGTCACCAAAGACGGTAGGCATGAAGGGCTTGACGGTGAAGGCGCCCATGTCGTTCAGGGTGTGCCCGTACCACCAAAGCCAGGCCGCGTAGTCGATGATAAAGAACAGCGGCAGGGCTAGGGGGGCCAGGATCAGCAACCAGAAGAGGAGACCGGCGCCTTTCCATGCCCCCCACAACAGCAGCAGCATGGCCGCCACCAGGACCCAGAAAAAGGCATGGGTCGCCATCGCCATGCCCTGGACCATGGGGCCGATCAGGACCGGATCGTTGAAATAGCGGCCCAGGCTGGTCTCGTAGTGCCAGAGCAGGGTCTGGATGCCGCTGCCGGTCCATTCCTGGCGTTGCTCCGGGGGCAGGCGCTCCTGGGTCTTCTCGAACCGGCTCTCCAGGCTCTCGATCAGAAAGGCCTTTTCCGCCTCTCGGTCCTTCTTGGCCTGGTCAGCCCCAGCGGCGGGGGCGGCGGCTTCATCCAATTCAGCTCGCATTCGCGCCAGTAGGGCATCGGCGGCGGAGACCTTGGGCGCCTCCTTCTCCATGCCCCCCTCCTGATCCAGGGCGGTGACCATGGCGGTCAGATAACCCAGATTCTGATACTCGAGCCCCTCCTCGGTGTACATGGTGAGGCTCATCCAGCCGACGATGCCGGCGAACCCCAGGCCCATGATGGTCAGCCGCAGACCCCGGCCGGGGATGGCAAACCCCAGGACCATGACCCCCAGCAGGCTGATGATGAAGGGCGAGAAGGCCCGTTCCACCACGCCACCGGCGGCGATGGGATACATACCGACGTAGTGGTTGATGGTGTCCATTTCGTGGACACAGTCGAGGGCCTCGTCCTCATGGATCTCCGCCTTCTCGACCTTCTGGCAGCCGTTGAAGACGCCGTTCATGTGGAAATGGATCCGCACCCCGTCGGGGAAGGACTCGGGGGGGTAGTTGGGCGCGGTGAGGGAGACCCACCAGATGGGAGAGAAATAGATGGCTGCCAACAAGCCGATGGCGACCAGCGCCAGGAAGCCGGCCACCAGGCCTCGGGAGGCATTTGTCTGCGCGTTCATCTTAGGTACCGCCAATTGCTGATGAAGGCTGGTTCGGCCACCGGCCGTGGCCGGCGGGTCGAGGAAGGCCGGTCAACCCGGAGGCTGGCCGGATCCCGGCCGGCGTGACACCGGTCGGGAGGCGTGGATCACGAGGGAAGGCCGCTCGCCCCGGGAAGGGCCCCTGTTACCCGAAGTCACTCAAAGTCCGGGTTCTTCCAGTCGATGGACTCGGCCAGCAGCTCCTTGGGTGGCTTGAGCCGGGAGGTGTAGTCACTCACCGCCAGCACGTCGCGCTCGGTGAAGTTCTTGACCTGCTCGACCATGTCCGGGTTGGCGTTACGCCGCTGCCCACCCTTGATCTCCCGGAATTGGCGGATGATGTAGTTGTAGTGCTGACCATGGACCCGGGGATAGTACTTGTCGTTGTCACCTTCGCCTTGAGCGCCATGGCAGCGCACGCAGTTTTCCTCGTACAGCTTCTTGCCATGCTCCAGGTCATCACCCGGACCGACACCATTCTTGGGTGTCATGGGCAGTTTGGCCATGTAGGCGACCACGTCCGCCAAGGCCTGGGGCCCGCCGATCTGGGAGGGCAGGGCAAAGGGATACATGGTGGGGTTGTCGCGGTTTTGGGCGCGGATGTCGGCCAACTGCTTGACGATGACATTGTGGTGCTGGCCGGCGAGCTGCGGGAAGGTGCCGTCGTCCAGGCCCCACCCCTCGGGCAGGTGGCAGGCGGCGCAGACCTCGTAGACGTCACGGCCATTCTCGGCATTGCCCTGGAGATGGAGGGCCTCATCCTGTTCGCCACCGCCTTCGTTCCAGGCCAGGGCGGCGCCCGAAAGACTGACAGCGATGGCCGCAACGGCCAGGCGAAGCGTCATGTTACTCATAGTCGATACTCCTGCATGCGATCGGGGACTGTTGGGCCCGGGGAAGCCGAGGGCTGCCACCGGTGCCGCTGATGTTCAGACTAGTGTCCCCGCGCGGCTGCTACTTTGATCAAGATCAATTAACCACAGGCTAAAGCTAGGGATTTATTTCAGGGTGGCTAGCCAGTTGGCGATGGCGCGTAGCTCCTCGTCACTGACCAGGTGCATGATGGCCTTCATGGCCACCGTCTGGCCGTTGTTGCGGGCCCCGCTCTGGATGTCCTTCATCTGATTGTAGGCGTAGTCCGGATTCTGGCCGGCGAGTTTGGGATAGACGGGCAGGATGGGGGTGTTGGCGTCCTTGCCGTGACAGGCGACGCAGGTCTTCTTGGCATAGAGCTCGGCCCCGTCCAGGGCCAGGGCGTTACCGGCGACGCCCAGCCCGAGGGCGAGGCTGAGGGCGGGGAGGAGGGCCTTGAGGCTTTTCATGATGCGATACCCTTTACTGATGCGAAATGAGGGTGAGCACCCAGGTCCCTTTGCCAACCCTCCCGCTCCGGTCAATGACCGGCATCAGGAGGGGGGGCCTGGGTTTGATGGCGATCAGGGCTTGGTCGGTTTGGCGCCACCCTCGTCGAGCAGGGCCTTGGCGCGCAGACCCAGATCAGCGGCCTTCACCTGGTATTGCCACCACTGGTTGGCCCAGAGCATGGCGTTCTGCCAATCCTGCTTGCCGGCGGCCTCCTCGGACTTCTTCTTGGCGTCCTGGGAGAAGCCGAGCTGGTCGGTAGCGTCCTCCACTAGGGACACGACGGTGGGGAAGTCCTTGAAGTTACGCCCGGTGATGTAAGCAACTACCTGGTCGATGACGGCCTGGGTCTCGTTGTTGGTCTTCACCTGAGTCTGATAATCCGCCTGGGTGTAGGCCGTGCCCTCGACCATCTTGGCGGCGGTTTCCTGATAGCCCTTGGGCTTGACCAGCAGATAACCCTGCATCTCCAGGTGCAGCGCCGAGCAGAACTCGGTGCAGTAGTAGGGGAAGATTCCGGGCTGGTCGGCGACGAAGGTCGTGGTGGCCGTCTTGCCGGGCTCGATGGAGAGCTGGACGTTCTGGCCGTACATGGCGAAGCCATGGACCTGATCCTGGGCGCGCTCCAGGTTGGTCAGGGCGATGCTGACGGTATCCCCTTCCACCGCCTCGATGATCTCGGGGGTGATGTGGGAGCGGATCACGGTGCCCTTCACCAGGGTGGTGCACTTGCCCTCGGCGTCGCAGGTGCGCTCGGTGGTCTCGCGGCCGGCGCGGGTGGCGTTGGGGTGTTTCTGGTCGGTACGGCTGTCGGTGCCGGACTTGTAGCGGACCTCGGGTTTCAGCTTGTCGGCGGCGATGGCCACGGCATAGTGAGGCTCGCCCAAGGGCAGCGGCATGTCATACAGGAGCTGCATCTTGTCGTTGCCGATGTCGATGAGCTGATGGTTTTGCGGATGCAGCGGGCCCACCGGCTGATGGCGGTCGATGGACAGCTTGTTGAGCGCCACCAGGTACTTGCCATCGGGCTTCACCGTATCGCCCTCCATGGTCATGAGGTGGCCGATGTTGTAGTGGATGGACAGCTTGTCCAGCACCTTGCCCTCGCAATAGTCGTACTTGGCGACCTGGGAGTCGACGTAGAGGGAGGTGTAGGCGACGCAGGGCTTGCTGTCGAACTGGGTATGCAGCGGGCCCAGTCCGAGGTTGACCTGGGTGTGCAACACGTCCTGCATGGCGATGATGGGCACCCCATAGGGGTCCTTACCCTCGAACTTACCCTCGGCGATGGCCTTCTGGATCTTCTCGAAGCTGTAGACCGAGACGTGGCTATCCAGCTTGCCGGAGACGATCAGGTATTTGCCGTCCGGGGTCACGTCCACGCCATGGGGGCTCTTGGGCTCGGGGATCAGGTAGAGCAGCCCCTCGGCGATGGCCTGTTCCATGGGGATGAAGTAGTAGCCCTTCTCCTGCTTGACCTTGCCGGCCTTGACCAGCTCCTCGGCCTTCTTCCAGTTGGTCACGTGCAGGAAGTCGGTGTCCTTGGAGGAGCAGCCGGCCTCGAAGGGCGGGCGGCCACGCTCGATACCGCCGACGTAGCGCTCGGAGCAGAAGGAGTTGGTGAAGCCCCAGCCGTAGCTGGGTCCCTTACCGGCGTCGGAGAGGTCCTGGCTATAGGGGCCCAGCTCGAAGGTAAAGGAGTTCTCGGGCTCGATGCGGCCCTTCTCCTTGTTGAACTTCCAATAGGTCAGGCCGCCGCGGTACTTGTCATTGAATTCCTCCAACGGGACGAAGCCATCCTCGAGGAGGGGCGCGGCATACTGGACGGCCTCCATGACATATTCGGTGTTCGGGGTGGCGAAGGCGCCGCCATGGGCGGACTTGAAGAAGGGGTTGACGACGATCTGCTTGGTCTCGAAGTCGTGCAGGTCGATGACCGCGATGCGGGGGTTGGCCTTGTCGTTGATGAACAGGTAGCGCCCGTCATAGTCACCCTCGGTTTCCGACATGGCGGGGTGATGGGTATCGCCGTAGACGATGTCCTTGCCGCGGATCCGGCCCTGGGCCAGGACGGCCTTGGACTCGTCGTCGAAGCCATAGCCCTGCCAGGGTTCCGGGGTGAAGACACCGATGTACTTCAGCAGGCGCATGGAGGGGATGCCGTAGACGATCACCTGGCCCGACTGGCCACCGGAGGCGAAGACGACGTACTCGTCACGGCCCCCGCTGGGCACGTAGGTCTTGGCCGCCGCCAGCAGGTCCTTTTCGCTCAATCCCCGGCGCTGCATCACATCCTGGAGGGACTCCGCCGACCAGGCCGCCGAGGCTGCCCCCATGGCCAGGATGGCTCCGACCGTAACGGACAAACCGCACCTGGAAAACTTGTTCATAGAGCTGCCCTCGTGAAGCTGAAAAGTCTGATACGCCGGCGTGCCTCGGGCCCGCCGCTAAGAACACCCTAGTCCAGGAATCGGGGATGAGTGTTGACCGAGGTCAAAATTCGCCGGTGGATGAGCATTTCATTGATCTCGGTCATTTGACGCGCCGACTGTGGCATTTACCACAGGCAGAACGGGCGGTGGGAAAGCCCCGCGTCAGCTCAATTAGGGGTTGAGCCGTTACTGACCAAGGCGCCAGGATCGCTGGGATTCCCCAGGGCGGCGATTTCCTCCAGGCCCTTGAGGTTCAGCACGTGGATGCGACTCCCGCGCACGGCGATGATGCCCCGCGTGCTTAGTTCCTTCTCGATGCGGGAGAGGGTCTCGGGTTTGATGGAAAGGCGAGAGGCAATGATCCCCTTGCGCAGGTCCAGTTCCACTGCCAGCTTGTAAGGGGGCAATCGGGAGAGGAGATAGCAGGCGAAGCGACTGCTGGCGGAGTGCAGGCTGAGGTTCTCGATCTCCTGGACCAGTCCATGCAGCCGTTGGCTGAGGACGCCCATGATGAGGAAACAGGTTTCGACCGACTCCTGCAGCATCTGGGCGAAGTCCCGGGTATCGAAGCTGATCAACTCAACCGGTTCCAGGGCCGAGGCGCACACCGGATAGCGCGCCTGAGCGAGAAACATGAGGGCCTCGGCGAAGGTCTCTCCAGGGCCGATGATCTCGATCACCTTTTCGGCGCCATCGACCGACAGGCGAAACAGCCGCAGGCGACCGCTTAGAACGAGGTAGAAGTGCAGGGCGGGATCACCCTGATTGAAGAGCAATTGGCCTTCCTGCAACCGCAGGCGGGTGGCATGGCGCTGGACACGTTCCAACTGCTCATCGGAGAGGCGGGACAACAGCAGCGCCCCGCGCAATGCATCAATCATGATCAAGACCTTGAGGATGGGTCGCCTTGCGCGGGGGACCAATCCCCCACCAGTTGGGCACAACCCACGGCAACTAACGATAAAGAAAACTTATCGGGTTGCCGGTGGGTCGACCTTGATCAAGATCAAAAAGATGGAAAAGGGATTGATTTCTCTGGAGTGCCCAGCGAAATCACTCCACTGGCGCGGCGGCCCTGGCCTGTTCCCGTACGGGAGGGGCAACCTCAACCGGGGAGACCGTCCGGGCGTCGATCTCCTCCTGGCTAAGCTGATCCTTGCCGCCACCACAGGCCATGATCTGGACGTTGACGTCGTTGAGGTTCGGCGAGGGCGGGTTGACCGTCAGGGCGTCGATCTCGGCCTGGGTGAGCTGATCCGGGCTGCCACCGCAGGCCATGATCTGGGCCTGGAGATCGCCCTTGATCTTGCGGGTGTGCTTGCCCTTCCAGTCGGTGCCGCCCTCGGCGACGCGGGTCTTGGAGGTGTCGAAGTGGAAGTCGACCTTCTTCTTGGATTGGGGACCCCAGTAGTTGACCTTGCCCAGGTCGTAGAAGGTGCGCTGGAAGCCGGCCTTGAGGAAGGCCTTGAGGCAGCCCAGCAGGTAGCGCCGCCGTTCCCCGCTGCCCGCCCAGGGGTAGGAGAAGAAGGCCTTGTACATGTAGAAGCGGCGGTAGTTGTGCATCACCCGGTCGAGCAGTTCGGCGCGGTCCATGGCCGCCGGCTTGATGATGGGGGTGACGAAGTTGTACTTGTCGTAGTCGAAGATCTCGACCTTGTCCCCCAGCTCGCGGAAGAGGTCGGTGAAAGGCCAGGGGGTGTACATGGCCCAGTTGGCCAGGTCCGGGTTCCAGTCCCGGGCCATCTGGTAGGTCTCTTCCAGGGTCTCGCGGGTCTCGTTCTCCAGGCCGACGATGAACTGGGCCTCGGTGAGGATACCGGCGTTGCGCAGCAGTTCGATGGCCCGCTTGTTGTCGGCGACCGTGGTCTCCTTGTTGAAGCGGTTGAGCTTGAGCTGGGCCGCTGCTTCGGTGCCCAGGGAGACATGGATCAGGCCCGCCTTGCGGTAGAGCGGCAGCACGTCTTCGTCGCGCAGGATGTCGGTGACGCGGGTGTTAATGCCCCAGAGGATGCCCAGGTCGCGGTCGATGAGTTCCTCGCAGAAGGCGATGAACTTCTTACGGTTGATGGTCGGTTCCTCGTCGGCGAGGATGAAGAAGCCGACGTCGTGATCGCGTACCAGGGCCTCGATCTCGTCGACCACCTTTTTAGGACTACGGATGCGGTAGTCGCGCCAGAACTTCCACTGGGAGCAGAAGGAACAGGTGTAGGGGCAGCCACGGGCCATGTTGGGGATGGCCACCCGCTTGCCCAGGGGGATGTAGTTGTACTTGGTCCAGTCGAGGATCCCCCAGTCCGGGGTGATGGCGTCCAGGTCCTTTATGGTGGGGGCCGCCGGGGTGGCGACGATCTGGCCCTCGTCGATGTAGGCGATGCCCTTGACCTGGCCCCGGTCCGCGGGCCAGCGGCCCTCGTCGACCGTCCGCGCCAGCTCGACCATGATCTCCTCGCCCTCGCCGCGGACGATGGCGTCGATCCAGGGGGCCTCGCCGAGGACCTGCTGGTACATGAAGGTGGCATGGACGCCGCCAAGGAGCGTGACGATGGCCGGGTCGATCTCCTTGACGATCTCCAAGACCCGTTGGGCCTTGTAGATGGAGGGCGTGATGCAGGTGCAGCCCACGATGTCTGGCTGGGCCTCGCTGATGATCTGCCGCAACGGCTCCTCGGCGATGTTGTCCGTCATGGCGTCGATGAACTGGACGTCCGTGAAGCCAGCGGTCTTCAGCGCACCCGTGAGATAGGCGACCCAAGCCGGCGGCCAGGTCCCGGCGATCTCGGCGCCGCCGGAGCGGTAGTTGGGGTGGATGAAGAGAATGCGCATGGCGTTTAAGTCCCGATCATAGATTGCCAGCGATCCAGCTTAGCAGTTCACGGCTAAATCCTCCTTGATACAGGTCAGGAATTCTCGCTGAACAGGAGAGGCTACGGGCCGAGCCCCCGTTGCTTAGGGGCAGGTGGCCTTGTCGCCGGGAACCTTTCCCGTCAGTTGCAGGAAGCTGTCAAAGGGGCCCATGACCCCCATGGCCTCCCCCTTGGGTCCCTTGAACTTGAGCTTTCCCGTCATCATCGCGCCCATGGCCCCGCAGCCAAATTTCCCCTCGCCCATGCAGATCCAGTCTTCGTCCGTGGCATTCATGAGGTAATCGACATCCGCATTCAGGCTGGCGGTTTTGACCTTGCCGCCATAGGTGCAGAGGGCCTTGCCGTCCTTGTCGCTGATCTGCAGCTCCACCCGGCTGGCTTCGCCGCACTTATCCCGGTAGAGCTGAATGACTTTATAGCCACGACCGGCGTTGTTGGCGGCCCACGCGGAGCCTGCCAGGCCACTGGTGAGTGCGGCGGACTTGTTCCAGGCCTCGCAGGCTGCCTTGGCCCAATCGGCATCCATGAAGGTGGCGGCATGGGCCTGGGTGGAAAGGGCCAGGGTCAGGGTGGCGAGGCTGAGGGTAAGGGAGCGGTTCATGGGTCTTCCTCTTGATAGATGGTAAGCACGCCTGGAGGCGTTAGTTGTTGTTAATCCCGGTCACGAAGGGCTTCGGCCCGGGGGGCGGGAGCGGCATGGCTAAGGTAATACATGATGAAACTGTTCAGCTTCCCTCTCTCCCCAACCCTCCCCTGCCAGGGGTGGATTGAGCATTTTAATCAGCAACTTATGCTTACTGGGCTTGCCCGGGCGGTAGGGGGGTGTGAATGCCTCCAGCATGATGTGACCGGATGGTCATCGGGGTGGCCGCGTCCCATGATGGCCAATATAACCTATTGTCGCGTGATGGGTCCGGCCGGGAGTGGGGTCGGGAGTGGGGGGTGCGTGAAGGGCAACAGCGCGGTGGCTCAGGTGCCACGGGTCACCTGGTCGCGCAGATAGACGGGCATGGCCATTTCCGCTGAAACGGCCAGGCCGGTGGTGAAGCCGGCCGCGGCGAGGGGGATCAGGTCTTGGGCCTCGCAGAGGGCGGCAGGATCGACGGCGAGCAGCCGCTCCCCCAGGCGCTGGCATAGCCGTGCTCCGTAGGCCTCCCAGCCACTGCCCACACCCTCCCAGCCGCCGTCCGGGGGGAGTTCGACCTGGTCCGGGGTGGATACGACCTCCGGACCAACCAGATGCATCAGGCCCTGGCCGTCCAACTGGTAGCGGCCCCAGTAGACCTCGCCCATGCGGGCATCCAGGGCGGCGAGGCAGCGGCGGGCACCCTGGCGGCGGTGCCGGCCCTGGGCGAGGCCGGCCAGGGTGGAGACGGGTACCACCGGCAGGTCGGCACCGAAGGCCAGGCCCTGGATCACGGCGGTAGCGATGCGCACGCCGGTGAAGGAGCCTGGGCCGCGGCCGAAGGCCAGGGCGTCCAGCTCCGTGAGCTTGAGGTCGGCCTCCTGGAGCAGGGCCGCGACCATGCCGAGGATGAGATCCGCGTGCCGGCGTGGTTCCGGGGTCAGTTGCTGGTGCAGGCCGGTCTCGGTGAGGAGGGCGGCGGAGCAGGCGTCACCGGAGGTGTCGATGGCGAGGAGGCGCATGGTGGGATCGTCGTGAAAGGGTCGGGAGTTGATCGGGGGAGTTATCGCGCGGGACACCCGTGGTGACTTTCAGCATAAGGGGTGTGGCGAGGCCTTTGACGACGGTGACCGAGCAAGACACCCGCGGCGACTTTCATCATCCGCCTTGCGGAAAGCGCCCCTCGAAAAGATGAGGGCGGGTGGGCAGCGCTGACGGCCCCTCGGGTTGGCGCCGGGGGGCATCAGGTCGACACCGCCGTCCGGCCTGGCACGGGAGCGGGCACCGGATCTTCCGTGGTGAAGAAGCGCTCCACCAGGGCCAGCTCCCGGGTCCGGGCCATGGGCGGCAGGCTCTTGAGGAAGGCGTGGCCGTAGGACTTGGATAGCAGGCGGGGATCACAGACGACGAGGACGCCGCGGTCATGGGCATCGCGGATGAGGCGGCCGGCGCCTTGCTTGAGGCTGATGACGGCCTGGGGTAACTGGAAGTCGCGGAAGGGGTTACCACCCCGCTGGCGCAAAGCGTCCATGCGCGCCGCCAGCACCGGGTCGCCCGGGGAGGCGAAGGGCAGTTTGTCGATGATGACGCAGGACAGGGCCTCGCCGCGCACATCCACCCCCTCCCAGAAGCTGGAGGTACCGAGGAGCACGGCATTGCCCAGGTCACGAAACTGCTGCAACAGTTCGCCGCGGGGGGCCGTGCCCTGGATCAGCAGCGGGTAGTCAAGCCGGTCAGCCAGCCGCTCCGCGGCCTGGCGCAGGGCGCGGTGACTGGTGAAGAGCAGGAAGGCACGACCCCGGCTGTAGCCGAGGATATCGGCGGCCAGGTCGGAGACGGCGTCGCCATAGGCGGGAGAGTTGGGGTCCGGCAGGCCTCGGGGAACGAACCAGAGGGCCTGACGCGGATAATCAAAGGGACTATCCCAGCAGGCGGTGCGGGCGTCGGTGATGCCGAGCTGGCCGGCGAAATGATCGAAGCACTCGGCCACCGCCAGGGTGGCAGAGGTGAAGATCCAGGCGGCCCGGTGCCGAGTCATCTGTCCCTGAAAGATGCCGGCCACCGAGAGGGGGGTGAGGTGGAGGCGAAAGCCCTTCCCTTGGGTCTCGAACCAGCGGATGTCCGCGGTCTCCGCGTCGGGCTCGCTGATCCGCGTCAGGCCCGTGGCCAGGTCATTCGCCCGGGCCAGGCAGGCGTCGAGCCCCTTGCCGCGGCCCTCCAGGAGCGCCAGGGCCCCCTGAACCTCCGCCAGGCGCTGGCGTAACTCGTCCAGGCCCGCGGCGGCGGTCGCGTCGACGGTGATCTCCTGCCAGGGACCGCGCCGGGCCTCCTCGCCCAGGGCCAGACGCAGGTCGAGGGTGGCGAGGCGCAGCCGGGCGAGGCGGTCGGGAAATTCCGGCACATCGCCGGCCTCCCGGGTGTATTCCATCTCCGCATCGCGGACCAGTTCGAGGAGCTGGCGGCTGCTGACGGCGGAGCCGAAGAAGTTGCCGGCCACCTCCGGTAACTGGTGGGCCTCGTCGACGATGAAGGCATCGGCGCCAGGGAGGATCTCACCGAAGCCCTCGTCGCGCAGGGCGATGTCCGCGCACAGCAGATGGTGGTTGACCACCACCAGGTCCGCCTCCTGGGCCCGGCGTCGGGCCTGGAGCAGGGGGCAGCGTTCCCAGTCGGGGCATTCCTGACGCAGGCAGTTGTCGCTGGTGGAGGTCACCGCCGGCCAGACGGGGGCATCGTCCGGGAGGGACAGTTCGGCGATGTCACCGCTGCGGGTGGCGCTGGCCCAGTCGCGCACGGCCAGCAGTTGCTGGCGGAATTCGCGCGAGCCGCCGCGGTGTTCGGCGAGGGCCAACTCCAGGCGGTAGGGGCAGAGGTAGTTGCCCCGGCCCTTGAGCAGGGCGATGCGCACCGGGATGTCCAGGGCCTCGCGCACCAGGGGGAGGTCGCGGTGATAGAGCTGGTCTTGGAGGGCGCGCGTGCCGGTGGAGATCAGGACCTTGCGTCCGGCGAGGAGGGCGGGGACCAGGTAGGCGTAGGTCTTGCCGGTACCCGTGCCGGCCTCGCAGATGAGGGTGCCCCCCTCGGCCAGGACCTGGGCCACCTCCTCCGCCATCGCGGCCTGTTGGGGGCGGTGGTTATAGCCGGGCAGGCGTTGGGCAAGCAGGCCCCCGGGGCCGAGAATGTCGCAGACCTGGATCAAGGCCCTGCCGCCACCGGAACCTATGTCGGCTTCATCCCCGCCCCTCACCGGCCGCCGGCCTTGGCCTCTGCATCATCGGCCCCCTTGGGGTCACCCGTGGCGCGGCGGGTGGCGGCGATCATGCCCCAGTTGTCTTCCTTGATCTGGGCCTGGTCCTTGGACAAGGCATTGGATTTCTGGGCCAGCGAGTTGGCCTGGGTATAGTTCTTCTGATCGAGACGGACCCGGGCCAGGCGGTTCCAGAGATAGGCCTCCCGGGGCTGGATGCGGATGGCACGCTCCAGGGTCGCGGCAGCGGCGACATAATCACCCTGCTGGCGTTGCTTCTCCGCCTGGGAGGCCAGGGAGGCGGCCGCCGCGGGTAACTCGGGCGCGGGCGGCGGGGGGGCCGTGTACTTGACCTCGGGGGGCGGGGGCGGCGGCGGC
>SACH01000126.1 GCA_009928645.1 Gammaproteobacteria bacterium | reverse complement strand
CACGCCGCCCGACCGGAGCGGCCCTACCTGCTCGACCAGATGGCGGCCCTTTTCGACCTGGCCCCCGCTACCGGCTGGACCGCCAGTCAATCCAAGGCCATCGTCGGCCAGCTCATCGACGCCTATGGGCAATGGGTACGCGATATGCCGGCGACCCTACGCAACTCGGGTCTGGAGGCCTGGCAGGGTCATGCCGCGCGACTGCTTGCCCACCAGCTTCCCGGATCGGGGCACCAGGCAACCCGTGACGCCCTGCTCGCCGGCCTGAAGCAGGGACTCTTGTTCGATACCTTCGACTGGAACGAATTCGTGGAAAAAAACGCTAGCCGCCAGATGGATGGCGCCCTGGCGGCAAACACCGGAGCACGATCATGAAAGAGCGGACCCTCTACCTCTATGCCTTGGACCCCACCCATATCGGCGCCGGCGGTTACCGCTTGGGCCGGGTGGACAAGACCATCCTGCGCGATGCCGGCACGGGCCTGCCCAAGATCCCCGGTACCTCCCTCAGCGGCGTGGTGCGGACGGCAGCCATCTACTCCCTAACCGATCAGCGGGAGCGACAGCAGGCCATCGACTATGCCCGCTGGACCCTGGACAACCCCAACCAGCCCGGCTCCAGGCGGCCGCATCAGGGCGAAAATGATCCCGTCGCCCGCTATCTGGGCTTCGCCGAAGGCGAACTTGGCTCATCCCGCATCGGCATGGTCGCCTTCCGTGATGCCCACATCCTTGCCTACCCCGTCCCCACCCTCTTCGGGCCGCGCTGGATCAGCACCACCCCCATCCTGGCCGCGGCGGGTTGCCAGGACCCCCCCGAACCCCAGGACATCAGCCAGGTCATCCCCCAGGTCCCGCGGGCGGGCGCCGGCCAGGGCCCAGGGCGCATCAATCTTGGCTCCTACTTCCTGCACGAGACGGCGGCTCAGGACATTCCCTTCCCCGCCGACCTCGAGGGGCAGCCGGGGATGGACTATCTCAAGAGCCGTCTGGTGGTGGTGCATTCCGACCTCTTCCCCAGCCTGGTGGACGCCAACCTGGAGACGCGCACCTCGGTCAACATCGATTTCGCCACCGGTGCCGCCGCCGAAGGCCTCTTGTTCACCTACGAGGCCACCCCGCGCGGCACCCTCTTCCTGGGTCAGATCGAACTCGATGACGACCGTTTCCCCACCCTCGCCGCCAAGGCGGATGATTTATTGCGGCGTGCCCTGGGCCTGGCTTGCTGCTGGGGGCTGGGGGGCATGACCACCCGCGGCTTTGGCCGGATGCGCCACCTCCTGACGGGAGACCACTGATGCCCATGCTGAATCTCGAACCGCTGGCCGCCACCTCAGCCATGGCCCTGGTGCGGGCCGCCCCGGGGGCGGAAAACCTCATCCGGCGCGCCCTGCATATCCTTGCCGAACAAGGCTGTTTTGCCTTGGGGCTCTTTCTTGCCAGCCGGGGACGTCACGCCGATATCCAGGCCGCACGGGGTCTGCACAGGGCCCTGCATGAGCTGCTGAGCCAAGCCGATCTAGTCACCCCCAACTTGGAAGCTCCACCGTTGAACCCCGGTTATTACCGGGACCTGGTCACCAGCCGGCAGGATGAGTCGGATGAAGCGGCCCTGTACCGCCTGCTGCTCACCCGCCACCTCCTGGATCGCACCCTCACCTACGCCGTCTTTTACGCCAAGAGCCACTGAGCGGGGGCCAGCCAGCCATGAACTTCGTGCGGATCGAACTGCGCCTGCTTGAAGGGGTGCATATCGGCGCCGGGCGCGCCGGCATGGTCTCCCGCGCTCAGGGCTTTGTCCCCGGTCATGTGGTGGCCTACGCCATCGCCGCCGTCCTCGGCCGCTGCCAGGGGGGCAAGCCTGAGGATTATGATCAAGCGATTAAGGCGGTGCGCCACCAGTGCCGCTGCGGTCCCCTCTTCATTCAGGCGGATGAACCGGAAGACTCGGGCCAGACCATCAGCTTGCTGCCGCGCCGCGACCGCGCGCGCATCGAGCGCGACTATCTCATCGGCGTCAATCACACCGCCCTGGATGGCAGCGTCCGTCGCCACCTGGACGGTGGCCTCTTCGAGGTCGAGGCCATCGCTCCCTGCCGCCAGCACCAGGCTCGTCAGCCCACCCTTCTGGCCGGCGGTCTCTGGCTGGAAGAGGGGGGGCTGGTCCTGGGTGAAGATCTGAAAAAGCTGTTGGCGCACCTCGTCCTGGGTGGGGAACGCAACGCCGGCCTGGGCCGGGTCGCACTGCACACTTGGGACCAGGATGCCAGGGCCTATGCCGGCCTGGGCCAAATACAGGGCGAGGGCTTGCTCCTGGAGACTGGCCAGATCCTCCCCGGCCCCGCCCTGGAGGGGGTGACGGGCACTGGCTGGCAGCCCTGGTTTGGCCGCCTCCATGACAATCGCCAGGGCGCCGGGCGCCGCTTCAGCGACCCCGTAATGATCCGCCTGGACGGTCAAGTACCGACACCCACCACATTCGTCCTGGAGACCGCCGAGTGTGGCTTTGGCTGCTGGAAACCCCTGTGCCCAGCCAGCTAGCCAGGTCCATGGCGCCTACCCTCCCCGAGGTACGTCTGGTCTGGCATCGCACCCTTCTGCGCCTCCAGCCCCTGCGCCCTGACCGGCGCCAGGCCCATCCCCTGGTCATCTGGCGCGGCCTGCTCAAGAGCGTTGGCGCCCGCTGCGCCCCCCCGCCCCTGGCCTTTCACGTCCCCGACCGCCAGGTGCGCGAGCTCCCCGCCCTGTTCGACGCCGGTGACGTCATCGAACTGGAGGTGCTCCATTTCACCCCCGATCCCGACCGGGTGTTGGCCTGGCTGCAAGCCCTGACGGCGCACCTGACGGATGACTCCCGTGCCCACCACCGGCTCCTCGCCGAGCCCGGCATCGAGCCCATCGCGTTCAGCGTCACCCCCGCTGCCAGCCCCCCCAAGGCGGTGGAAGTCGAATTCCTCACCCCGCTACCCTTCCGTCCCGCGCCAGGGCGCCCCGCCACCGCCCTGACCCTGGACGCCTTCCTGGCCAACCTGCACGGCCGCGTCAAGGCCCTGTTCGGCCTGACCCTGGCCCCACCCTTGGCCACTGGCATCCAACTCCAGGCGGAATACTGGGGCTATCACAAGATCGACGCCCCCTCCCACTCCCAACCCGGCCAACGCGAATGGCTGCATGGCGGCCTCGGCCCCCTCTGGTTTCGCGGTGACCTGGCGCCGCTCCTCCCCTGGCTGGAGCTAGCGGCGGCCATCCACGCCGGAGGAAAACAGGAGCTGAACCCCCTGGGCTATTGCCGGCTGCGCCTGGAACCCCGCCCCCACTTCGACCTCATCCTGGAGCACCCCGGCCTCTACCGCCAGACCCTGGAGCACCTGTCCGGCAAGGCCGAGGAGGGCAATGCCGCCCTCGCCCTGCTCCAGGCCCAGGAAGCCGAGAGTCCGGAGCAGGCCTGCCGTACCCTGGCCGCGGCCATCACCGCCGGCACCTGGCAACCGGCCCCCGCCCAGGTCTTTCCCATCCCCAAGCATGGCGGCGTGCGGTGGGTGGAAACCTACGAGCCCGAGACCCAACTGGTCCTCGCCAGTCTCCATCGCCTCCTCGTCAAACCCCTGGATCGCCTCTTCTCACCCGTTTCATTTGGCTTCCGGCCCGGCCGCTCCGTTGATGCCGCCATGGCGCTGATCCAGAGCGCCATCGCCGCCGGCTACCGTTACATCGTCCGTACCGATATCCACGACTGCTTTGGCAGCATCGACCTGGACCTGCTCGAGGCCCGTCTCAATGAGGTGCTGCCCCCGGCCGACACCCGGCTACGTCACCTGCTGCACCGCTGCCTGCGCGGCGAGGTCGCCCGTCAGGGCCAGATCGCCTCTCGTCAGCGGGGCCTGGCCCAAGGCAGTCCCCTGTCGCCCTTGCTCGCCAATCTCTACCTGGACACCTTCGACCGTTCCCTGGCGACGGCCCCCGGTCGCCTGGTCCGCTTCGCCGACGACATGGCGCTCCTGGCTCGTAGCCGTGCCGAGGCGGAGCAACTCCTCGCCCAGGCCCAGGAGGCCGTCAAGCGCCTGCGCCTGACCCTTAACGGCGATAAAACGCTGATTACCGAAGCCGAGGCCGGCTTTGCCTTCCTGGGGCAGCATTTGGACGCGGAGGGCGTCGAGGCGCCACCGGCCCGGCGCCACCTACCGCAGCGCAAGACCCTCTACGTTAGCGCCCTGGGCACTTGGCTTGGCAACAATGGCGAGGCCGTGGAGGTCCACCGCCGTGGCCTCCCCACGGAGGTGATCCCCCTGCGCCGTCTCGGCGGTATCGTCATCCTGGCGCCGGCTAGCCTCAGTACCGGCCTCATCGGTCGCTGCGCCAGCGCCGGGGTGCCCATCACCATCGCCCCCTTTGGCCATAACGCGGCCCTGGTCGCCCCCGCCAGCCGTGGCTTTCTGGAAACCGCGGCCCGCCAGGCGCAACACTGGGATGCCCTGGGCGTCCATGGCCGGTTGGGCATCGCCCGACGCCTGGTGGAGGCCAAATTGAACGGCTACGCCTTTCTCCTGCGTCAACGTTACGCGCCGGGGATGAACAAACTCCTGCGCTTCATCGAGCAGCAGATCAAGTCCTGCGCCACGGTCCCGGATACCGACACCCTGCGCGGCCACGAGGGCGCCACCGCCCGTAAGATCCAACGCGCCATCGATGGCTTCATTCACATCGAGGAATTCCACTTTGCCCGCCGCGATCGCCTCGAACCGGATCTGATGAACCCCCTCTTCAACCTGGGCTACCATCTGCTCTATGGCCGGATCAGCAGCGCCCTGCGCGGTGCCGGTCTCAATCCCTGGCTCGGTTACCTGCACGACGCGGGTGACGCTTACGAAAGCCTGACCTGTGATCTCCAGGAACTGTTTCGCGCCCCCGTCGATCGGATGTTGCTGGCCCTGGTCAACCGGCGCCAGATCCGTCCGGAGCACTACCAAACCGGCCCCCACGGACCACGTTTCACCCCCGAGGCCATGCGCATCGTCGCCGCCGGTTACGAGGCCATGTTGCAGGACCGGGGGCCTGAACTCACCCTGGCCCAGGCTATCGACGCCCAGGTCGAGACGGTACGCCGCCACGTCCTGGGTCGGGAAGGGCTATGGATTTATCGTTGGGGCCAGGAGCCGGCAAGGGCCAGCGGGGGCATGGAGGAGGAGTTATGATTGGCCACCGCTCCTTTTGGCTCGTCGCCTACGACATCACCTCCGACCACGAACGTGCCAAGGTTGATCGCCTGCTCAAAGGCTGGGGATTTCGTCTGCAAAAGAGCCTCTGGTCGGTCGCCACCGGACGGCCAGGGATCAAGCGCCTGGCCGATGCCCTGGAGGCACTGGGCATCCAGACCGGGCAGGTCCTCATCTTCCGCCTGGAATCGGACCAAGCGCCCATTGCCATTGGCAAAGCCTTCGAAAATCCGGATGGCGGCATCGCCTATTTCGTATGAAGACGTCAACCCTGAAACGAACTATGCACCTGACGCATACCGTAAGATTTACGTTTGCTCGAGTTGGCCTCACCTACCCCCAAGGTGATATTTGGCATCTCGGGCGAACGACGGCTAGAATAATCCCACATCGGAGAGGTTCTGAATTTTTCCCTTGCCAGCTTGCGTTCCTTAACGGGCAATCAGGGGTAGACCCTCAATGAGAGCCCTGACCGGTCAGGGGTTGTGACTTAAATTTAATCATATTTCTCTTTGTTTGGCCCTCAATGAGAGCCCTGACCGGTCAGGGGTTGTGACAAAAGGGACAACATAATAATCATGTCCATCTCCCTCAATGAGAGCCCTGACCGGTCAGGGGTTGTGACCTAAACTTCATTGTATTTTTCTGCACCGATTTCCCTCAATGAGAGCCCTGACCGGTCAGGGGTTGTGACATTTGAATTCTTCATAAGTATATTCTTTCACCCTCAATGAGAGCCCTGACCGGTCAGGGGTTGTGACTAGTCAGCAGGAGTGCAACGATAAGAGTTTTCCCCTCAATGAGAGCCCTGACCGGTCAGGGGTTGTGACCAACCCGAATTGCCTCATTCTTTTCATCATCCCTCAATGAGAGCCCTGACCGGTCAGGGGTTGTGACTCAGAAAATCTCGTAGGACGAGTATACAGTCCCTCAATGAGAGCCCTGACCGGTCAGGGGTTGTGACCTTTCTCATCATCAAGCTTCTCAAATTCTTCCTTCAATGAGAGCCCTGACCGGTCAGGGGTTGTGACAAATCGCTTTCAAACATGTAGATCATTTGCCCTCCATGAGAGCCCGGACCGGTTAGGGGTTGTGTCCAACTGAAATTACGGCAATAGGAGGTAATGGAATGGTCCGCCCCGCTCCTCCCACGAGCCCAGAGCGGGCACAATGAGCGATGTCAAACACCATCGTCAACCGAGGTAACGGAGCGGACCAATGACTGAGCATAGCAAAGAGCAGCGCATCACCGTGATCGGCATCGACCTGGCCAAGCGGAGTTTTCACCTCTGCGGGATGGACGCCCAGGGGCGACGCGTCTTCAGCAAGCAGGTCAGTCGGGCCAAGCTGGCGCAAGAGCTGGCCAATCGGCCTCCCTGCCTGGTCGCCATGGAAGTCTGCGGCAGCGCCCACTACTGGGCGCGTCTCTTCCAGTCACATGGCCACGAGGTGAGGCTGATCGCCCCGCAGTTCGTCAAGCCCTTCGTCAAGTCCAACAAGAACGACGCCGCCGATGCCGAAGCGATCGCCGAGGCGGCGCAACGGCCCACCATGCGTTTCGTGCCGATTAAGCGCGTCGAGCAGCAGGATCTCCAGGCCATTCACCGCCTGCGCAGTCAGGCGGTGGCACAGCGCACCGCCCAGGTCAACCAGATCCGTGGTCTGCTCGCGGAATACGGCGTCATCATCCCCCAAGGACGCGCCCACGTCGGGCCCTGCCTGGCGGAGATCCTGGAGAACGCCGAGGGCCTTGGTCATAACTCCGCCCACCCTGAGGGCCAACCGAGGGAGTGGAAACATGACAGATCAGAGACTTAAACGGCAAATATCCACTAGTTCGTCGAGGTGTTGGGCGGATTAATGATCAAGGCCAACGCCGAGAATGGCCTGAGCGCCTTGTTCCGCGCCAGCCTCCAGGGCCTGGCCGACGAGCTGCGTCACCTCGACGCGCGGGTCGCCGCGTATGACGCCCAAATTGCCGCCCTCGCCCGCGAGAGCGAGCCGGC
>SACH01000652.1 GCA_009928645.1 Gammaproteobacteria bacterium | reverse complement strand
AACCCGGCGGCCCGCTGGCCTATAATTTGAATCCAGTAACAATCTCATCTGCCACCCGCGGTCCCTGCCCATGCTCCTGAATGCTAGCTTAGCGCCTAAGGGTGCCCAGACCAACCACCCCGGCGCCGCCCCCGGGCTGCTCCCGCCACCCTGCGCCTTGCCCCTGTTCGCGCACACGGTCCAGGCCGGCTTCCCCTCCCCGGCGGAGGAATACGCGGAAGGCGCCCTGGACCTCAACCGCTACCTGGTCCCCGACCCGGCCGCCACCCGCTTCGTCACCGTGCCTGACGCGGCCCTCCACCACCGGGGTATCCGCGCGGGGGACCTGCTGGCCGTCCACCTTGGCCTGCCCCCCCGGCCGGGCGACCTGGTGTGGGCCGAGGTCGAGGGTCAGCCCCTGCTGCGGGAGCTGCGCCAGCACGGCAGCCGCTATTGGCTATGCGCCTATCATCCGGACTTCGGCCCCCTCCGCCCGCGCCCCGGTCAGGAGCTGCGCATTCTCGGGGTGGTCATCGCCCTGGTGCGTGCGCTCTACCCGGTCGCGGGCTTCCGGCCGCCTACCGGCGCCTGGTCCTGAGCCGCCTCGGGCACCCACCGGCGCCCCTTCGGCTACCCGTCCCCGCGCGGGCACCTCGGGGGGGTTGGCTCCTCCCGCGGTAAATATCTTGTCGCCCTCCAAACTGATAACCTGAGGGTACCGGTCCATGGCGCAGTTCTTCAGGGATAGGAAGACCGGTGAGCAGCATGAACACCTTCATCAACCTCTCCCCGGTCAGAGAACCCGCCATGCCATCCCCAACCCCGGACACCAGCAACCTGGCCAGCCGCCAGGACACCACCAGCCACCCTGATCCTGGCCAGCCCGATCCTGGCCACCCCGATGCCAGCGCCGATGCCAGCAACCTGGAGCCCCTGCGCCAGGATATCCGTCTCCTCGGCCGCATCCTGGGCGCTACCCTCCGTGAGCTGGAGGGCGGGGTCATCTTCGACCTGGTGGAACAGGTGCGCCAACGGGCGGTGCGTTTCGCCCGCGACAACGACCCCGCCGCCCGCGCCGAACTGGCCGCCCTGCTCGATCCCCTCCCCCACGACCAGACCCGGGTTGTCGTCCGTGCCTTCAGCTACTTTCTGCAACTGACCAACATCGCCGAGGACCAGCACCTGAGTCGGCAGCGGCGCGCCCAGGAACGGGCGGGGACGCCCGCGGGTCCGGGCCGCCTGGCTTTCGCCCTCGACCGCCTGGCGGCGACCCAGGTCGCGCCGGACCGGCTGGCCGACTTCTTCGACCAGGCCCTGATCTCGCCGGTACTGACCGCCCACCCCACCGAGGTCCAGCGCCATAGCCTGATCCACTATCACCAGGAGATC
>SACH01000651.1 GCA_009928645.1 Gammaproteobacteria bacterium | reverse complement strand
CACAGGTGACGCCCGTCCAGGTCTGTCCCAGGCTGCACCGCTGCCATTGCAGCTTGGTCCGGCTGTCTTCGACGATACCCTGGTCCTTGCCCAGAAACCGGTAGTGGTCGTGGGGTGAGGCGTCTCCGGTGGCGGACGATGCCGCCCCTGGCGGTGATGGGGCGTTGACGCCTTCTCGGTCGCTGAGCGTGCTCCCCTCGCCATTCGTGACTGAATCACTTGGGCTTGGGGCAGGCGGCTGTGTGGTCTGGGCTGGGGGGTACGATTCTTCTTGCTGTCCGCCCCGCACGAGACGAACGAAGCCCTGGTAGTGCTTATAGTCGTAGCCCACGCTGCCACTGCCGAAAAAGACGAGCCACGCGTAGCCCGAATAGGGGACATACGGCGACGAAGACCAGAACATCCTAGTCTCAAGCGTATTCGGAAAGGCCGCGCTCCAAATCGTGGGCCGGCCGTAAGCACCCTCGCACCGTCCATCTGTAGGCTTCCAGTAGGCGGGCTCGCCTGAACTGCAATAGACCAGGCTGGCCAATTCGTCCTTCGTCGGCAGCCGCCACCCCGCCGGCGCGAGGCGCTGGGCTTCATCCCACGTATATTCGGTTGCCACCCCCGCGCAGGTGGCACCCGTCCAGGTCTGTCCCAGGCTGCACCGCTGCCATTGCAACTTGGTCCGGCTGTCTTCGACGATACCCTGGTCCTCGCCCAGGAACCGGTAGCGTTCCTCGCCATTCGTGACCAAATCACTTGGGCTTGGGGCAGGCAGCTGTGCAGTCTGGGCTGGGGGCCGCGTTTCTTCTCGCTGCCCAAGCCACGTCGACACTACTAATACAAGTAAGACGAGTCCGCCAATGACCTTTGCACGCCCTGTTTTAGATCCCTTTACCGGGGTGATCACGGGGCGGCGTCCTCGCCCCCACCCATTGTCAGATGTTCGCCGGAACCGATCGTAGTCGTCGAAGGTGACGGGAAAGCGGCCCGTTGCACGCCCTGTTTTAGATGCCTTTACCGGGGGCTTGGCCCTGTCTTTTTCAGGCATGGCCGCCCCACCCTGGGCGGATGGCCGATCCACGGGTGCGGCCTTGGGGGAGGCCGCCGCCGGTGGGACCGGGCCGCGCGGCGCGCCCGTTGGCTGGGGCGTGGCGGCGCCGGCGCGCCAGGCCTGTTGCATCTCCGCCATGCTCTGAAAGCGCTGTCCGGCCTTGACCGCCAGGGCCTGGAGCAGGACGCGCTCCTGGCCGGGGGTGATGGCAATCCCCAGCCGGGAGGGTGGCACCAGGTCGTCGTTGTCGAGCCGGTCCAGGGACTCGGGGGGCACCTGGCCGGTAATGGCGCGGTAGCAGGTGGCGGCGAGACCGTAAACGTCAGTCCAG
>SACH01000650.1 GCA_009928645.1 Gammaproteobacteria bacterium | reverse complement strand
GGGCCAGCGAAGACCTTGAAGTCCACCCCGGCCATGAGGTCGGCGACGTCGATCAACTCCAGGGGCACCCGCAGGTCGGGGCGGTCGGAGCCGAAGCGGCGCATAGCCTCGGCGTAGGTCAGGCGGGGCAGGGGATCGGGCAGCTCGGCGCCGAGGATGTCGCGGAACAGGACGCGGATCATCTCCTCCATCAGGCCCATGAGCTCGTCCTCGCTCATGAAGGAGACCTCGATGTCGAGCTGGGTGAACTCCGGCTGGCGGTCGGCGCGCAGGTCCTCGTCGCGGAAGCAGCGGGCAATCTGGTAGTAGCGGTCCATCCCCGACATCATCAGCAACTGCTTGAAGAGCTGGGGCGACTGGGGCAGGGCGAAGAACTCGCCGGGGTGGGTGCGGCTCGGCACCAGATAGTCGCGGGCGCCCTCGGGGGTGGACTTGGTGAGGATGGGCGTCTCGATATCGAGGAAGCCATGGTCGTCGAGGAAGTTGCGCAGGGTGCGAGTGATCCTGCTGCGCACCCGCAGGCGCTCCTGCATCTCCGGGCGGCGCAGGTCGATGTAGCGGTAGCGCAGGCGCAGTTCCTCGGAGGGCTCGGGGCCGTGCTCCGCCAGGTGGATGGGCGGGGTCTCGGAGGAATTAAGGATGGTCAGGGCGCGGGCCAGGACCTCGATCTCGCCGGTGGGCAGGTCCTTGTTCTCCGTACCCTCCGGGCGCGGACGGACCAGACCTGTGATGCGGACCACGTACTCGCTGCGGGCCTGCTCGGCCATGCGGAAGGTCTCGGGGTTGTCGGGGTCGATCACCACCTGCACCAGGCCATTGCGATCGCGCAGGTCGATGAAGATGACGCCGCCATGATCCCGCCGACGGTGAACCCAGCCGCTGAGAGTGACCTCTTGCCCAACGTGCTCGCGGTTCAGATCCCCGCAATAGTGACTGCGCATGCGCTTTGGCTCCGCTGATTGCCCGCAACTGGCCGCACGCGGCGGCCGGGAAAAAAAGAAGGGCATGATACCCAGGGGGGCGGGGGAGTGCCAGGGTCGCCAGCCCGCCGGGGATCGTGGCGATGGTCTTAGGGCGGGAAGAGAGGGCGTGGCGGTAGGTCTCCGCCGCTACGGTTCCTTACGGCATTACCCTACCAGGGGGAGATTGGCAGGGTACAGCCGGTAGCAATTCAGGTCGTCCTCAGTCCAGTGCCCGCCCCTCGCCTTGCTCCTCGTGAGTCCGGCCATCGCGAATGTGATAAAGCCGGTGAAAGGTGGGGATGATCTTTTCGTCGTGGGTGACGACGATGACCGCGGTCTGGTACTGCCGGGCCATCTGATTCAGCATCCGGATGACGGCGAGGGCGCGCTCGCTGTCCAAAGGGGCGGTGGGC
>SACH01000649.1 GCA_009928645.1 Gammaproteobacteria bacterium | reverse complement strand
GCCGCCCCGTCAGCGGGGGAGCCCAGGTCCGCGCCGGTGACGGACCAGGTCCGTTACGGCCTGCTCATCGACACCACTAAGTGTGCCGAGGGCTGCACGGCCTGCGTCTCTGCCTGCAACCGGGAGAATGGCCTGGATCTCCAGACCATGCCCGAAGGGGCGGACCCCGCCCTCTGGGATCGGCAGGAGGCCCGCTGGATTCGCAAGGTCAAGGTGCAGGACAACCTGACCGGCAAGATCAGCAATCTGCCGCTGATGTGTCAGCACTGCGAGCATCCCCCCTGCGTGGATGTCTGCCCTACCGGCGCCTCCTTCAAACGGGCCGACGGTATCGTCATGGTCGATCGGCATCTGTGCATCGGCTGCCGCTACTGCATGATGGCCTGCCCCTACAAGGCGCGCTCCTTCATCCATACCAATGTTGAGTTGAAGCTGACCCTGGCCCCCCGGGGCAAGGGCTGCGTCGAGAGCTGCAACCTCTGCGTCCATCGCCGGGATCATGGCCAGGCCTCCACCGCCTGCGCCGATGCCTGCGCCGCCGCGGGCCATGGCGCCATCCTCTTCGGCGATCTTAAGGACCCGGCCAGTCCGCTGAGCCAGGCCCTGGCCAAGCTGCCTAGCCGGCAACTCCGGGAAAATCTCGCCCTGAATACGGGCGTGCGTTACGCGGGCGTCTGACCCGGGGGACACTGGACATGAAGCGAATCGTTTACCGCGAATGGCACCTGGCCCCCCAGCGTTACTGGGGCCTGCTGGCGCTCCTGGCGATCGTGGCCGGCATCGGTGGCCTGGCCTTCTGGTACATGGAACACCAGGGCCATTGGGTCACCGGCATGACCAATGAGATCGTCTGGGGCATGCCCCATCTCTTTGCCATCTTCCTCATCGTCGCCGCCTCCGGCGCCCTCAACCTCGCCAGTATCGGTACCGTCTTCGGCAAGACCCCCTACCAGCCCCTCGGTCGTTTCTCCGGGCTGCTGGCGGTGGCCCTGCTCATCGGCGGGTTGCTGGTGCTGGTGCTGGACCTGGGCCGTCCGGACCGGCTGATCGTGGCCATGACCACCTATAATTTCCGTTCCATCTTCGCCTGGAATGTACTGCTCTACTCGGGTTTCGTCGCCATCGTCATCGCCTACCTGGTGACCATGATGGACCGCCGCCTCAAGGCCTATTACAAGACCGCCGGTACCCTGGCCTTCACCTGGCGCCTGCTCCTGACCACGGGCACGGGCTCCATCTTCGGCTTCATCGTCGCCCGCCAGGCCTTCGACACCGCCGTGCTGGCGCCCATGTTCATCGTCATGTCCTTCCTCTACGGGTTGGCGGTCTTCATCCTGGTCCTGATGTTCGCCTGCGCCCAGGATGACCGGCCCATC
>SACH01000648.1 GCA_009928645.1 Gammaproteobacteria bacterium | reverse complement strand
TGACTGGGCCATGCGCCTTTATTACAAACCCTATGTGCGCTGGATCTGGCTCGGGGCCCTGCTCATGGCCCTGGGGGGCCTGCTGGCCATCACCGATCGTCGCTACCGCCTTGCCCGCGGCCTGGCCCGCAACCGGTCCGGCGAGACCACGGGCGCCACGGCCCCCGCCAGGAGCTGACCCATGGGTAAGAGCTTGAAATTTCTCATCCCCCTCGCCCTGTTCGCCGGCCTGGTGGCCCTGCTGTTCTTCGGTCTGGGGACGGACCCGCGCAAGGTCCCCTCCCCGCTGGTGGGCAAGCTGGCGCCGGCATTCTCCCTGCCGGCCCTGGGCGACCCCGCCCGCACCGTCTCCAACGCCGACCTGCTGGGCCAGGTCTCCCTGGTCAATGTCTGGGCCTCCTGGTGCTATTCCTGCCGCGCCGAGCACGCCCAGCTCATGCGCCTGGCCCGGGAGCTCAAGGAGGTGCAGATCCTGGGCCTGAACTGGAAGGACACCGAGGCCGACGCCCAGCAGATGTTGCGCGCCTCCGGCGATCCCTATCGGGTCAGCGCCTTCGATCCCGACAACCGCGCCGGCATCCATTGGGGGGTCTATGGCGCCCCGGAGACCTTCCTGGTCGATGGCGAGGGCCGCATCTGCTACAAGAAGATTGGCCCCGTCGAACCCGGCACCTGGGAGTCGGAGCTGGCCCCGACCATCGACCTGACGACCAAGAAATGCAAGGAGTCCCGGTCATGACCCGTTCCCGCCCGGCCAACTGTCATGGAACGGCAGGCCACCCCCCTGAAAATGAAAGATATTCCCGTGACTTTCACGCTAACGCTGGCGTAACCATTCAGCCCCCCTCTCCCCAACCCTCCCCCACCAGGGGGGAGGGAGGAAGGGAATCAGCACCTTGTGCCCCCAAAGCCCTCCTGGGGCGTGAGGGGTCCGGAGGAATATTCGCCGGCCGCCCCTGGTTGCGCGGGACCCTGTCCGCCGGCTTGCTGGCCGGCCTGCTGAGCCTGCCCCTCGCCACCCCGCCCGCCGGGGCCTTCACCCTGGAGGAGTTCCAGTTCAGCGATCCCGCCAAGGCCGAGGAGTTCAAGCGCCTGACCGAGGAACTGCGCTGCCTGGTCTGTCAGAACGAGTCCCTGGCCGGCTCCCAGGCCGATCTGGCCCAGGATCTGCGCGAAGAGGTCTACCGCCTGCTGCAATCCGGCAAATCCCGCCAGGAGGTTATCGACTTCCTGGTGGAACGCTACGGCGACTTCGTGCTCTACGACCCGCCCCTCAAGCCCTCCACCTATCCCCTCTGGTTCGGCCCCCTGCTCCTGGCGGGCGTGGGCGGCCTCTTCCTCTTCCTGACCCTGCGCAAGAAGCGTGAGGCCCGGGAACAGG
>SACH01000647.1 GCA_009928645.1 Gammaproteobacteria bacterium | reverse complement strand
TGACTGGGCCATGCGCCTTTATTACAAACCCTATGTGCGCTGGATCTGGCTCGGGGCCCTGCTCATGGCCCTGGGGGGCCTGCTGGCCATCACCGATCGCCGCTACCGTCTCGCCCGCGGCCTGGCCCGCAACCAGTCCGGCGCGACCACGGGCGCGACCGCCCCCGCCAGGAGCTGACCCATGGGTAAGAGCTTGAAATTTCTCGTCCCCCTCGCCCTGTTCGCCGGCCTGGTGGCCTTGCTGTTCTTCGGTCTGGGCACTGACCCACGTAAGGTCCCATCCCCGTTGGTGGGCAAGCCGGCGCCGGCATTCTCCCTCCCGGCCTTGGGCGATCCCGCCCGCACCGTCTCCAATGCCGACCTGCTGGGCCAGGTCTCCCTGGTCAACGTCTGGGCCTCCTGGTGCTATTCCTGCCGCGCCGAGCATGCCCAGCTCATGCGCCTGGCGCGGGAGCTCAAGGAGGTGCAGATCCTGGGGCTGAACTGGAAGGACACCGAGGCCGACGCCCAACAGATGCTGCGCGCCTCCGGTAATCCCTATCGGGTCAGCGCCTTCGATCCCGACAACCGGGCCGGCATCCATTGGGGGGTCTACGGCGCCCCGGAGACCTTCCTGGTCGATAGCGAGGGCCGCATCTGCTACAAAAAGATCGGCCCCGTCGAACCCGGTACCTGGGAGACGGAGCTGGCCCCCACCATCGACCTGACGACCAAGAAGTGCAAGGAGTCCCGGTCATGACCCGTTTCCGCCCGGCCAACTGTCATGGGGCGGCAGGCCACCCCCCTGAAAATGAAAGATATTCCCATGACTTTCACGCTAACGCGGGCGTGACCATTCAGCCCCCCTCTCCCCAACCTTCCACCGCCAGGGGGGAGGGAGATAGAGAATCAGCAGTTTGTGCCCCCAAAGCCCTCCTGGGGCGTGAGGGGTCCGGACGAATACACGCCGGCCGCCCCTGGTTGCGCGGGACCCTGTCCGCTGGCTTGCTGACTGGCCTGCTCAGCCTGCCCCTCGCCAACCCCCCGGCCAGGGCCTTCACCCTGGAGGAGTTCCAGTTCAGCGATCCCGCCAAGGCCGAGGAGTTCAAACGCCTGACCGAGGAACTGCGCTGCCTGGTCTGTCAGAACGAGTCCCTGGCTGGCTCCCAGGCCGACCTGGCCCAGGACCTGCGCGAAGAGGTCTACCGCCTGCTGCAATCCGGCAAATCCCGCCAGGAGGTCATCGACTTCCTGGTGGAACGCTACGGCGACTTCGTGCTCTACGACCCGCCCCTCAAACCCGCCACCTATCCCCTCTGGTTCGGCCCCCTGCTCCTGGCGGGCGTGGGCGGCCTCTTCCTCTTCCTGACCCTGCGCAAGAAGCGTGAGGCCCGGGAACAGG
>SACH01000646.1 GCA_009928645.1 Gammaproteobacteria bacterium | reverse complement strand
TCCCATTCCTCGCCTGCGCGCAATGCGGCGAGCTCGCGGTGCAGTTCGGCCAGGGCGCGCCGGCGCAGCTCCGGGATCGCCGTCTCCATCGAGACGGCGATCTGCCGGCGCAGCTCGGCGAGCTCCTCGGCGAGGCGTCGGAGCTCGGCGTCGTCGAGCGCCCGGGCACGCCGGGCCGCCAGATCGTCCAGGACCCCGGAGTCGCGCACTGTCTGCATCCACTGCTCGAGGCGCTCGTGCTGGTGCAGGCCGACCATCCAGCACCCCGGCGCCGGCATCCACAATGCACCGGGAAACCACCGACGAAACAAATCCTTGACGGAATAGGGCAGCCACGCGCAGATACACCGCTCGAGGGTCAGCATCTCGAGCCGCAGCTCATCGGGCGCGGGCGCGGAGACGGTGCAGCGCGCGTAGCGCGCGAGGTCGCGGATCTCAGGGGGGGTCGGGGGGTACATGCGGATGGGTCTCCACCAGGGTTGTTGCGAGACCCTCATGATGACGATCCTACAAGGGTGTCGAGGTACGAAAGAGCGGTCGCAAATCGCCTCGTTCTCCACCGACCCCGCTCCCCCGCCCCCAAACATGTGATAATGTCCTTTATCACATATATCGACCGACAGGACCCCTCCCCATGACCGCACTCGCCCTCCTGCCGCCGCCCGCCGCCTGTCCCGCCCCGATCGTCGCCGCCGGCGCACGCGCGCAGGTGCGTTTTTGGGAATTCTTCACCGCCAACCTCCGCAACCCGCACACCCGCCGCGCCTATGCCCGGGCCGTCGGGGCGTTTTTGGACTGGTGCGCCGCCGGCGGGGTCGCGTCGATCACCGAGGTGCAGCCCCTGCATGTCGCCGCGTGGATCGAGGCGCAGACGCGCACCCGCTCCGCGCCGACCGCCAAGCAGCACCTGGCGGCCCTGCGCCACCTGTTCGATTGGTTGGTGACCGGCCAGATCGTGGCGACCAATCCCGCGGCCTCGGTGCGCGGGCCGTCGCATGTCGTGAAGAGGGGCAAGACTCCGGTGCTGGATCCCGCGGAGGCGCGGCACCTGCTCGAGAGCATCGCCGCGGACACCCCGGCCGGCCTGCGCGACCGCGCGCTGATCGCCCTGATGGTGTATTCCTTCGCGCGCGTCGGCGCGGCCCTGGGAATGCGGGTCGAGGACGTCTACACGCAGAACCGCCGGTTATGGGTGCGCCTACACGAGAAGGGCGGCAAGCGCCACGAGATGCCCTGTCACCACCGCCTCGAGGAGATCCTCGAGGCCTATCTCGAGGGCGCGGGCCTGCGCCGCGACCCCAAGGGCTGGCTGTTCCGCACCCTCGGGCGCGGCACCGGGTGTTTGAGCGAGCGTCCGCTCGCCCAGGCCAATGCCCATGCGAT
>SACH01000645.1 GCA_009928645.1 Gammaproteobacteria bacterium | reverse complement strand
GGCCAGAAACAAAAAGCAGTTGGCGGTGGCCCTCAAGGATGGTCGCCATGACTCACCCCTGGAGACAGAAGCGGCGGATCAGGGCACGCAACAGCTCCAGGGTCGGCGGAATGCGGGCCAGTTCCAGATATTCATCCGGCTGGTGGGCCTGGGCCAGGTTGCCGGGGCCGAGGATGACCGTCTCCAGGCCAAGCTGATTGAGGAAGGGCGCCTCGGTGCCGAAACCAACCGCCTCGGCGGTGTGGCCGGTGAGGGCCTCGCTGGCCTGAACGATGGCGGAAGTGGCGGGAGTCTCCGCCGGGGGGATGGACTCGAAAAGGGGCGTCACCTGCCACCCCAGGCCGCGGCGCTCCGCCACCCGGGCGACGCGCGCGGACAGTTGGGCGCGTAATTCATCCACGCTCAGACCAGGCAGGACGCGCAGGTCCAGCAGGAGCTCGCAGTCGCCACAGATACGGTTGGGGTTGTCGCCGCCATGGATATGGCCCAGGTTGATGGTCGGCACAGGTACGGCGAAGGCCGGGTGGTGGTGGATTTCTTGCAGTTCCTGGCGCCAGGAGAGGATCTCCCCCATCACCTCGTGCATCCCTTCCAGGGCCGAGTTGCCCAGGGAGGGGTCGCTGGCGTGGCCGGGCTGGCCGACCAGGCGCACCGCCTCGTTCATCACTCCCTTGTGCAGCCGCACCGGGCGCAGGGAGGTGGGCTCACCGATAACGGCATAGCGCCCCAGGGGGCGGCCGGCCTGGACCAGGGCCCGGGCACCGCTCATGGAGGATTCCTCGTCCGCGGTGGCGAGGATGGTCAGGGGCTGTTTGAGATCTTCAGCCTTCAGCCCGCGTGCCGCCTCAAGGGCCAGGGCGAGGAAGGACTTCATGTCGCTGGTGCCCAGGCCGTAGAGCTTGCCGCCGTCCTCGGTGATGGCGAAGGGGTCACGGGTCCAACGGCCGGCGTCGTAGGGGACCGTATCCGTATGTCCGGACAGGACCAGTCCCCCGGGTCCCGTGCCTAGGGTGGCGATGAGGTTGGCCTTGTCTGGCTGGTCAGACAGCCCCAGCACCTCCACCCGGTAACCGGCGCCCGACAACCATTCCGCCAGGCGGTCGATGAGGTGGCGGTTGCCCATGTTCAGCTCGGGCTTGACGCTGCTCACGGTGGGCAGGGCGATCAGGTCCTCCAGCATGGTGCGGAGTGTGGGGGGATGGTGGTGCATGGTGGCTCTCCCGCGTCACCCTAGGAAGGGCTGTTGGCAAGGAATCAAGGTTGTGGACTTGATCCGCTCTCCGTCCGGGGTCTGGTGAAGCGCTGGCCCTCGCGGATCCGTCGTCAATGCGCCTCTTCCCAATTGTCGCCGACGCCGATCTCGACCAAGAGGGGCACGGCCAGCTCGGC
>SACH01000030.1 GCA_009928645.1 Gammaproteobacteria bacterium | reverse complement strand
TCGGCCTGCTCATCGGCACCGCCATTGGCTTCTACCTCATTCCTTTGCTACTCAAGTAGATCAAGGGGGGATCCGGGCGGGGGGGCGGGAAAGCCATCGCCGAAGCCGAAGAAGTACGGCCCCCTTCACCTCTCCGTGGCCCGGCCAAAACTTGAAATTGTTCAGGTACGGACCCGGGGCATCCGGAAGGGCAAGAGCATCTGCACCCAGCGTTGGCGAAAACGGTCCAGGGACAGGCTCTCGTGGACCGCGGTCACCTTGTCCCCCTCCAGGCTGGCCGCGACCAGCGAACGGGCATAGAAGGGCGTGTCCTCCAGGGTATCCACGATGCAGGCCGGTTGGTCGGGGTCACCATAGGTGCTGCGGGGGATGCGCCAGATGCGGGTGGCGGGCAAGTCGTGTGGGGCGAACGGCTCCAAATTGGTCACGGCGCCGCTGGCATCAAAATGCAGCGCCAGCCGGGCCCCGCCTGTGGTGCAGCCATGGGTGCCAGCGGTGGCCGCTGTGCGCTCAGTGCTGGCGGCTGGGTCGGCCGCACCGGGTCCGGTCACCTGGCGGGGAACGACGTGGTAGAGCACCGTGGTGCCGCCGCGGTGAGTGGCCCGGGACCAGTCCCAGCCGTGGAAGGCGTTTTCCAGGGGTTCATCGCCAGCGTTGGAATCGAAATAGGCCGGACCTGACCAGCGCAGCGCTGGAGCGGCCATCTCGACATGGACGCGGGCCCGGGGGGCGATAGGGACCCAGCGGTGGCGGGCGGCGGGGTCCAGGAAGGCCTGATAATCGGCCAGGGCCTCGGGGTAGAGGCGCACGCGGCCCAGCAGCCGGTGGGGAATGGGCATGCCACGTTCCTTGATATCGATGACCAGGGCATCCTGATCCCAGTGCAGGCTGCTGGGGCCGATGGTGAGGTGACTGGCATCCCGGGACAGGGCGGTGCGGCCCCGTTCCGTCAGGCTCCAGCGCTTGCCGCCCCGGCCGTAGAGGGCAACGTTGAGGCCGCAGTGATTCAGGGGATCGACCGCCTCCGCGCCCTGGCGGCGCCGCGCCCAGGCGTAGTAGGGCGAAAAGACGCTGCCGAGCATGGCGATGATGGTCAGGCCGTGGTGGCCGTCGTCGCTCAGGGCGTCGAGGTACCACCAGACATAGCCGCCGGGGGCTACCGGCTGGTCGAAGTGAGGTCCGAGAGCACGCATGCGGCGGCGAGACGGCCGGAGAGGGCCGCCATCGGTACCCCCGCCCCCGGGTGGACGCTCCCCCCCGCCAGATAGAGGCCCGGCAGTTTGGTGCGCGTGCCAGGCCGGTTGAAGGAGGCCTTCCAGCCGTGGGAGGCCTGGCCATAGAGGGCGCCCCCCGTGGCCGGAAAGAGGCGATTGAAGTCCGTCGGCGTGGTGACCCGCGTGTTCGCGGGGGTCCGCTGCACCCGCAGGCCGCAACGTTCCAGGAGGGAAAAGGCGCTGGCTTCGCATGACTCGATCTCGGCAGGGGAGAAGGCGTGAGTGTCGCCTATCGCCGGGGCGTTGACCAGACAGAGGAGACGCTCCGAGCCGGAGAGAGCAACCCCGGCTCCGCTCCCGGGTATGGGACTTTCCTCACCAGCGCTCCCGCTGATCGCCCATTTGGCCACTCCTCCGGACTCACATGAGGGGGCCTCGCCACCACCCGGGCCAGCGTGGCGAGCGGGGACCGCGCCGCCAGCTCCATCGGCATCGCCCGCACGATCCTGGGCGCAGACATAGACGGTGGGCGCAGCGGGGAGCCGACCCCGGCGGAAGATGGCGTCGAACTCGGCCGGATAGTCCCGGGAAAAGAAAACGCTATGCCGCACCAGGGGAAAGCCCTCGGTTGGCGCGACCAGGTTCCAGGTCATGGCCGATAGGGAGCGCTGGCTCTCGGCGGGGGGCGGGCTCAGGCCGCTTGCCGCCGCCCCCAGCAGGCCGGCGCGCAGGGCAGCGACGTCGCCATTCATCACCACGGCCTGGGCGGCGAGGCATTCGCCGGTGGCCAGGCGTACCCCGCTGACCCGCCGGCGGTCGGTGAGGATCTCCGTGACCTCGGTACCGAAGCGGAAGTGGGCGCCCCGTGCCATGGCCAGCCGCGTCAGGGCGGCGGCGATCTGGTGCATGCCGCCGTCGACCGTCCAGACCCCCTCCTGCTCGACATGGGCGATGAGCATGAGGGTGGCCGGGGCGAGGAAGGGCGAGGAGCCGCAATAGGTGGCGTAGCGGCCGAAGAGTTGCCGGAGCCGGGGCTCCGGGAAGTGCTCGCCCAGGGCCTGCCACAGGGTCTCGAAGGGGCGGATCTTGAGGAGGCCCTTGAGCCCGAAGGGCCCGACCCGCCCCACCAGGCTCACTGGGGTGGGTCGCGGGGCGCGGATGAAGGGCTGCTCCAGGGTCTGGTAGACGCCGCGGGCCTCGCGGCAGAAGTCGCGGTAGCCCCGGGCCGCGGCGGCGCCAGCGAAGTCGCCGATGGCGGCGACGGTACGCTCCAGATCGGCGAAGAGATCGAGGCGACCGCCCTGGTCCCAGGCATGACGGGCCAGGATCTCCAGGGGGCGAATGCCCAGTTCGGCCTCCAGGTGGGTCCCGACCTCAGCCAACAGCTCGTCGAAGACCCAGCGCATGGTAAAGACCGTCGGCCCGGCATCGATGCGCTGACCGGCCACCGGCACCTCGCGCAGTTTTCCGCCCGGCTGGTCGCCACGCTCACAGATCAGCACCTCGACCCCACGGTGGGCCAGCAGCAGGGCGGTCACCAGTCCGGCCATGCCGGCACCAACGACGACAACGGGTCCCTGGGATAGGGTGCGGCGATGCGGTTTCACCTTGGCGATTTTCCCTCTGCGATTTGATTTGACGGCCTGGGGGTGTCAGCCTATCTTAACATGCCTGCATGTAACGCCCGATTTACGTCCACCCGATCAGCCCGCCGAGTGAGGCCATGAGTGTCAGTTCCCGTATCGATGAGGCCTTGAACGAGGCGGTCGCCCTGGCGACGACGGTGGGCTGTCCGCCCCGGCTGGCGGAAGCCCTGCATTACAGTGTCTTTCCCGGCGGGGCGCGGGTCCGACCCCGGCTGTGCCTGGCGGTGGCCGGCACCTGCGGCGACGATGCCCCCGCCCTCGCGGATGCCGCCGCCGCCGCCATCGAACTGCTGCATTGCGCCTCGCTGGTCCACGACGATCTGCCCTGTTTCGACGATGCTCCCCTGCGGCGGGGCAAGCCCTCGGTGCACCAGGCCTTTGGCGAGCGCCTGGCGGTCCTGGTGGGGGATGCCATGATCGTGTTGGCCTTCCAGACCCTGGCGCGGGGCGCGACGGCCCACCCCGAACGTCTGGTGCCCCTGCTGCTGACCATCGGTGAGTCCGTTGGCATGCCCCTGGGGATCGCCGCTGGCCAGGCCTGGGAGTGCGAACCGCGGGTGTCGCTCTCGGCCTATCATCATGCCAAGACCGGCTCGTTGTTCGTCGCCGCCTGCGTCGCCGGGGCCCAGGCCGCGGGCGCCGACCCCGCCCCCTGGCGGGGAGTGGGGGAATACCTGGGGGAGGCCTATCAGGTGGCGGACGACCTGCGGGATGCCCTTTGTGACGTGGATGAGCTCGGCAAGCCGGTCCAGCGCGATGCTCAGCTCGGCCGTCCCAGTGCCGTGGAGGAACTGGGGGTAGCCGGTGCCGCCCAGCGTCTGCGGGACCTGGTGGCCGCGGCGGTGGCCCAGGTACCGGCCTGTCCCGGCGCGGATAACCTCAAGGCCCTGATCGCCGGCGAGTCGGCGCGCATCCTGCCGAAGGGACTGGCTGGTGGCGAGGTTTGACAAGCACCGACCGGGCCAGCAAGGCCGCAAAGGTGACGGTGACTGCCTTTCATGATCGCCAAACCCAAAACATGCCCGGATCATTTGTGTTCACGGTTGCGTCCGTGCGGACGGGACTAAGAACATGGCAGGGGGAAGCGGGCGGGTCATTGGGCGTTGAGACCGGGTGGATGGCAGGGAGATCAGAGCGATGATAGGCGACCGGATTAACCTGCGGTCGCGCTGGCTGGCCCTGCGCAACCGGCTGTTGGCCAATCCCCGTTTCCAGCGGTGGGCGGTGGACTTCCCCCTCACCCGCCCCCTAGCCCAACGTCGCGCCCGCGCCCTGTTCGATGTTACCGCCGGCTTTGTTTACTCCCAGATCCTCTTCGCCTGCGTGCAACTGGGCCTCCTGCCCTTCCTGGCGGCGGGGCCGCGGACCCGGGATGAGCTGGCCCGGCACCTAGGGCTGGACGCGGCGGGAACCCTGCGGCTGCTCAAGGCCGCCAGCACGCTGGGACTGGTCGAGCCCTTGCCCGACGGTGGCTACGGCCTGGGGGCCCAGGGGGCGGCCCTGCTGGGCAACCCGGGGATCGCCGCCATGGTCGAGCATCACGCCATGCTCTACGCCGACCTGGCGGACCCCATCGCCCTGTTGCGCGGGGAGGGCGGGCCGACCCGCCTGGGCACCTATTGGTCCTACGCCGCCTCTGCCGAGCCCGCCGGTCTCGAGGCAGGGGCGGTGGCTGACTACTCGCGCCTCATGTCCGCCTCCCAGTCCCTGGTCGCCGGCGACATCCTCGATGCCATTTCCCTCCAGGGCCGTCACTGTCTTCTCGACGTCGGCGGCGGGGAGGGACGCTTTGCCGCCAGCGTAGCAGCCCGCTGGCCCCATCTGCGCGTGCAGCTTTTCGATCTGCCAGCGGTGGCGGCCCGGGCTCAGGAGCGCTTCGAACGGGAAGGCCTGGGGGAGCGGGCCCAGGCCTTCGGCGGCAATATGCTGGTCGATGCCCTGCCCCGCGGGGCGGACCTCATATCCCTGGTACGGGTGGTCCACGATCACGACGATGAGTCGGTCCGGCACCTGTTGGCCGCGGTCCATGCCGCCTTGCCGCCCGGTGGAACCTTGCTGCTGGCAGAACCCCTGGCCGGCACTCCGGGGGCCGAGCCCATGGGGGAGGCCTATTTCGGCTTTTATCTCCTGGCAATGGGCAGCGGGCGACCGCGCACCCCGGCGGAACTGGTGGTCATGCTAGAGCAGGCCGGATTTGTGCGGGTGCGCCAGCGGCGAACGCGGCGGCCCTTGCTGACCGGCCTGATCACGGCCGAGGTCGGCTGAGACTGTAAATAGCGCTTGACACTCCTGACAGTAAAGTTACACTGACATGGACGTGTTTCATCACCATGAAACACCCCCGTTTCTTCCTGCGAGACCCTTGGTGAACCTAGACACCCTAGCCGTCGTCCTCGATCAGCCGCAACAACTCGGGTTGCAGCGGCTGGATCTCACGCCTCCGGGCGAGGAGGACGTGCTAGTCGATATCGAGTGGAGTGGGATCAGCACCGGCACTGAGCGCCTGCTCTGGTCCGGCCAGATGCCCCCCTTCCCTGGTATGGGTTACCCCCTGGTCCCCGGCTACGAGTCCGTGGGACGCATCGCCCTGGCCGGGAACAAGTCGGGCCGCACGGTCGGAGACCGGGTGTTCGTTCCCGGTGCACGCTGCTTCGGTCCGGTCCGCGGTCTTTTCGGCGGCGCCGCTGCGCACCTGGTGGTTCCAGGCGCGCGCACCGTCAGCATCGCTAACAGCCTGGAGGACAAGGCCGTGCTGCTGGCCCTGGCCGGCACCGCTTACCATGCCCTCGCCGCTCCCGGCGCCCGCCTGCCCGAGCTCATCGTCGGTCATGGGGTGCTTGGCCGGCTCCTCGCCCGCATCGCCGTGGCCCTCGGTGGGTCGCCGGTGGTTTGGGAGCAGAATCCCCAGCGGGCGAGCGGCGCGACTGGCTACGAGGTCCGGGACCCGGCGGCGGACGAGCGCCGGGATTACCAGGCCATCTGCGACGTGAGTGGCGACAGCCACATCCTCGACCGACTCATCGCCCGGCTGGCCCCGGGTGGGGAGATCGTCCTGGCCGGCTTCTATCACGATCCCTTGTCCTTCAGCTTCCCCCCCGCCTTCATGCGGGAAGCCCGGCTGCGGGTCGCCGCGGAGTGGAAGGAGCCCGACATGCTGGCCGTCACGGCCCTGATCGACGCCGGCCGCCTATCCTTGGACGGGCTCATCACTCACCGCCGCCCGGCGGGCGAGGCTGAGGAGGCTTACCGCACCGCCTTCTCCGACCCGGATTGTCTCAAGATGGTCCTCGACTGGCGGGGCCTGGCATGAGCACGGTCGGCCTCCCCCGCAACCCGCTGAAGGTTAGCCTCGCCGCGCCCGCCGACGCGGGCCTGGCCGCGGCCTGGTCCAGCCCCCAGCCCGACCCTATCGCCACTCTTGCCACCAGCCTGCCCGGGCAGACCCAGATCATCGCCATCTATGGCAAGGGTGGCATCGGCAAGAGCTTCACCCTGGCCAATCTCTCTTACATGCTTGCCCAGCAGGGGCGCAAGGTCCTGCTGCTGGGCTGCGATCCCAAGAGCGACACCACCACCCTGCTGTTCGGCGGGCGGGCCTGTCCGACCATCATCGAGACCTCGGCACGCAAGAAGGCCGCCGGCGAACAGGTCGAGATCGGCGACGTCTGCTTCAAGCGCGACGGCGTCTTCGCCATGGAGTTGGGCGGGCCCGAGGTCGGCCGCGGCTGCGGCGGGCGGGGCATCATCCATGGCTTCGAGATCCTGGAGCGCCTGGGCTTCCACGACTGGGACTTCGACTACGTGCTGCTTGACTTCCTGGGTGACGTGGTGTGCGGCGGTTTCGGCCTGCCCATCGCCCGGGATCTGTGCCAGAAGGTGGTGGTGGTCGGCGCTAATGACCTCCAGTCCCTTTACGTGGCCAACAACGTCTGCTCCGCGGTGGAGTACTTCCGCCGCCTGGGGGGCAACGTTGGCGTCGCCGGCATGGTCATCAACAAAGATGACGGTACCGGTGAGGCCCAGCGCTTTGCCGACGCCGTTGGTATCCCGGTCCTCGCCACCATCCCCGCCAACGACGAAATCCGGCGCAAGAGCGCCAGTTACCAGATCGTCGGTCGCCCGGGCGACACCTGGGCCCCCTTATTCGCGGAACTGGCGAACAACCTGGCCCTGGCCACCCCCCTCCACCCCACGCCTATGGGGGGCGAAGCCCTGCTCGGTCTCTTCAGTGGCCAGGGTGCCGGTCAGGACATTGTCATGGAACCGGCCACCCCCGCGGACATGCGCGGTCAGGTCCCCGCGCCCAAGCCATCCCTGGAGGTCATCTACGACGAGTCCTGAGTGACTTGCCGCGAGACGCCGCCATGACCGTCGCGACCTGCCCGTCGACCCCGCTCCCAGCGAACCCGTCCACCCTTGCCCTGGGTGTGCCAGGCCAGGGTCCCCATGACCAGCCCCAGACCATGTGCCCGGCCTTCGGCGCCCTCCGGGTGGGCCTACGCATGCGGCGCACGGCCACGGTGCTGTGTGGGTCAGCTTGCTGCGTCTATGGCCTCAGCTTCACCGGTCACTTCTATGGGGCGCGGCGCTCCGTGGGCTATGTGCCCTTCGATTCCGAATCCCTGGTCACCGGCAAACTGTTCGAGGATCTCCAGGCCGCGGTCTTCGCCCTGGCCGATCCGGACCAGGTCGATGCCCTGGTCGTGATCAATCTCTGCGTGCCCGCCGCCTCCGGCGTGCCGCTGCGGTTGCTGCCACGCCAAGTCAAGGGCGTGCGCATCCTCGGCCTGGACGTCCCGGGTTTTGGCGTGCCGACGCATGCCGAGGCCAAAGACCTGTTGGCCGGCGCCATGCTCGCCTATGCCCGCGCCGAGGCGGAGACCGGTCCGGTCCAGGCCCCCCGTGGCGGGCGGAGTACCCGGCCGACCCTGACCCTGGTGGGCGAGATGTTCCCCGCCGATCCGGTCGGTATCGGCATGCTACTGGAACCTCTGGGCCTGGCGACCGGACCCACGGTGCCGACCCGGGAGTGGCGCGAGCTCTACGCCGCCCTGGATTGTGCCGCCGCCGCCCTGATCCATCCCCAGTACCACAGCGTCGCCGCCGAGATGCAGGCCGCCGGCCGCCCGGTCATTGGCTCGGCCCCCGTGGGCTGCGAGGGCACCGCCGCCTGGCTGGATGAGGTCGCCCGGGCCTGTGATGTTCCCCAGGAGAAGGTCGATGCGGCCAAGAACCGCATCCTTCCCGCCATTGCCGGTGCCCTGGCCCAGAATCCCATCAAGGGTCGCATCACCCTCAGCGGCTACGAAGGCTCCGAACTCATCGTCGGCCGGTTGCTGGTCGAGAGCGGCGCGGACCTGCGCTACGTCGGCACCGCCACCGGACCCACCCCCTGGTCAGCGGGTGATCGTGACTGGCTTGAGGCCCGGGGTATCCGGGTCCAGTACCGCGCCACCCTGGAACAGGACCTGGCGGCGGTCGCGGAATTTCAGCCGGACCTGGCCATCGGGACCACCCCGGTGGTGCAGAAGGCCAAGGAAGCGACTATTCCGGCCCTCTATTTCACCAACCTGATCTCCGCCCGGCCCCTAATGGGTCCCGCCGGCGCCGGTTCCTTGGCCCAGGTGGTCAATACCGCCCTGGCCAACCGGGGGCGCTTTACCGCCATGCGCGACTTTTTCGCCATGTCTGCCAACCAGCATGCAGGGACCCTGGCGTCCCAGCAGAGGGGGAGGGCGGTGGCATGTTGATCCGTGACCTGGATCGGGCTGGTGGTTACTGGGGTGCCGTCTACTGCTTCAGTGCCATTGAGGGGCTGCAGGTCATCATCGACGGCCCCGTGGGGTGCGAGAACCTGCCAGTGACGGCGGTTCTCCATTACACCGACGCCCTGCCGCCCCACGAGCGGCCCATCGTCGTCACCGGCCTGAGTGAGGTCGAGTTGGGCCGCACCGGCACCGAGGCGGCCATGGCGCGCGCCCATGCCACTCTGGACCCGCAACGGCCCGCGGTGGTGGTCACCGGCTCCATCGCCGAGATGATCGGCGGCGGCGTCATCCCTGAAGGGCGCAACGTCCTCCGCTTCCTGCCGCGCACGATCGACGAGGATCAGTGGCAAAGCGCCGATCGCGCCCTCTTTTGGTTGTGGAACCAGTTTGGTACCCGTTCCCCGGCCAAAACGGCTTCCTCTCCGGCGACTGGGCGGCCCCTGGTCAACCTGATTGGTCACAGCTACGGTTGCTTCAACGCCTGGTCCGACGTCGCCGAGATCCGCCGCCTGATCGAAGGGATCGGCGCCGAGGTCAACCTGGTCTTCCCCCTGGGAACCCGGCTGGAGGAGATCCCTCGGCTGGGGGATGCCCGGGTCAATATCTGCCTCTACCGGGAGTTCGGGCGCACCTTGTGTGAGGCCTTGGGCAAACCCTGGTTGCAAGCCCCCATCGGCATGCAGGGCACCACCCGTTTCCTGCGCGCCTTGGGCGAGCAACTGGGCCTGGACCCGGAGCCCTTCATCGAGCGGGAAAAACGCACCACCCTGAGGCCCATTTGGGATCTGTGGCGTTCGGTCACCCAGGACTTCCTGGCTACCGCCAGCTTTGCCGTGGTCGCCACCGAGACCTATGTTCGCGGTCTGCAGCGCTTCCTGGGGGACGAACTGGGGATGCCCTGCACCTTCGCCATCGCCCGGCGTCCGGGGACCAAGACCGACAACGAGGCCGTGCGCCGCGCTACCCGCGAGCAGGCCCCGCTGATCCTCTTTGGCAGCTTCAACGAACGTATGTACCTGGCCGAGGCCGGGTCCCGGACCACCTACATCCCGGCCTCCTTCCCCGGCACCCTGATCCGTCGCCACACCGGTACGCCCTTCATGGGCTATAGCGGGGCGACCTACTTGGTGCAGGAGGTCTGCAACGCCCTGTTTGACGCCCTCTTCCACATCCTGCCCCTGGGCAGTGAGTTGGACAAGGTGGATGCCACGCCGTCGCGGCTGCATGAGGAACTGCCCTGGGAGGCGGACGCCAAGGCGCTGCTGGACCAATTGGTTCAGGCCCAGCCCCTGCTGATCCGCATCTCCGCCGCCCAGCGCCTGCGCGAGACGATCGAGCGCGCCGCGCGCGTTGCCGGTGAGCGCCGGGTGAGCGCGGCGCGGGTAGCCGGATCAGCGGGTAGCCTGAATTTCACGGCCTGAGGCACGGAAGGCTTCGGTCGCCAACAATTTTTCACCGTTGGCCATCGGCGGATGGCCTCGGTGGGACCGGTCACCCGGGCAACGGGTGGGGTCCGAGGACCGCGCAGGGTCAGGCGGGACTTCTCCTGACCGGGCGGGATGCGCAAGATTCCGGCCGCAAGGTCGTCTGTAATCCAGAGGAGACATCATGAGCGAAGAGAAAACCAGTCTGTCGGGGCTGACGGATGGCGAGGCAAAGGAATTCCATGGCATTTTCGTATCCAGCTTCCTCGCTTTTACGGCGATCGCCGCGGTGGCGCACATTCTGGTCTGGATGTGGCGTCCCTGGTTCTGAGGTCACGGCTGGGCCGCGCTGATTCATTCAACAATCTAGGGGAGCAGAAACATGATCGACGCCCTGACCAAAGGTATCCATAAAGTTTGGATGATTTTCGATCCGCGACTGGTGCTGGTGGGCCTGGCCGCTTTTCTGATCGTGCTTGCCGTGGTGATCCACATGATCTTGCTCAGCACGGACCGGTTTAACTGGATGCAGGGGGTCGGTACCAAGGGCGAGGTTCCCGTCACCCACTACGTGGCCCCCAAGGCCAGGTAGTTTCGTTGCCAAGGGTGGGGGAGTCAGGCGCCTGCCATCGCACCTGATCCACTACCCGGGCCGCTAACCGGAGGCACCCCGCCCGGCGCCTCCCGATCAGAGGGTTGAACCATGGCTATGTTGAGCTTTGAACGAAAATACCGCGTTCGTGGCGGAACGCTGATCGGGGGAGATCTTTTCGACTTCTGGATTGGGCCTTTTTATGTCGGCTTTTTCGGGGTCACGACGATCTTCTTCACCCTTCTCGGCACGCTGTTGATTGTCTATGGCGCGGCCATCGGGCCGACCTGGAACCTGTGGCAGATCAATATCGCCCCGCCGGACCTCAGCTACGGGCTGGGCCTGGCGCCCCTCAAGGAAGGCGGGCTCTGGCAGATCATTACTATCTGCGCCATCGGCGCCTTCAGTTCCTGGGCGCTAAGACAGGTTGAGATCTCGCGTAAGCTGGGCATGGGGTACCACGTCCCCTTTGCTTTCAGTTTCGCCATCCTCGCCTATGTGACGCTGGTGGTTTTCCGCCCCTTCCTGCTGGGTGCCTGGGGCCATGGCTTCCCCTACGGCATCATGAGTCACCTGGACTGGGTGTCCAACGTCGGCTACCAGTTCCTGCACTTCCATTACAACCCGGCGCACATGCTCGCCATCACCTTCTTCTTTACCACGACCCTGGCGCTGTCCATGCACGGCTCCCTGATCCTGTCGATGACCAATCCGCGTAAAGGCGAGCCGGTGAAGACTCCCGAGCACGAGAACACCTTCTTCCGCGATGAGGTCGGCTATTCCATCGGCGCCCTGGGCATCCATCGCCTCGGTCTCTTCCTCGCCCTGTCCGCCGCCTTCTGGAGCGCCGTCTGTATCGTCCTCAGCGGCCCCTTCTGGACCCGCGGCTGGCCCGAGTGGTGGAACTGGTGGCTGAACCTGCCGGTCTGGTCCTAACGCGGGGTTATCGTCATGGCTGAATATCAAAACATCTTCACGCAGATCCAGGTACATGGCCCCTCCTACCCGGGCGTACCCATGGAACCGGGTCATTGGGAACGGCAGATCAAGCCCTTCCATCTCTACTGGGCCGGCAAGCTCGGCGATGCCCAGATCGGTCCCATCTATCTGGGGGCTACTGGGGTCCTATCGTTGATTTGCGGCTTCATCGCCTTCGAGATCATCGGCCTCAACATGTGGGCCTCCGTCAACTGGGACCCCATCGAGTTCGTCCGGCAGCTCTTCTGGCTGGCCCTGGAACCGCCACCGCCCCAGTATGGCCTGAGCATCCCGCCCCTGCATGACGGTGGCTGGTGGTTGATGGCCGGCTTCTTCCTCACGGCCTCCATCATCCTCTGGTGGATCCGCACCTACCGGCGGGCCGTGGCCCTGGGTATCGGCACCCACATGGCCTGGGCCTTCGCTGCGGCGATCTGGCTCTATCTGGTACTGGGCCTGATTCGCCCGGTCCTGATGGGTAGCTGGGCGGAAGCGGTACCCTTCGGTATCTTCCCCCACCTGGACTGGACGGCGGCCTTCTCGATCCGTTACGGCAACCTGTTCTATAACCCCTTCCACATGCTCTCCATTGCCTTCCTCTACGGCTCCACCCTGCTGTTCGCCATGCATGGCGCGACGGTGCTGGCGGTGAGCCGCTTTGGTGGCGACCGTGAGATCGACCAGATCGTTGATCGTGGCACGGCCTCGGAGCGCGCGGCCCTCTTCTGGCGCTGGACCATGGGCTTCAACGCCACCATGGAATCCATCCATCGCTGGGCCTACTGGTTCGCGGTCCTGACGGTCATCACCGGTGGCATCGGCATCCTGCTGACTGGCACCGTCGTCGACAACTGGTACCTCTGGGCGGTCAAGCACGGCGTCGCCCCGGCCTATCCCCTGCCTGAGAATACCCTGCCGGATCCATCCTTGCTGCCGGGAGGTGCACAATGAAGAGCGCCATGTTCACTCGCAAGTCCTTGCCCCTGGCCGTGGCCGGTGCCGCCGCCCTGATCGGCCTCGCCGGCTGCGAGCGCCCCCCGCAGGACGTGGTGCAACTGGGCTACCGGGGCGTCGGCATGGAGACGGTGATCAACCCCCGTATCAACGCCGCCAAGGTCGCCGCGAATATTCCCCCGGCACCAGAGCCCCCGGCCGCGGACATCCCCGCCAAGGCCAAGGATGTGTACCAGAACGTCCAAGTCCTGGGTGATCTGAGCATCACGGAGTTCAACCGCCTGATGCTGGCCATCTCCAAATGGGTCGCCGCGGACTGGCCGGAGGCGGAGCGCTGCAACTACTGCCATGCCTCCGAGAATCGCGCCCTGGATGACAAGTACCAGAAGCTCGTGGCCCGGAACATGCTCAAGATGACCCTGGAGACCAACGCGGCCTGGAAGACCCATGTCGCCGATACCGGGGTCACCTGCTACACCTGCCACCGGGGTCAGCCCATCCCCGCCAACGTCTGGTACACCGATCCCGGTCCCAAGCTCCCCGATCTGACGGTGGCGACGGGACAGAACGCCTTCTCTGAGACGGTGGCCTCGACCTCGCTGCCCTATGACCCCCTGACGCCCTTCCTGCTGCAGGATCATCCGATCAGCGTCATCTCCACGAATGCCTTACCCCCGGGCGGGCCGGTGGAGCGGAAGTCCATCAAGCAGGCGGAGTGGACTTATGGCCTGATGATGTACCTCTCGGATTCGTTGGGGCAAAACTGCACCTTCTGCCACAACAGCCGCTCCTTCTTCGATTGGGAGCAGAGTCCTCAGCAGCGGACGACGGCCTGGTATGCCATCCGCCATGTGCGGGATATGAACAACGACTATATCCTGCCCCTGAAGGATATCCTGCCTGACGATCGCAAGGGGCCCTTGGGTGATCCGCTCAAGGTGGGTTGCGCCACCTGTCATCAGGGTGCCTACAAGCCCTTGTTTGGCGCGAGCATGCTCAAGGATTATCCGGAGCTGATGCCCAAGACTCAGGTTGCAGCCGCGCCTGCTCCGGCCCCAGCCCCCACGGCGGCACCTGTGGTTGCCCCAGCTCCCGCGGTGGTTCCAGCGCCTGCGCCTGCGCCTGCGGCGGCTCCCGCCCCCGTGGCTACTCCGGCGCCGGTGATTGCCCCAGCTCCTGCAGCTGCTCCAGCCCCAGTGGCCGCTCCGGCCCCCGCTCCGGTCAGGGTCGCGCCAGCACCGGCGCCCGTCATGGCGCCCGCTCCGGTTGCGGCTCCGGCTCCGGTGGTAGCGCCCGCGCCCGTTGTGGCACCGGCTCCAGTGGCGGTTCCGGCTCCGGTCGCGGTACCCGCGCCCGTTGCGGCACCCGCGCCTGTCGCGGCTCCAGCGCCGGCCCCGGTGGCGGCACCTGCTCCGCAGCCTGCACCGGTAGCTCCGGCTCCCGTTGCGGCACCCGCGCCAGCGCCGGCAACGGTTGCAGCCCCGCCCGCGCCGGTCATCGCACCGCCACCGGCACCGGTGGTGGCCGCGCCGCCGGCTCCGGCCCCATCGACCTCGGCTATCGCACCCCCGCCTGCTCCCAGGCTGGCACCGATGCCGCAGCCGATGATGCCCCCCCCGGGGCCAGGCATGAATTGACCGATGTTCAAGCACTTTTGGGAAACGGCGTGAGCTGTTGCACAGGAAAGGGATCTCCTGTCAAGGAATTGGGCGGCAGGGTCTGGCTGGCCGGACAGGGCGGCGGGAGTATCAAATCCCCCCGCTGGAAAACCGGCCAGTCCCCAGCCGCGCAGGAAATGGAGGTTCGAGGCCCGGTTGTATTGCGGGCAGTCTGACGCCGCGACCCTGTTCACGGCATCCCCGCCGCGCGGGAGTAGCGCGGTAACGGCCACTATGGCTAACTTAAAATCCGGAGGGTAATCCCATGGCGGAAGAGAAAAAAACCAGCCTGTCTGGGCTGACGGAACAAGAGGCAAAAGAGTTCCACAGCATCTTCGTGTCTAGCTTCTTGGGGTTCACGGCCATCGCGGTCGTTGCCCATATCTTGGTCTGGGCATGGCGCCCCTGGCTCTGATCACAGCGGCAGAACCCATTCCCATCCTTCAATAGGAGTTCCAAGCATGTACCGCATTTGGCAGATCTTCGATCCGCGTAGAACCTTGATTGCGCTGTTCGCTTTCCTCTTCACCCTGGCTATTCTGATTCACTTCATCCTGCTGAGCACCGCCAAGTACAACTGGCTGGAAGGTGCGACTGCGGCTCCCGCCGCTGCCCAGCAGATGGCGCCCTTGCCTGCTGGCAAGTAGCGATAGCCTGGGTACCAGGCGCGGTGGGTTGGGCCTGAATCTTCAGGGCCGACCCGCCGCCTTGACCAGCGACTGACCTGAATGCTCTCCGCGCTCAGGGAAATCCGGATCGGGACATCCGCCCCGATCCAGGTGATCGACATCAGTGCTCAGGTCAGGGCCCTGCTCCAGGAGAGTGGCATCAGGGATGGTCTGCTCACCCTCATCTCCAGCCACACCACGGCCTTTGTCAGCCTCAACGAAAGCGAACCCAGGCTGCACGAGGACATGGTCGATTTTCTCACCCGCATCGCCCCCCGCGAAGCGGGTTACCGGCATGATGTCTGCCCCGTCGATGATCGTCACAATGCCCACTCTCACCTGCTGGGCCTGTTCATGACCGCCTCTCAAAGCATCCCTGTCGTGGCCGGTGAACTGCTGCTCGGTGGCTGGCAGGCGATCCTCTTTATCGAGCTCGACGGCCCCCGGGCCTGCCGTACCGTTCAGGTCCAGATCCTGGGAGCCGGCTGAAGGTTGAACGCCGCTGATGTCGCCGGATTCTTCGCCGATTGGGGCGCCTTGAATCCGGAGGACTACCTGTTACTCGATTATTACCTCGAATGCGGCGGTGATCCGCGGCAAGCCGCCGCCCATTTCTGCAGCGAGCAATCCACCGCCCAATGGCGCCGCCAGGGGGTCGATGAGGACCTGCGACCGCGTTTCGCCGCCAAGGTCGTCGATCTCCAGGTCGAGGCCACCCTGTCCCGGTTCAGTTATCCGGTGGACTGTCCGGCGACGGGTCCCGTCCATGCCTGCCGGGTACGGATCGCCCACCCCCACGGGAATTTCGGTCCCCGCTTGCCCAATCTGCTCAGTGCCATTTGTGGCGAGGGGACCTTTTTCTCCCCGGGTATCCCCCTCGTCAAGCTGTTGGACATTCACTTCCCCGCCAACTACCTGGCGGGCTTCGAGGGGCCTCGCTTCGGGGTGGCCGGGTTACGCGCACGCCTGGGGGTCTATGACCGCCCACTCTTTTTTGGGGTCATCAAGCCTAATCTTGGCCTACCGCCCGAGGCCTTCGCCGAGGTCGGCTATCAGGGCTGGCTGGGGGGGCTGGATATCGCCAAAGATGACGAGATGCTGGCGGACATGGCCTGGTGTCCCCTGGCCGAGCGTTCCGCCTTGCTAGGAGCCGCGCGTCAGCGAGCAGAGGCACGAACGGGGCAGGCAAAGATCTACCTGGCCAACATCACCGACGAGGTTGACCGTCTCTGCGAACTGCACGACCTGGCAGTGAGCCGTGGGGCCAACGCCGTGCTCGTCAACGCCCTGCCCGTGGGCCTGAGCGCCGTGCGCATGCTGCGCCGCCATGCCCAGGTGCCCCTCATCGCCCATTTCCCCCTCACCGCCGCGCTGACTCGGCTGTCACATTACGGTATCCATTCGCGGGTGATGACCCGGCTGCAACGCCTGGCGGGGTTCGACGCCATCATCATGCCTGGCTTCGGCCCGCGCATGATGACTTCTGCGGCCGAGGTGCTGGACAATGTGCGTGCCTGTCTGGAACCGCTGGGCGCCATCAAGCCCAGTCTGCCAGTGCCGGGTGGGAGCGATTGGGCCGGCACCTTGGGGGAGGTCCATCGCCTGATCGGGGGGGTGGATTTCGGCTTTGTCCCTGGCCGTGGAGTCTTCGCCCATCCCCAGGGGCCGGAAGCGGGCGCCCGCAGCATCCGCCAGGCCTGGGAGGCGATTGCCCGCGGCATTCCTCTGGAGCGACAGGCACTGAATCATCCCGAACTGGCGGCGGCCATCGCCGCCTTTGGTCCCCTACCCGCTACAGATCACCCCTCAGCGGAGGCGGCGACTTGAAAGCTCAATGCCTGCCTAAAGCGGAGGGCTTGATGGAAGAGGGGCCCCAGCCGAAAAAGGAGCATCTGGTGGAAGAGGAGCCCCTGCCGGAACGGCAACGCCAGCTAGAGGGGCAATTTATTCCGGAAGGGCAACTCCCGGCGGATGAGCAATATCTTATGGAAGAGCAACTCATCCTGGTCGACCCTCAGGATCAGCCCTGCGGCACGGGTGGCAAACTGGCCGTCCATCAGCAGGGCTTACTGCATCGGGCCTTTTCCATTTTTGTCTTCGATGATCAGGACCGGTTACTGCTCCAGCGGCGCGCCGATGGCAAGTATCACTTCGCCCGCCTCTGGTCGAACACCTGCTGTGGTCACCCTCGCCCCGGCGAGACTTCCCTGAGTGCCGCCCAGCGTCGGCTGGAGGAAGAATTCGGTTTCACGACCGCCCTGGAGGAGTTCGCTCAACTGACCTACAAGGCCCGGGACCCGGCCTCGGGGCTCACGGAGCACGAATTCCTTCACGTCTTCCGCGGCCGCTATCCCGGCACCCCGCTCCCCAACCCAGAGGAGATCAGTGCCTGGCGCTGGGTGCCCCTGGCGCGGGTCGAGCGTCTCCTGTGGCGCCGGCCTCAGGCCTTCACCCCCTGGTTTGCCTTGCTCTTTCGTCGACTCTTCGTCCAGGACCGGGCCGGCTGAGAGCCTCGAAGCCGCCGCAAGAGAGGCCCGCCCCGCAACCCTGACTGCTGGCTCGGGCGATAGACATCACCCCGTCATTCCAGCCTTGCCGGTTGGGGTGTTGTCTGACGGGGCTCATCGCCCATGCATCCCTTAGGGTTGAAGGTTGTCTCCCGGCCGTCGCAACCTCCGCATTAATTCCTCTGACCCATATCCCCTGCACCGAAAGCCAGGGTGCGTCTGGTATATGCTTAGCGCCTGACAGACGACCTGGCGCACAGCCCTTGCCCTTCCCGAGCAGTCGGTAGCACCGGTGTGTCAGGTTTGCACCGGGGGCTGAACGGCGGGTCGCTGCGCTCCCCATTGGCCTGGCGGGATTCCCGCGGCGGCGTTTTGCGGAGGTGTTCATGAGTAAGGCGCACATCGGCGTCATCGGACTGGCGGTCATGGGCCGCAATCTGGTACTCAATCTCAACGATCATGGCAACCCGGTGGCGGTCTACAACCGCACCTGGGAGCGGACGCGGGACTTCCTGGCTGACGAGGCGGCGGGTCGGGACATCCGCGGCTGTCCGACCCTGGCGGAGCTGGTCGCGGCCCTGCGTCACCCCCGGGTGGTGCTGCTGATGGTCAAGGCCGGGGCCGGGGTGGATGCGGTCATCGATCAACTCCTGCCGCTCCTGTCCCCTGGTGATGTCATCATCGACGGCGGCAACTCCCACTACCCCGACAGCGCCCGGCGCCAGGTGCGACTCCAGGATGCCGGCCTGCGCTTCGTCGGCCTGGGTGTCTCCGGGGGTGAGGAAGGGGCCCGCCATGGGCCCTCCCTCATGCCCGGCGGCGATTCGGCGGCCTGGCCCCTGATCCGCGGCATCTTCCAGCCCATCGCCGCCCAGGCCGAGGGCCAGCCTTGCTGCCAGTGGGTGGGGGAGGGTGGCGCCGGCCACTACGTCAAGATGGTTCACAACGGCATCGAGTACGGCGACATGCAGCTCATCGCCGAGGCCTATGACCTGCTCAGTCAGGGCCTGGGCCTGGATGCCGGCCAGCTCGCTGCCACCTTTGCCCGCTGGAACCAGGGGGTGCTGGAGTCCTACCTGATCGAGATCACTGCCGCCATCCTCGCCGTGCGCGATGCGGATGGCACCCCCCGGGTCGAGCGCATCCGCGACAGCGCCGGCCAGAAGGGCACCGGCCAGTGGACGGCGGTGGACGCCCTGGAGCTGGGCGTGCCCCTGACCCTGATCGGTGAGGCCGTCAACGCCCGCTACCTCTCCGCCCTCAAGGAGGAGCGCGAGCGGGCGGCGGCGGTCTTCCCCACCAGCCCTACCGGGACCGCGGCCCCGGCCGAAACGATCCTTGCGGCCGGATCGGCTTCAGCGGCCGGAACGATCCCGGCGGCGGTCACGACCCCGACGTCCGGAACGATCCCGGTAGCCAAAATGACCCCGGCAGCCGTCATGCCCTCAGGGGGCATGACCCCAGACCAGGAGACCCTCTCCGGGCTAGAGTCCGCCGGCGAGGCGGTCACCGGCACACCCTCGACTCTCCCGGATAGCACCTGGATTGAGGATGTCCACGACGCCCTCTACGCCGCCAAGCTGGTCTCCTACGCCCAGGGCTTTATGCTGCTGCGCGCCGCCAGCCAGCGCTTCGGCTGGAACCTGGCCTACGGCGACATCGCCCTGTTGTGGCGCGGTGGCTGCATTATCCGCAGCCGCTTCCTGGGGGACATCAAGCGCGCCTTCGACCGTAACCCGGACCTAGAGAACCTGCTCCGCGATGACTTCTTCGCCGCCGCCATCCGTCAGGCCGAGCCAGGCTGGCGCCGGGCGGTCGCCCTAGGCATCCAGCAAGGCATCCCCCTGCCGGCCTGCTCCGCCGCGCTGGCGTTCTTCGATGGCTATCGGCGCGCCCGCCTGCCTGCCAACCTGCTCCAGGCCCAGCGCGATTACTTTGGCGCCCATAGCTACGGCCGCGTTGATGCCCCCGCCGGCCAGCGTTTTCACACCGACTGGAGTGGCGACCAAAGGGAGCGGCCCGTCGAGGCATGAAGACCCGGCGGCTGCCATGGACCACGGCCAAGGGGTGCGATAACCGCATCCTGCTACCGGTTGGCCGGCCCGCGTCCTTTCCCGCTGAAGGCCTTTTCAACCGCGGCGATATCGATCCTTGCCGGACCTGCGTGACCGGTGAACAAGCGGAGTGGCTCACCCATGCCTGATTCCTATGCCTTCGTCATCTTCGGGGCCACCGGCAACCTGGCCCTGACCAAGCTATTGCCGGCCCTGTACCACCTCGATCAGGCCGGCCGCCTGGCGGCGGGGCTACGCATCCTCTGCTCCGGCCGTCGACCCTTCGCCGCCGACGAGTGGCTGGGCCAGGTGCGCGAGGCCCTCACTACCAAGGCGCGCGGCGGCCTGGACACGGCCCTTTTTGACCGCTTTGCCCGGCGCATCGAGTACTTTCGCGGCGACCTGGAGGACGCCGAGCTTTACCGCCGGCTGGGCGACAAACTGGCGACGGAGGGGCCGGGCAATGTCGCCTTTTACATGTCCGTCGGACCCGAGCACTATGGCCCGGTCATCACCCGGTTGGGCGAGGCGGGCCTCCTCGACGAAGCCGCCGGCTGGCGGCGGGTGGTCATCGAAAAGCCCTTCGGCCATGACCTGTCCAGCGCTGCCGACTTGCAACGACGCATCGGCCGCCACCTCCAGGAGCGGCAGATCTACCGCATCGACCATTACCTGGGCAAGGCGACGGTGCAGAACGTGCTGGTGTTCCGTTTCGCCAACCTGATGCTGGAGCCGGTGTGGAACCGTCATCATATTGACCACGTCCAGATCACCCACTCCGAGACCCTGGGGGTGGGCAGTCGGGGGGGCTTCTACGACACCACCGGCGCCCTGCGCGACATGATCCAGAGCCACCTGCTTCAGCTCATGACCCTGGTGGCCATGGAGCCGCCGGTCTCCATGGAGGCCGAGGCCCTGCGTGACGAAAAGGTCAAGGTACTCAAATCGCTGCGGCCCATCACCAAATCCGCCGTCCATGCCCAGGCCTTTCGGGCCCAATACGCCGCCGGCATCGTCGGCGGCCAGCCGGTGCCTGCCTATGTCCAGGAGGAACGTGTCGACCCCCGCAGCGTCACCGAGACCTACGCCGCCCTCAAGCTCTACGTCGACAACTGGCGCTGGCGCGGCGTGCCTTTCTACCTGCGCACCGGCAAGCGCATGGCCGAGGCGCGCTCCATGGTCGCCATCCGCTTCCGTCACCCGCCCATGCAACTCTTCCGCGGCACGCCAGTGGAGTGCATGGACCCCAACTGGGTCCTGCTCGGCATCCAGCCCGAGGAGAGCCTGCGCATCCAGCTCACCGCCAAGCAGCCGGGCCTGGAGATGCGCACCCGCCAGATCAGCCTCGACGCCCAATTTCGCGGCGGCCAGACCGAGATGACCGAGGCCTACGAGGACCTGCTGTTGGACGTCATCCGCGGCGACCGCTCCCTCTTCCTGCGCTACGACGAGGTCGAGCACGCCTGGCGGGTGGTGGAGCCGGTCCTGGACGTTTGGGCCGTGGAGCGGGAGTACATCCCGACCTACCCCGCCGGCAGTTGGGGACCCAGGGAGTCCCGGCGCCTGTTCGACAAGGAGGAGCACCGCTGGCGGCACACCCTGGAGCCTAACGAGGCGATGGATTGATGTCCGATTCCCCTTACTGCACGAGCCTGAAGCCCATGAAGCCCCAAAAACATCTGGTTCCCCTGCTCACCACCCTGGCCTTGTCCCTGAGTCAGGTCAGCGCCCTTCGCGCTGACGACATCACCGACCAAATCGACACCGCCCGCGGCGCCTATGAACGCGGCGAGTTCCAGGCCAGTATTCAAGGTCTGCAATTCGTCATCGCCGCCATTCAGGAGCGCGTCAATGCTTCCTTGGTGAAACTGCTGCCGGAAGCCCTCGCCGGCTGGACGGCGGAGGAGCCCGAGGTCGTCTCCGGCGGCGTGGCGACGATGATCGTCGGTACCCAACTGTCGCGGAAATATCATCGGCCGGATGACGCCCGCCTGGAGATCAGGTTCACCGCCAATTCCCCCTTCATGCCCATGATGACGATGATGTTCTCCAACCCGATGCTGTTACAGAGCGAGCCCAACACCCGGATCTACACCCATGCCGGACGGCGCGGCATTCTCAAGGAGGACCCGGCCGCCAAGCAGGTGGAGATCAGTCTGATGGGCGAGGGTAACCTGCTGATTCAGATCGAGGGCACGGGCATCACCAAGGCGGACGCTGAGGCCTACCTCAAGGCGCTCGATATCGCCGCGGTGGAGAAGGCCTTCGCCGTGAAATGAGCGGGCAACGCCGCTGCCATCGTGAGGGGTTCCGCCTGAACTGAGCGGTAGGCGTTGACACCCCCTGCTGCCTGGGCTGTCGTAGGCCCGCCTCGCCACCGAGGGCGTGGTGAGACGGGCCAAAGGGTGTGTCAGCGTGGCATTTGCCTGCGCAAGTCAGGCCCTTACCAGCGGTAGCTGGGTTTGTCACGCCCCGGACCATCCTGCCAGTGAACACGTGGCGGTTTTTGGCGCGGGGGTGATACAGGGTGATGATCCCAGCGGCGCCAGTCTCGATCATGCGAATGGCGATGGTGGTCCCGATTCCACCAGGGCTCATAGTGCCTGTGGCGATCCCATCGGTCGCCATCCCAATGGGCGAGGAGGGTAGCCGGACTCGTGCCTGCGGTGGATGGTGCCTGGTCAAGGGACGCCACCGGATCAATCAAGGTTGCCATGCTGGTACTGGAGATCGTCAGCCCGAAAGCCACCAGGACCGCTTTGAATTTGCTCTGCATCTCTGCCTCCTTCTGAATGGATGAAGCCATCTCGGCACGGACGCCCTTGGGGCGTGACCAGTGCGATGGCTGAGTCAGAAATTAGGCTTTCAATGCCAGGGGGTCAACGGCCCCAGGCGCGGTGTCTTGCTGTTTTCTTTATTCTTGCTAGGCACTTGCAATTTTGGCAATCCGCGGTTGCCGCCACCAATGCCATCCAGGGCAGCAGTGGGGGAGTGAAGGCTTATTCCACCCCCAGCGCCTTGAACACGGCATCCACCGGGTCGGCATAGAAGGAGGTCTGGAACTTGGCGAACAGCTCGCCGGGGATACTGGGGATATCGCCAACGCTCGCCATTGGCAGCAGGATGCGCTTGGCACCGGAGTCGAAGGCCACCTGGAGGCATCCGGCCAGGTTCTCCACCGGGATCACGCTGCCGCCCAGGCTCATGTCGCCGAGCACCACAAGCTGGGCCTGGGCGGGTTTGCCCAGCACGCCGGAGCAGAGGGCGACGAAGCTCGGCAGCGTCATGGCCTTGGTGGCCCCGGTGTTGTGCAGTTCCACCGTGTGCAGGTGGTAGTCATGGTCGCCGGCCTTGGCCAGCCCGCTGACGCGGGTCAGGTTGGCCTTGAAGTAGTCGAATGCGACCTTGACGGACTCCTTGGCGGTGCTGTTGGTGCCCAGCCCCGAGGTGTTGAACCGGCCACTGCCCGCCGTCGTCTGGGTCTCCAGCCGATAGAGCCCCAGGTGCCCACCGCTGCCGGTGGCAACGGTGTGGAGCACACCGGGATTTAAGGGCCCGCTGGGAATCAGCTTGTCACCGCCCTGTTCGGGCACGCTGACGAAGGTCTCCTCCCGCGTCTCCTGGTCGATGTAGGAGAAGTGCACGTCGAAGAACTCCATGCCGCCGATCTTCTTGAGCTGCTCCTTCACCCGCCGGCGGGTCTCCAGCGCATAGGTCAGGCAGCGGCGCGTGGCCTCCTTATCGAAGTCCCCGGCAGGATAGAGCAGCTTCAGCAACCCGGAAACCGTCCGGCGCACGGCAATGGTATCGCGCTGGTTCAGATCCCGCCCGAGCTTGAACCAGCGGTCGATGGCGTCGGAGAAGTTGCGCTTGCGCATCTCGCGCATGAACTCGGCGAGATAATCGGTGATCAGCCCATACTGGTTGGTGAAGAACTCCGGGCGCATCTTGGGCACTTCCCAGCCCGGGATATAGGCATGGAAGCGATCGAAGAAGGCCGAATCGATCATGGTCTCCGGGAAGGGGGCCAGCAGATGGCTGGTCTTCACCAGGGTGTCCACGGGCTGGTTGATATTGCCGACGAAGACCATGCTGGCCGAGGCCTGGATCGCGTCCTTGCCGCGGGCGAAGGAGCCCGAGGCCATGAAGTCCTTCATGATCTGCACGCCGTCCTTGTCCTTGAAGGAGATGCCGGCCACCTCGTCGAAGGCCACCAGATCCCAGAGGCCGACCAGTCCCACCGTCCGCCGGGCCATGTTGTAGAAGAGATTGGCCACCGTGGTCTGGCCGCCGGAGATCAGGATGCTGTTCGGGCTGATCTCCTTGTAGATATGGCTCTTGCCGGTGCCGCGGGGTCCCAGTTCGCAGGCGTTGTAGTTGTTCTCGACGAAGGGCACCATGCGCGCCAGCAGGTGCCATTTCACCCGCTCGTCCAGATTGGCCGGCTCCATGCCGGTGGAGCGGCACAGCACGTCCAGCCATTGCCCCTCGCTAAAGCCGCGCCGGCCCTCGAACAGGGCCTCCAGATCCATGTTCGGCATCTGGATGGGCTTGAGGTCGCTGATGGTGAAGGGCGAGCCCTTGCCACCCTCCTCGAAGAAGTAATGCAGGGTGACGATGCACCAGATGCCGCCCACCAGCAGCTTTTCGAACTGCTTGACGGTGCTCCCCGGGATCTCCGCGTCCTTGATCCCCAGGTTGGAGATCAGGGCCTCGTAGAGGTCGCGGCGCTCGTTGAGCCGCACCGTCACCTTGTCGATGACCTTGTAGCTGCCGCGCTCCTTGATCTTGGACTTGACCTTCTCCGCCTCGTCCGGGCGCACGTAGTTCTCGGTCAGGATGGTCTTGACCGTCTCCAGGCCGTCGCGGATGGTCTCCTCGTCGTCGGAGGCGCAGTACATGCCCAGCAGATATTCCAGCACGTACACCGGCACATTGGCGCCTTCCTTGATCAGCTTGGTCAGGTCCTTGCGCACCACCTTGCCGGCAAAGTGGCGGGTCAGCAGGGCGTCGAGGCTGGGGTCAGAAGTCATTGGTAAAGGCCAGGTCGATGGTGACATCAAAGCGCGCGTCCTCCACGCCGGTCTCGGCATCGCGCAGGAGCAACTGATAGACCCGCTTGCGGTCGAACTGGCGCCCGAGCAAGGTCAGGCTGACCGTCTTTTGCCACTGGTTCATGTCCGGCGAGGTGCTGTCGAAGGTCAGCGTCTCGACATTGGTCACCGGCTCGGCGCCATCGTAAAGGGCGATCCTGAGCGTCGTCGACTTGACCCGCTCCCCGACCGGCTCGGTCTGGATGAGCTGAAAGCGGTGGCGGTTGGTGGTGACCTTGAAATTGGTTCCCAGCACGCTGACCCGCACCTGGCGGGTTTTGGTGACGACGGCCTTCTCGTCGCGCAGGTGCTGCACGCGGATCAGCGGCACCGCGATCTCCTGCGGCATGGCCCCGCCATGGACGAAGCGCGCCCCGCCGACGAAATGGAAGCGGTTGGCGCCCTTGGGCACCCAGAACTCCATGTCCCCGCCGGCACCGGCGGTGACCGCGGTCAAGCCATGGAAGGCCTTGTCGTGGTCGCCCAGGGCGCGGCCAAGCAGATAGCGCTTCTTGGCGATCAGGGTGCCGGGCGGCTTCTCGTCCAGGCTGTTCTTGTCCGTCGCTCCCGGCGGGCTGTGCTGGAACAGGAAGCCGTGATCGGCCGTGATCAGCACCTGGCTGCCGTTCAGGCTGTTGATGATCTTCAGGGTCAGATCCGCCAGCTCGTCGATGGCCTGGCGCACGGCCTGGAAGGTCCGGGCCTCGGTGGCGGGCTTGTCGCCGATGGCATCCACCGGGTCGTGATAGAGGTAGACCACCCGATGGGGCTTGACGAAGGCCCGGCCCTCGTCCTTCTTCATGGCCATGAAGGCGTCGGCCTTCACCGCCACGCCCCCCACCGCGGCCAGCACCTTGCCGCGCTGCTCCAGCGAACCACAGAGCTGGCCGTCGACGCGCAACCCGCCGCCGGCGTCGTACGCCAGGGTGCGATGCGGCAGCAGCGCCGCCATGCCGAGCCCGGTGTAAGACGGCAGCACGCCGAGCAGGGCGGACAGCCGGGCGTCGATGCGGTAGCGGCCATTGAGCTGTTCGGTCAGTTCCCGGGCGGCCTCGTAGCGGAAGGCGTCGCTGATGATGACGAAGACCCGCCGGTCACCGCCCTTGGCCAGCAGGGGCGCCACCTCGGTGTCGAAGAATCGCGGCTGATGGCCGATCCCGTCGAGCCGCCAGCGCGCCAGCAGCCCGTTCGCCAGGACCTGGTTCCAGGCCAGCCCCAGCTCGGCGATGAAGCCGGTGCCATAGACCTGCTCGACCCGCTCGCGCAACTGCTTGAGGATGTCCCAGCCGCGGGACTCGGCCTCGTCGGCGGCCTCCCGGAAGTGCCGATAGCCCTGATCGACGCGGTAAAGCCGCTCGGTGTAGGCGGCAAAGAGCGTCGCCGCGTCCATCCGCGTCAGGGTGCCGGCCAGGGCATGGCACTGGTCGAACAACTCAGCGGCCTCTTGCAGGGCCCGGTAGACCGCGTGCAGCGCCGGGCGCGGCGCGGCCGGGCGGTCGGGTAGCGCGGGGGTGGCCCAGTAGCCGTCCTGGCGGCGCGCGGCCAGGTCGCGGATCGCGCGCGGCTTGATGGTCCGCTCCGTCTCCAGCACGCGGTCGCGCAGCCGGCTGGCGATGACCTGCTCCACCCGCAGGAAGGTCTTCACCTCCGCGAGGTCCTCCATCTCCAGCCTGGCCAGCACCTGATCGAGCCTGATCGCCTCCGCCACGGCCGCGGACAGCCGCTCGTAGGAGGCCCCACGGGCGCTGCTGTCGCGCCATTGGGCCAGGCACACCACGGCATTCGCCTGCCCCTGCCGGGGCAGCACCAGAGGCGCCAGTCCCTCCGGCAACGCCGCGCGACAGGCATGGGCGAAGTCCGACACCAGCAGCCGCAGCAGCAGGTTCTTCAGGGTCGGCGCCTCCTCGCGCCAGCCGAAGTGCCGCGCCATCAGCGCCCAGAAGGCCTCCTGGACCCCGAAGCGCTCCAGCTCCGCCCAGACCGGCGGCGGCCGGTCCAGATCGGCCTCGCCGCCGCCATCGGCCAAGGCATCCCCGCTGACAGCGAGCATGCCATCGAACAGGGCGATCAGCACGCTGAACGGCTCGGCCTGATCGGCCTTCACCAGCACGGCGATGATCTTGCGGTCGATGTCCAGCGCCTCGTCATCCGGGCTGATCCACCGTTGCAGACGCTCCAGCCGGTCACGGCTGGCGAAGAACCTGGCGCGTTCGGCCAGATGGCCGCGCAAGGACGGCTGGGTCAGCCCGAGATCGGCCAGCAGCATCGAGGCACGATCGGCGCTGAAGCTGCCGCTGTAGAGGCGGATGTCGAGCAGCCAGTCCTGCTCCGGCGGGGGCGGCGCGAAGGGGGCATAGAGCAGGTAGCGTCCTTTGGGGTCCTCCAGCTCCAGCCGCGCCTTGACGGCCAGCGCTGGATGCTGGTCGAGGCGCAGCGTGGTGACATCGCCCAGGTTCAGGGCGTCGAGCGTCTCGCTGAACGCCTGATCCGGGTCGTTCCAGAAGATGATGCGGTGCCCGTCCCGGCCAAAACGGTCATCGAGGGCTTGCTGGATGCGTTGAGTGTCCATTGGCTCTTCAGCGAACGATGGGCATTGAGTACAGATTCACAGCCATCCCCGCTGCTCGATCTCGCGACACAACCTGTCGGCAACGTCAGTCAAGACGGGAACGAATCGGTGCGCTGATTCCAACGCATCCGCCAGCACGACGGGGTCCTCCACATAGTCGTGAACCATCTGATTACGAAGTTTGCGTATCTCCAACCATAGATCCGCCGAGGGCATGAGGCCAAGTCGCTCCGCGCGGTCGAGGTTATCGATCACCGCCGCAGTCTTCTCCCCAAGCGCGGTCAAGAGCAAAGGCAGGAGCTTATCCCCGAGTGTATCCTGCAATCTCCCGAACCGGCTCACAAAGGCTTCGACACGCTCAGCCAGCTCCGGGGAGTAGTCCAGCGCCACCACCCGATCCGGCGTGAAGGGCTGAGTAAAGAGCCGTTCCGTGGTCGAGTTGAGATGCCGAGCTTCCTTCCTGACGACACGGGCAAGAAATTGAAGCCGCAACGCGACAGCGGATGACAGGGTCATATCAACCGTCCCTCTTGCAGGGCGATATCGTGGATTGGCAGGCGCCGCAGATTGGGTGCCAGGAGCAGGACGTCGACATTGCGGCCGTGCAGCGAGCGTGAGATCCGGGCCGCCAACCGGGCGGACAGTCCAGCCGGGTGCTCGACCGGCGTCGGGAGCTCGACCAGGAGATCCAGGTCTCCCCCGGCAACGTCATCGCGAAGGCGCGAGCCGAACACCCTGACCTGAGCGTCGTAGCCGGCAACATCAGCCACGATGCTCCGAACGGATTGAGTCTGTTCATTTGTTAAGCGCATGAGTGGTGGCTCGGTTGAGGCAGGCCAGGATGTCATCAGGTTCCAGCTCCGGGAAGTCGGCGATGATCTCCTCGATGGTCAGCCCAGCCGCGAGAAGGTCCAACACGTCTTGGACCGTGATCCGCAAGCCCGTATGCAAGGTTTACCACTACGCTTGCCAGGCTCCAGGGTGATGCGCTCTTGATAGTGCATGGTGGACTCCATGAGTCTTGACGCTGAGCTAGTCCGCGCTCGTGCCGGTCACGGCCTTGACCTCGGCGAGCAGGTCGCCGAACTTGCCGTAGTTGACCTTCACGCCGTCGTCGAGGTCCAGGGTGATGCGCTGGTCGGCGTAGTGGCGCAGTTGCTCGTCGAAGCGGCGCAGCTCATCGAGCTGTTTGGTCAGGGTGTCGCGCTCCTTCTGCAGACGCTTGGCCTGGGCCGAGCTGCTGGCGGCCTGGATGTCATCGGTGAGGCTGTCGATGCGGGCGGCCATCTTGCTTTGCAGCGGCACCACGTATTCCATGCGCATCCGTGCCAGGGTGCCGGCGTGGTAGCGGTGCAGATAGACCAGACACTGAAAGGCCTTCTGCCTGCCGCTGGAGAAGCACCAGTAGATCGGGCGCTTCTTGTAGGTTTGCAGGTGGTCCTTGTAGAACTTGTCGGCGATGTAGCGGCGGATGGTTTCCTCGGGCGTCTCGCCGCCCTTGGTCCCCAGGCTCTCGGCCAGCCAGGCCAGATTCTCGGCCAGGGTGTCGGGCCCCCAGACGGCTTGCAGGAACTCGCTCACGCGGGCTGACACATCGTCCTCGAACCAGTGCTCGTCGGTGATGGGCAGGATGCCATCGGCGTCCGCCGGGAAGCGGGCGTAGCGGCTGGGGTCGAAGCCGACGTTGCCGGCGTGGGCGTAGATCAGCCCTGGCTCGTCCAGGCTGTAGCGGCCCATCATGCAGCCGATGGCGTAGGAGATCAGGCGCTGGCAATCCTTCTCGCGGTCGGCGCGGGTCAGGGTGATCTGGTCTTCGGGAACTTCGGGGGAGAGTTCGTCTTGGAGGCCGTAGGCGTTGATGAAGATGCGGTTATTATTTTCCTCTAGCGATCGGACTTTCTTGATTCGGTCGTCAGCCTTGATGGCCCAAGACGACCAGCTATACGAAAGGGTGGAATGCCTTCCTTCGCAGAATGAAACGCGCTCGAATACCCAGGAGGTTTCAAAAGAGTTCCAATCGTCCCTCGCCAGCTGGATACATTCCTTGGCGGCCAACACGGGAATGCTCCCAACTTCCGCATCATCAAAAGGCAACGAGGCAATGTCGTTGACGACAAAATTGAGCGTTGGATTGAAAACTTTCAGAATATAGGTTGCAACCTTCGAGTTTAGATAGGCCACAGTCGCGAACAGTTGATCGCTGCGTTCGGCGAAGGCTGATGTTCCTGCTGCCCCAAAGATAAATCCGTGGTCCGAATACCTAGCGCCAAATGCTCCGGATGTAATGTTGGACCAAGTCACCGATTCACGGAAGTAGTAGTCAGTATTTTGGATCTGCCTAGACGCGGAACCGTAGAGTTTAGCTGCATATTCAATTATCTCATCGCCGTCCAACTCCCAATTAATGACCGTATCTGCATTACCAAACCATCTTCTGTATGCGCCGCCACAATTGATCGGAAACCATTTCCGACCGCTTGCCCTGGCTGCCAATCGGGTAGTTGCATTCAGCTCGACCTTTTTGAAGGAAACCTCATGCCATAGTTTTAGGAACCGCCGGTTGTCGCTTGTAACTAAACCCTTTTTTGGAGGGCAGACCGATTCAAGGGGGGGGAGTTCTGTAAACTTTCTTAATAGATTTTTGCCCACCCAATACGCCACCGGGCTCCCCGGAATATTCTTGAAATCATCCGGCTTTGCGTTTTTTAGGCGCTCGTTCTCAACAGGAAACTGTTTAGGCTTCTCGTCGGCTCCGATGTCACTGTCTTTGCAGTAGGAAAAACTTCCTGCATAGTCAGAAACGTGTGTGCTTAGCATCACCGTGGCCGCAGTGCCAAAAGCAATACCCATCACTCCGTTGCCCATATGCACCATGCATGAGAGCGTGCGCTGTCGCAGCAGATTCTCCCGCATGGCTTCATACGACGACAAGAACATCCAGCTCTGCATCGTCACCATGCTGTTGAAGCCGCTGGGCTTGCACCACTTAAAGCCACGCTCGATGAACATGGCAAACAGGTCGGACTTTCTGTCCGAGAAGGTGGCTTTGGCATAGTCCTTCAGCGCCGGGTTCATGCCCTTGCCGCCCATGTACGGCGGATTCGCCACCACCGCATCAAATTGCATCGCCAGGAGCTGCGCCTGTCTGACCAATGGCAGCAAGTCCTGTGCCGCCTGCCGGGCGTACAGGTCGTCGGCTTGTTCCACCAACGCCACCATCCGGGCCAGCGGCGCCATATGGGTCTTGAGGTGGTAAGGAATCTGGATCAGCGAGCCAAAGGTCTTGGCATTCTCGAAGGCTTCGATCAGTCCCCCGATGGTGGCGCGCTGCACGCCAAAAGGTGCCAGGTGTGTGCTTAGCTCTTCGATACTTAGGCCCTTGCTTTCCTGCAAGCTCAGCACGTTGAGCTTGGGCGGGTTCTCGGGGTAGTTGAGCAGACGGCGGTCGTCGGCGCGGGCCTTCATCAGCAGCGCAAAGCCGGCCATCTGGGCGGCGCGGTCGTCGATATCCAGGCCGTAGAGGTTCTTTTCCAGGATCAGGCGCGGGATATCGCGCAGGCGGTAGCCGCGCTCCAGGTAGATGGCCTTGAGCACATCGTAGGCCACCACCAGGATATGGCCGCTGCCGCAGGCCGGGTCGAGCATGGTGATGGACTCGGGATTGAGGGCGTCGCCGTCTTCGCGGATGCGGGTCTGGATCAGCGCGTCGAGCTGGGTCTGCACCTCGGGCGTCTGTTCGGCGGGCTGGATGTAGTAGGGCCATTCGCTGGCCAGCGTGCTGGTGGGGTTGGCCATCAGCCACAGGCGGCCGACGCTGTTCTGCACCAGGTACTGGACGATCCAGTTGGGGGTAAAGAGCTGGGTGGCGGCGGGGATGTCCTCGCTCTTGACCACCTTGCCGATGACCTGGTCCTTCTTCTCGGAGATGTAGAACTGGTACAGCCAACCGATGATCTCGATCGCTTGCCAGTCCTCCTCCGGGATGGCGGTGACCAGTTCGCGGATGATGGAATCGGTTTGCAGCAGGCTGTCCGGCAGCAACAGCTCGGTCTCGTCGTCCACGCGCTCGAACAAGAAGGGCATGGCCCGGTGTAGGGCGCGGCATTGGGCGAGCAGCAGGTCGCGGTACAGCACCTCGTCCTGGGTGCCGTCCATCTTCTGGGCGATGATCCGCTGGCGGTCCAGTCCCGGCAGCTCGACATGCTGGGCCTGTTCCAGGATCTCCGGCAGCGCGCCGCCGGCGGGGTGGCTCAGCACCCGGAAGCTGTGGTCCAGATAGCCGTGCAGCTCCATGAAGCGGATGGCGGCAAAGCGGTTGAACCAGGTATAGGCGGCGGCCTCCATGACCTGCTCGAAGCCCTGGCGCCGGATCCGCTCGGCAAGCCGAGCGCGTTGGGCGCCAACACGCATGGGATAGGCCTGGCCCTCGATGACGACGACCTCGCCTTCCTCGCGCACGGTTGAGATGCCTTTTGCGCTGAGCCCGAAGCTCGCAGCGCGGCGGGTAACGGCAGCGATGAAGTCGCGACGGGCCTTGGGGGCGTAGGTCTTGAGTTTTGTGGTCTGCATGGGGGTCGGCAGTCTCTATGTGGCACGCAGCGGCAGAACGCGCTCAGCGCCGTCGAGATTGCTCAAGCGCTTGTCGAAGGTATACAGATCAAGCCCGCGCTCTCGGCAACAGGTCAGAATCAGACAGTCGGCGAAGTCGGCGTTGGACTCGCGAAACAGGCGCACGGCGGCGGCACAGCGCGCTTCTTCATCCAGACTGAAAGCTGCATTGGCCAGGAGGTGATCAAGCGCTCGCAGCACCTCGGCCTTCGGAAGCTGGTAAGCGCTTTCGAGCACCCAGACCATCTCGACCAGGACCACCTGGGACACGAAGACAGTCCTGGCGTCGCCCACCAATGCCCTGGCAGCGGTGATCTGCTGGGTCTCGCTCGGCTCGTCGATCAGCACCCGCACGAGCACGTTGGTGTCGATGGCAATCACTTGCCGGCCCGCTCGCGAATGACACGCTCCATGTCTTCATCCGTGACCGAAACCTTGGATTGGCAGAGGCCAAAGGCGGCTTCGATGCGATGTTCCCTCATCACGACGCGAATACCCTCAGCGTCGATGATGAATCCCACTTGATCGCCTGGCTCCAAACCTAGTTGCTTGCGCATCTCGGCCGGAATCGTGACTTGGCCTTTGCTGGTGATGGTTGATGTCTGCATTGCGATGCCCCGAGAAGTAAGACTATTGCTTGATATCTTACCTATATAGCATATTCCTACGGCAAGCGACCTTCCTACGTCCGCTCGGTGTTAGCGGATCTCGATACGTTCACCAGCGGCAATCGCCTTCTCCAGCGCGCTGCGGAGTTTGTCCAGATACCTGTCAATATCGGCCTGGGTTTCCAAGTAGCCCGCTGGAGCGAGCGACGAAGGCATGATCACGCGGCGCGGCTTGAGGTAAGGCTTGGAAGGTCGGTCGTTGATGCCATCCCTTGGCGTTTTGGGCTGCGTTTTGAACGCCACTTCAATCCTGGCAAAGGCCTGATCAGCCAGGTCTACCGCGAGACTTTCGGCTTGGGCGATGTGCGCAAGGCTGGTCTGCGACTCGATCCGTTCCTTAAGTTGGTGCAACGGGTAAAGGCATTGGTTGCGCAGGTCGCTGTCGGCCTTGGCGTCGTCCAGTTCGACCTGGACCTTGGCGAGTTGTTTGTCGACCTCGGGCAGCACTCGGGCGCGGTGCGCGGCGATCAGGGCATCATTGACCTGCTCGATCTGCTGGATCAGGCCGGCGGCCTCTTTGATCATTCCATAGGGTGCCGGCGCCTGCAGGATCACCTGGATGCGCTGAAGCGCCGCGGCGGCGCTGGCGTCCTGCTCCAGCCAGCCGCGGTTGGGCTGGAAGCGGGTCCTGGCCTGGCGCAGCTTGTCCCAGCTTGGGCGCTGGGTGTCGTAGAAGTTGCGCAGCTCATGGATGTCGTCGGAGAGGTCGAGCAAATCGGCCTTGCGGGTGAGGAACTGTTCGATCAGGCCGACGCTCCGGGTCTCGGCGAGCAGTTTGGTGATGACGCCGAGGGCGTCGGCGATCGGCTGTCCGCCCGGATAGTTTCCGGTAGCGGCCAGGGTCTGGTACTGGCTGAGGTCGCCGCGCCAGCGCCCGAGTTGCTCGCGCAGATGGGCGTCGAGGGCATCCTCGCCGTCCGGGGGGAGGGTGGCGAAGACGTCCTTGGCCAACTGGCGGGCCTGCTGCAACTGACCGCTGTCCACCACCTTGCGCTTGACCAGGCTGATGCGCCGCCACTTGCTCGGCGAGCTGAGGGCCTCATGGGCCTTGTCGAGGGCGAGGACATCCCCGTCCATGACCAGGCTGAGGTCGCCCCGGCGCACCAGGCGCGCCACCAGCAGCACCACCTCCCATTCTGGCCAGCCATAGGGGCGGCGGCCGAAGCGCTCCTGCACCAGGTCTTCCAGGACCATCTGGCGGCTGGCCTGGCTCATGAGGTCGGCGTACTGGGCCAGCTCAGTGATGGCCTGCTGGTTGCCCTGGCCGGCCTCCAGGGAGAAGCCGAG
>SACH01000644.1 GCA_009928645.1 Gammaproteobacteria bacterium | reverse complement strand
ATCCGTGGCGAATCAATTCTGGGCCAAGAGGGTACCGTTTTCGAGGCGGTAGCGCTGGCCGGTGGCGGGGCAAGTGGCTTGGGCAGTGCCCGTCAGGGGCAGGTCCAGGCGTTCGCCGTGCTGGCTCATCCAGCCGATCTGGCGGGCGGGGACGCCGGCCATGAGGGCGTAGGGCTTGATGTCCTTGGTGACGACGGCGCCGGCGGCGATGAAGGCGTATTCGCCCAGGGTGACGCCGCAGACGAGGGTGGCGTTGGCGCCGATGGTGGCGCCGCGCTTGACCAGGGTGCGGCGGTATTCGTCCTTGCGGATGACGGCGGCGCGGGGGTTGTGGACGTTGGTGAAGACCATGCTGGGGCCGCAGAAGACGTCGTCTTCCAGGGTGACGGCGTCGTAAAGGCTGACGTTGTTCTGCACCTTGCAGTTATTGCCGATGACCACGTCGTTGCCGACGAAAACGTTTTGGCCGAAGGAGCAGCGCTCGCCGATGCGCGCGCCGGCGCAGATGTGGACCCAGTGCCAGATGCGGGTGCCCTGCCCGATTTGGGCGCCTTCGTCGACGATGGCGGTGGGGTGGATGGTGGTGGTCATGGGTTGGGTGTCAGGCAAGCGCTGAGGCTGAGCCCCTCTTCCTCCCCTCCCCCCCCGGTGGGGGAGGGGCCGGGGGAGAGGGGGCGGCCGATTAGTATTCCAGGGGCAGGGAGACGGTGCGGCCGTCGCGGGCGGAGAGGTAGGCGGCGATGAGCAGTTCGAGGGATTTGAGGCCCTCGCGGCCGTCGGTCTCGGGCTCGGCCAGGCCGCGCAGGCTGTCGATGACGTTCTTATAGTAAAGCGGATGGCCGAAGCCATAGACGCTGGTGGTTTCGTAGTTGGCGGCCTTGACCTGGGCGTCGTAGTCGCGGGGTTCGGCGAAGTCCCAGAGCTGGATGTCGTTGACGGCCACCCCACCGATGCGGACGCTGCCGGTCTCGCCGAGGATGGTGATGGAGCCTTCCAGGTTCTTGGGGTAGGTGAGCATGGTGACGCTCATGGAGCCGAGGGCGCCGTTGCGCCAGCGGACGTTGAGGACGCCGGTGTCCTCGACCTCGATGTCGCGGGTGGTGCTGACCATGGCCTGGACCTTATCCACCGGGCCGATGAGCCAGTCGAGCAGGTCGACGTAGTGGCTGGCCTGGTTCATGAAGGCGCCGCCGTCGAACTCCCAGGTGCCGCGCCAGCGGGCCTGGTCGTAGTAGGTCTGGGGGCGGGTCCAGAAGACGTTGAGGTGGACCAGGTGGATGCGGCCGAAGCGCTTTTCCTCGACGGCGCGCTTGAGGAGCTGGAGGGTGGCGTTGCGGCGGTTCTGTTTGACGACGAAGAGGTGGACGCCGGCCTCATCGCAGGCCTTGAC
>SACH01000643.1 GCA_009928645.1 Gammaproteobacteria bacterium | reverse complement strand
GCGAGTTCAAGAGCATCCGCGCCGCCGCATTGGAGGCCGGGATCGTCAAGCCCATGCGCAGCATCCCGGTAGACACCCCGCCAGAGGCCCTAGGAGCCCCGTGGGCGCATCGGCCCGGCTGGCAATAGTCGGGCAAGGGTAAGGCCCTGGCAGCGCGGCGTGGTGGCGCGTGGAAAGTCGGTTTTCGTGTCTGGACCTGAAAAAGCCATATCGAAGTAGTGGTCGACCTCATCTCCACCAGGTAGTGGTCGACCTCATCTACACCAGGTAGTGGTCGACCTCATCTCCAACAGGTGGTCGACCTCATGTCCAACACCAACACCATCATCGTCTTCGTTTGCGATCACCACGAACTACAGTTCAACCTCATCTATACGACCAGGACATGTAGGTCCCCAACTACTACATCGACGACATCGACGACAGCGACGATGCATGATCGATCATGCTTTTGCCCGCACCAGCCAGGAGGCCCTAGGAGCCCCGTAGACGCATCGGCAATGCTGGCAATACCAGCGCAAGGCCCAGGCCCTGGCAGCGCGACGTGGTGGCGCGTGGCAAGCCGTTTCTGGCCCTAGGCCAGGGGGAAGATCAGCGCGAGGAGGGATTGACAGGCAAGGCGAGGGGGGAGGAAGATTGAGCCGTCCACCGGGATGCTTGCAACATCCCGATGGCAAAGCCCGACCGCAAGCACGGCCCGGCACCGGCAGGAATCATCATACCCGATCATCGGGCGCCCATGCGCATCCTGCCCACCCCGCCTCGAGCGGTCGGTCATCCATCCCCAAACTGGAGACCGACACCATGACGACCCTCGTCAACCCTTCCCCGACTCTCGACTTGAGCGACTCCATCCGGCAACTGAACCGGCGTCTTGACTTCGACCTGACGTATCGTTTCCTGCCCGACGCCCGGGACTGCGAAGCCGTTACCCGGTTCCTGGCCCGCAAGTGCAAGACCCCGGCCCTCGTTGCCCTGGCCCGTCGCGCCCGGACCACCGTCCGCTTGTTGGAGGTCTCGCGCCATGTCTAAGCCCACCATCACCCAGGCCGCCCGCGGCGTGGCCCTCCGCGTTATGGATCACCTGCTGACCATCCGGGATCCCCTGCCCCATGAGCTCACCGCCGCCGCCTGGCAGCTCCACGGCATGGAGCGCCTGCTCCTGGCCATGGGCGAGGATGCCCCGGCCCTTGCCCGGGTGAGCGACGCCCTGAGCCGCTTGTCAAACGAGCCGCGAGACGGCTATGGCCAGGCCCTGGCCCGGCTGCGCAGCGAGCTGGAGGCCGCCCATGGCTGAACCCGCCCTCACCCGCGAAGCGTGGCATCGCCTAACCCTATCGGCAACTGGCCTGACCGCCCTGGCTTTCACCGTGGATGACATGATTGGACTGG
>SACH01000642.1 GCA_009928645.1 Gammaproteobacteria bacterium | reverse complement strand
ACGATGAGGTTGATGGGCTTCACGTCCGCGCTGCCGGTCAGCTTTTGGATTTCCGGACAGTCGGTGAAGCTCTGGGCGTTGACGACCAACAGGTGGCCGTAGTCGTAGGTGGGCATGGTGGTTCTTGTTGTTCAGCCAGTGGGTGACGAAGGGGTGGCTAGAAGGGCTCCTGCCGTACCGGGGTCTCGCCCAGGGTGCGCACGTTGAGCGGTCCCAAGGGGCCGTTGTCGGCCAGGGGGAGGCCGGTCTTGGCCTGGGTCAGCGCCGCCAGGCCAGGGAGATCGGCCAGGGGCGTGGCCACGTCGAGGGCCTCGCCGTCACTGTAGGCGTGGAACCAGGGCAGCCCGTGCTGGGCGTAGTCACGGGCGCTGAAGGGGCGGTGGGGGTAGGGTTCGCCGGTGACGGCCAGGTATTGCTCGGAGTTCAGCAGGTGGACGAAGCAGCGGACCACCCGCGCCTGGTCCCAGGCGTCGAGGCCGTAGGGGTCCTGTTCGATCACCTGCCGCAGCAGGCCGCCGTTGCTCAGGCCGAAGTCGACCCCGTACTGGATGCGGGATTCCTGGCGGCGGCTGCTCATGATCCGCTCCCGTTCGCGGCGGCTTTCCTCCAGCAGGTGCTGGAAGCGGTCGGCCTTGAGGGGGTAGACGGCGAGTTGCAGGCCACCGTGCGCGGCCAGGCCGTTCAGTTGCTCTTCCACGGTGTAGCCGGCGCCCAGGGGCATGGCGACGAACTGGCGGATGCGGCCCTGGCCGACGTTGAAGCCGTCGAGCCATTCCTGTTCGGGGGTGACGACGTAGTCCTGAGGGTCGGCGGACAGGCCGTTGTGCCAGGGCTGACCGGAGAGGGCGTTGATCTTGCCGGCGGCGACCTTGATGGCGCAGGGGAAGCGCAGGCTCAGGGTTTGGGGAATCACCCCCCCATCGAAGCCCAGCCACAAGGCTTCGGACTGGTAGAGGGGCATAAACACGCCGCCATGGCGGCGCCAGGTCTCGGGCAGCCGTTCGGCGTAGTCGTCGACCAGGCGCAGGGCGAATTTGCCCAGGCCCGGGGGCAAGGGGTAGACGTGGCCGTCGTCGGGGACGCGCAGGGTGCGGTGGAAGGTGAGGTGGCAGTCGGCCTGGGGGTGGATGTCAGGGAAGGTAAAGCGGAGTTGGTCGTTGCGCAGGGTCAGCATGGTGCCGGGGCTCCTGGTGTGGGGTGGCAGGTTCTTCTTTTTGAGGAGGTGGTCAGGTGCGGGTACGCGCCTGACCACCCTGGGACGGTGTAAACATCGGCCCGGTTGGGTGTCGGCGCCGGACTTTACACCGTGGCCAGAGGGGTCTGGCTCAGGGGGTGAGGGTGTCCTCACGCGGTGGGGTGGCCTGTTTTTTCTTGAGTTCTTCGCGCTGCGCCTT
>SACH01000641.1 GCA_009928645.1 Gammaproteobacteria bacterium | reverse complement strand
TTGCCATCGGCCACGATCAGAGCCAGCCGGACCTTTTGCGCCGGATGGTTGCCGGATGGACGCCGACCTCGCGGGCTACCAGCTTGGCTGATGCGCCCAACTTGACCAGCTCCGCGGCCTTGGCGTCCCTGGCCTCGCGATCGATGCTGCGGATGTAAGTGCTTGATCCGCCAAACTCAGCTCGGGCGGCGGCGCTGACGGCGCGGCAGACTGAGGGCTCGACGCCACGCTTGCGCAGCTCACCCTCGATGAAGCTCACCACGTCGGGCGCCATGGCCAGGCTAGGCCGGCGTCCAGGCGGTCAGGGCCACGGGCACGGATGCCGCGGGGTCGATGCACTTGGCGAAGACTGGCCCGGGGCCGATCAGGGCGCGGTTGATGCCGTCCTGACCGGGGGCCAGGGGGTGGCCGATCACGCCGGCAGCGGGTGCCTCAGCGTCGCTGTCGCTGTCGGAATCATCCGCGCCACCGATGGCGACATAGATCGTCTGGCTGGCGACGGGCAAGGTCATCAGGAACTCGTCGCCCGCGGCAACGATCAGAGACCAGTTGCCGGTGATGGTGGGGTTAGTGGTGGCCATTGGCCGACCTCCAGGGCGTGGGGTTGTCAGGGCCATGGCCAGGATGAGGCGGTGGAGTCGGGTCATGGCTTAGGGGATAGGTGCCGCCATGGCCTCCCATGTGGCCAGGGCGGCGGGGGTGCCGGACCTCCCCAGAGAAGGTCCGGCTTGCAGTGCGCCCATGCCCCCACGGGCGCGATGCTCGGGTGAAAGGTGCCGGACCCCAGCGGAGCCAGGGCCAGGGCCGGCGGGCAAGGGCGTATGCCGACCGCCAATGCTCAGGGTGCCAGCGGGTCAGAGCATCCCGTCTGGCAGCAAAACGAGTTCCGGCCTGGCATCCCCGCGGCGCTCAAGTGGCTCGCCCGCGGCTTCGGCTTCGCGAATGAGGCGCTCCTCCCCGCGCTCGAGGCGATCTAGCTCATCGCGGAGATGTTGCAGTCGGGCCGGGCGATCCTTGAGGGCTGGGCCGGGGGTGAGTGGCAGGGCCTTGATGGCTTCGCCCAGACGGGCACGGATCTCGGGGCCGAAAAGACTGCACAGCATGGGGGCCATGTCGGTGAGGACCGACGCGTCCGAATTGCGCAAGCCCTGGGCCTCCAGGATGTTGATGCGCGTCCCCTGGTCGGTGAAGGACCGGGCGGCCTGGGTTGGGTCGAAGCGGGCGGCCTCGCTGGCAATCCACGCATCCAGCCGGGCAAGGGCATCCGCCGCGGGCAGGGGCTGGTCGGGTAGGGTCGCCAGCTCGGCTTGGGTCTGGGTGATCTTGTCGCGCAACTCAGCCAGGCGCGGGGCGAGGGCTTTAGAAGTCATATTGGCCGACCTCGATCCGGTGCT
>SACH01000640.1 GCA_009928645.1 Gammaproteobacteria bacterium | reverse complement strand
ATGGCCAGGAGCTGGTCCAGGTCCACCTGACGGGCGACCAGACGGCGAATATCCTCGATCTGCTCCTCGGCCTCGCCACTCTCGGTACTGGGCATCAGCCCCAGGTGGCGTTCCTCGATCCGCGGCCGGGATTCCCGGTGGATGGCCCCTAACAGGGGCAGGTCCGTGTAGTACTCCACCACCCGGCGCAGGTTGGTCTCGTGCCGGCTGCCACCCACCTTGTTGAGGATGAGACCGGCAATGGTCAGTTCGGGGTCGAACGCCAGGTAACCAAGCAAGAGCGGCGCCAGCCCCCGCGAGATCCCCTGGACATCTACCAGCAACACGACCGGCGCCTGTAACAGCTTGGCCAGTTCGGCGTTGCTGTTGCTGCCGTTGAGATCGGTGGCATCGAAGAGGCCGACATTGCCCTCGATGAGGCCAAGGTCGGCCCCCACCATGCCCCGGGCAAAGGTGGCCTGGATCTCCGCCGGTTCCATGGTGTTGAAATCCAGGTTCAAACAGGGACGTCCCGCCGCCTGTCCCAGCCAGAGAGGATCGATATAGTCAGGACCCTTTTTGTAGGGCCGCACCCGGTGGCCCAGGTGGGATAACTCCCGGCACAGCCCGATGGCCAGGGTCGTCTTACCGGAGGACTTGTGGGTGGCGGAGATATAGAGACGGGACATGCGCGACACGTTTGAGGTCCCTGAAGACGGCAACGGGGATGGCACCCTCAGGCACCATCCCCGCGCGTGGCCGCTGGGGCCGGGTTCAGGCCTTGACCGCGGCGTGAGGGTCTATGTCCTTGTCCGCCAGCGACTCCGGTAGGAACTGGAGGGCCCGCAACCCGACTGCGGTGATGAGCATCGCCACGGCCACCCCGCCCAGACCGAGGAGGAACTCGGGGATGGTCGGCGCATAGGCGGAGATTTGCCCACCCACCCCGTCGTGGAAGCCGGATTCAAGAATAATCTTGTCGGGGAAGAGATTCAGTGGGAAGGCCTGGCCGCCGATGACGATGACATAGAGACTCGCCAGCCCCCCCAGGATGACCAGGGCGCTGGCCCGGGCAATCCATTGCGGATCTTGCCCCAGCACCGGGTGCAGGATGATCCCGAAGGGTGCCAACAGGCCCAGGAACATCCAACCAAACCAGAAGGCCACGGTAAAGCGCCCACCGCTGACCAGGTAGAAATTCACCAGGTCGTAATTTTTGGCCCCATAGAGTTTGGTCAGGAAGTAGATAAGGATAAAGAGCAGGACCCCGGCGATGAAGATGGCCATCAGCCCCTTGAGACGGTTAAGGAGATAGGCCCCGATGGGCCGGTCATCCTGGGCGCAGGCGAACATCAGGACCAGGATGAAGACCGCCAACCCGTAGAGGAAGGACATGACGATGAACATGGGCGCCAGCAC
>SACH01000639.1 GCA_009928645.1 Gammaproteobacteria bacterium | reverse complement strand
AGGCCGGCGCGGGCAATCACTACTACGGCGACACCGCCGAGGACCTGGCGGAGCCCTTCGAGGAGGAACTGAGCCTGCTGGCCAATCTGGGCTGGCGCGCGGTGCGGCTGACGCTGACCCCGGCACCCGGCATCGAGGCGGAGATGCTCAACGAGCTGGCGCCGCAGGGTCAGGCCTGGCAGCTGCCGGATATCGCCTGGGGGGCCGAGGCCTGGGCGGTGATCCGCCTGCGCATTCCCGCGGCCCTGATCCCGTTCGCCACCAGCCAGCCCCTGCTCAGCGTCCAGGTCAGCGGGCAGACCCCGGCGGGTGAAACCCAGTCCGCGGGGCCCGTCACCCTCACCTTGCCGGGCCTGGCGGCCGCGGCCGCGGCGCGCCTGCCCACCAGTGACCTCGTCCACCAGCGCCGGGGGGAAGTCGAGGCCGGAAAGATCCTGTTGCAGGTCCGCGAGGCCGCCCTGCGGGGTGACTGGCAGCGGGTGGAGGCCCTGGTCAGGGAGGCCCGGGCACGCTTCAGTGACAACGAGTGGACCACGGGCATCCTGCAGGCCATGCACCAGCTGGTCGAACAGCGCCAACTGGACCGGTTGAGCAAGGAGACCCGCTATTCCTCGGCGCGCCTGTCACGCCGCCTGGCGGCGACCCGGGTGCGCGAGGAAGGGGAGACGGAGGATGCCAGCTATCTGCGGCGCAAGATCCTGCAAGGCAAAAGCCTGCATTGAAGCCGGGGACAGCACGACCCGGACTGGCGCCCGGGAGGGTGCGGTCGGGCTACCCCCCCTGCCCCACTGGCACGCCCAGCCCCCGCAGGCGTGGCGCGGGCTGGACGGTCGCGACCTGCCGGGGGCCACCGGGCGCCAGAACCGGTAACGGCTCAACGTCCGCCCGGCGCCCCCGGGCTGATCAATTCCGGACAGCGGTCGCGGACCAGGTGCCATCATCGAAATTGAGCGTCTTCTCGATCAGCTTATTGTCCTTCTTGCGCAACATCCTGGCCTGGACCAGGCCATCGGTTCGCTTATACCAGCAACCCTGCAGCGTTTGGGCCCGGTCACCCTCGATGCGCCAGGCATCCTCTGCTTTTGCCAGTCGCGAAAGCGGGATATCCACCATCAGACGATATTGATACCCCTCCGCTTGATACGCGGTCACGGCGCAGGGGGTCGTCTGGGCGATGGCCCTGATATTGCTACCCCAGTCAGACTCCCACTGGGAATACCCGGCCACCCTGGCCGGAGTCACCGCGGCTGCGGCCGGCGCTGGCGCGGCAGCCGGCTGGGTGCCTTTCTTGTGATCGGTCGGCGAACCGTTGAGAAAATACAGTAACACCAGAACCCCGATCACCGGCAGCGCGATATAGCCGATGGCAATGACGATCCAGACCGCGATCAGAAACAG
>SACH01000125.1 GCA_009928645.1 Gammaproteobacteria bacterium | reverse complement strand
TCAGGCGATGGGGTATTTCCGGCGGCGCAACGCCGCCGGAGGCTCAATCCACGGCCGGGAGCCAACCCTCGCCGGGATCGTAGGCCGCGATGGCCGCGGCCAGGGCGGCCGTGTCCTCGCCCAGATCCCGCTCGTACACCAGGCCCCGCTGGTTGACCTGGAAGGTCATGATGCCGGACTCCCCATACCTCGCCGGCCAGGCGAGCAGGCCAAAGCCGCCAATCAGGCGGTCCCCTTCGAGGTAATTTCGGGCGCCGCCTGGAGCCTCATCACCCTGCGCGGAGAGAATCTTGTAGAAGTAGCCATGGAAGGGCCTGGGTCCCTCCCGCGAGGGGGTGATGTCGTAGCCCATGGCGGCGGCCTCGGCAAGGGCCGGGCCCAGAGGGCTCTCGGGTTCACCCGGCTGGGTTGGCCAGTACAGGCCATTCCGCTGGCCGGGGCTGCTGAGAATGAAGCGGGCGTAGGTGGGTTTCCCCGCCCCTTGGGGATCGGCAGCGGCGTACTCCCGTTGGGCCTCGACGACGGCGCGCAGGGTGGCGAGGGTGAAGAGCTCGTTGCGACCGATGCGGCGATTCAGGATCTCATCCGCCCCCGCGGCGGTATCGAAGTACCACCCCTGCTCCTCCCTGAAGAGGGGGATGGGGAATGGCCAGTCCTCGGGGCCGATGACCAGCCAGGCGCTGTCGGCGGTCTCGTCCTCAATCTGTGCCGAGAGGCGGGCGTTCTCGACGAACCAGCGGCGATCGGCGGCGTCCGCCACCGGATCACCGGAGACCAGCTCCGCGAGGTCCGGACCCAGGACGGCGAGCAGGGCTTCCGGGCCCTCGGTCGCGGCGGCCTCGATCAGGGCCTGCACCGCGGCATCCGGGGTGGTAAAGCGCAATGCCGGCGCCTGGGCTTCCGCCTGAGGCAGCGGCGCGGACGCCCCCTGGTCAGGGCCCTGAGGTGGAAGCGGTCGGTCCCCCTCGGACGCGGGGCCGGTACTGGCGGTCGGGGCCGGTAAAGCCGGCGCGGGGGCGTTACTGATCGTTCCCTGAGAAGAGGCCGACATTGCCACCTCTCCGGCCCACAGCGGCAAGGTTGCCTGCCAGCCCAGGGTGAAGAGGATGGAAAGGCTCAGGAAGGTGATGCGCAAAGGGATCTTGTTCATGGTGACTGTCTCGTGCCAGGCAGGGTGTGGCGCCGCTGGATCAGGGAGGGGACGAGGACGGTTCAGGGATAAGGCCACGATGGTACGCGCGCTTCAGCGGCCCCTGCCGCCAGCGCCGCCGTGCCGGCCTCCGCCCGCCGCAGCGCGTCCGCCCCCACTCCGGCTGACCGCGCCGCGATTGCTGGCCGCGCGATCGACTCGTGGCTTGTCCGCCTTGAAGGCGCCCTGCCCCGTCGCCCTGGATGTGCCTTCGGGTCGCGCCGTCCTGGCGATCTGGCCCTCCGACTTGGGCGGCTGACGGGACTTGGTAGCAGCCGCAGCCGGTCGCTGGGCGCCAGGCTCCACCGGTCGGCGCTGAGCCTTGGCGGCATCGGCCTTGGGGCGGGGTGGAGCGGCGCGTCCTTCCTGCCGGGCCGTCTTGGCACCCAGATCCCGGGTTCCCTCGGGTGCCTTGCGGCCTTGTGCCTGTCCCTCGCCCCGGCCGGGACGATCTTGAGGCTTGGCGCTGGCCGGGTACTGTCGGGGTGTCTTCATCTCACTTCCCGGCTTGTCCTGTCCTCGACCCCTTCCCTGATCCCGCAAATCACGAGACAGATCCGCGCCCTGCAGACGACCACGGGCCTCGTCACGACTGATGGCGGCCTCCGGCTGGCGCCCGGCAAAACGCGCGGAGGTGGCCGAGTCCCGGTAGGCGACCCCGCCACGCCGCGCGGGGTTGTGTTCCCAATGAGTGACCTGGTTGCCGCGATCGCCGATGTTGCCGCGATCAAGGTTGCCCTGGTTGATATTGATGTCGCCGGTACGGATACGGGTACGGTCGATGTCGACGCTGCGATCGATATTGATATTGTTTGGGCTGCGCCAGCCCTGGTTGTTCCAGTAGGCCGGCTGGCTCCAGTAGGAGCGGCCGCCCCAGTACCCCGGTCCGCCCCAATAGATGTGGTCGTCATGGTCGTCCCAGAGGATGGCGGCGGTCAGGAGGCCACCGACCAGCGCTCCGGCGCCGAAACCGATCAGGCCCTCGTTCGTGGAGGTGGGGGAGGTGTAAACGGTGGTGGGCTGGGTGGCGGGATAGACGACCGTACTGGCGGGTTGGCTAGCGATGTAGGAGGTCGCCGCATCCTGGTATACCGCGGGATAGTAGGTGGCTGATGGAGCGCTTTGGCCGTAAACCTTGGTCGGGTCATAGGTGGGCACGTAAACCGTATCGGCCGCCGCCGGCTGGATGACGATGGTCTCCCCGGCCTTTTCGACCCGTAGCCGGTCATTGCTCTGGAGGTTGCCCGCCGCTTCCGCCTCCCGCCGCAGGCGCTGGATGGCGTCCGTGAGGTCCGGCAACTGGCTGAGGACGGCATCGCCCAGGTCCTGGGTCCAATCCAGATTAGCGCTCATGAGGCTCAGGACGGTGGGAAACTGGACTAGGACCTTGACGCTGTCATCCCAGGGCTCGCCGCGGACGGCCTGGTCCAGGGCCTCGCCCTGGAGGTTCGGGTGATCCTGCAACCAGCGGTCGGCCTGGACCACGTCCAGGGGATAGGTCGCGGCCATGAGGATCTGCGTCAGCAGGGCATCGGGGTAGAGGGCGATGGGGGCGACCAGTTGCTCGATCCGATCCTTGGGCAAGGGATCGCCCCCCTTATCGGCAGCCAGCGCGGGGCCAACAAGCCCAAGCATCGCGAGCATCAGCAGGGCCGCGAACCAGCGTAATGGCAGGGTCATGGTCATTCTCCGCAAGTCGGAATCGATCACCGGGGGAGGCTCTGGGGCATCCCGGGAGGGGGCGTGAACGTCGGGAAGCTGAAAGGCAGTATAGTCCAGTCTGATTGGTAGCCAGGCGAATCAGGATCTGAGCCATCCGCCCCGCTACCACACCCTCAACCAGCGCCTGACAGCCTAGCGGGTCGTGCCATGGAAGCGCTCCCGCAGGCGCTGGAAGACGACGTAGAGCATGGGGATGAGGAAGATGCCCACGCAGGAGGCCACCAGCATGCCGCCAAAGACAGCGGTGCCCACGCCCCGCTGGCTGGCCTCGCCGGCGCCGCTGGCGATGATCAGGGGCACCAGGCCGAGGATGAAGGCGAAGCTGGTCATGAGCACGGCGCGGATGCGCAGCCGGGCGGCGTTGGTCGCCGCTTCCAGAAGGGGGGTGCCGTGCAGGCGCTGCTCCATGGCGAACTCGACGATGAGGATGGCGTTCTTGCTCGCCAGGCCGATGAGCACCACCAGGCCCACCTGGGCGTAGAGGTCGTTGGGCAGGCCGGTGAGCCAGAGGGCGCCCATGGCCCCCAGGACCCCGACCGTCACCGACAGCAGCACTGCCGCGGGCATGGCCCAGCTCTCGTAGAGGCCCACCAGGAAGAGGTAGGCGAAGAGCACCGCCAGGCCAAGGACGATGGCGGTCTTGCCCCCGGCCTCCTTCTCCTGGAAGGCGGTGCCGGTCCACTCGTAGCCGAAGCCGGCGGGGAGGGTCGTGGCCGACAGGACCTCCATGGCGGCCAGGGCGTCGCCGGAACTGTGACCAGGGGCCGGTCCGCCCTGGAGGGTGGTGCTGCGGTAGTTGTTGTAGCGTTGCAGGATCTGGGGACCCAGGCGCAATTCCGGCTCCAGGATGGCGGTCATGGGCACCATCTCGCCCTTGTCGTTGCGGACGTGGATGCGGAAGATGTCGGCGACCTTGCTGCGATCCTGCTCCTCGCCCTGGACACGCACCTGCCAGACCCGGCCAAAGCGGTTGAAATCGTTGACGTAATAACCGCCCAGGGTCGCCTGGAGGGCGGTGAAGACGTCGCTGACCTTGACCCCCAGGGTCTGGACCTTCTCCCGGTCGATGTCCAGATAGACCTGCGGGGTATTGGTGGCCCAGGTGGAGAAGACGCGGCTCAGGGCCGGGTCCTGGTTGGCGGCCAGGATCAGGGCGCGGGAGACGCCACTCAGCTCCGCCGGGGACTTGCCCTGGAGGTCCTGGAGCTGGTACTCGAAGCCACCGCTGGTGCCCAGGCCCATGATGGGCGGCAGATTGAAGGGCATGACCTGGGCGGAGGGGATGGCCGCCGTGACCTGGGCGACCCGCGCCAGCACGGCGTTCACCTTCAGGTCCGGCCTGGTCCGTTCGCTGAAGGGCTTAAGCCGGCCGATGACCAGGGCGGCGTTGGACAGGGCGGCGCCGTCCAGCATGCTGTAGCCAGGGACGGAAATGACTGACTGGACCGCCGGGTCCGCCAGGATGGCCTGCTCCACCTGCTCGACCACCTCCAGGGTGCGGTTGAGGGAGGCGCCCTCCGGGAGCTGGACATGGGCCATGAAGGCCCCCTGATCCTCCTCGGGGAGGAAGCCGGTGGGGGTGACCTGGAACAGCCAGCCGGTAGCCAGACCGAAGACCGCCACCAGGACGATCACCAGGGCCGAGACCCGCACCAGCCGGGCGACGATGGCGGCATAGCCGTCCCGCACCCCGTCGATGGCACGCATCAACAGCCCCATCAGACCATGGGCATGATGGCCCGGCTTGAGGAGGATGGCGCACAGGGCCGGCGACAGGGTCAGGGCGTTGATGGCCGAAATGAGCATGGAGGCGGCGGTGACGGCGGCGAACTGCTGGAAGAGCTGGCCGGTGATGCCGGGGATGAAGGCCACCGGCAGGAAGACCGACAGCAGTACCAGGGTGATGGCGAGGATGGGCCCGGTGATCTGGCCCATGGCCTTCTTGGCCGCCTCCCGGGGGGCCAGGCCCTCCTCCGCCATGATCCGCTCGACGTTCTCCACCACCACGATGGCATCGTCCACCACGATGCCGATGGCCAGCACCACCGCCAGCAGGGAGATGGTGTTGGCGGAGAAGCCCAGGGCCAGCAGGAAGGCGAAGGTGCCGATGAGGGCCACAGGCACCGCCACCAGGGGAATGAGGGTGGCGCGCCAGCTCCCGAGAAAGATGAAGACCACCAGGATGACCAGGGCGAAGGCCTCGAACAGGGTGTGGATCACCTTCTCCAGGCTGGCGTTGACGAACTCGATGGTGTCATAGACCAGGTCGTAGGCCAGGTCGTCCGGGAAGCGCTCGGCGAGCCGCGCCATGGCGGCCTGGACGCCCTCGCCGACGGCGACGGCATTGGCCCCCGGCGCCAGGTAGATGGCCATGGCCGCCGTCGGTTTGCCGTTGAGGCGGCTGGTGGAATCGCGCTGCTTGGAGCCCAGTTCCACCCCGCCCAGATCCTTGACGCGTACGAAGGAGCCGTCCGGATTGGCCCGCACCACGATCTCCTCGAACTCGGCGACATTCTCCAGCCGGCCCTGGGTGGTGAGGGTGATCTGGAAGCGCTGGTCCGCGGTCATGGGCTGGGCGCCGATGCGCCCCACCGCCGCCTGGACATTCTGCGACTGGATGGCGGCGATGACGTCCGCCGGCGTGAGCTTGAGGGCGGTAAGGCGGTCCGAGTTCAGCCAGATGCGCATGCTGTAGTCGAGGGGACCGAAGAGGAAGACATCCCCCACCCCCGGGATGCGCTTGAGGGTGTCGATGACGCTGATGGTGGCGTAATTACTGAGGAAAAGGTCGTCGTAACTGCCGCCGGGGGAGTAGAGGGCCACCACCTGCAACATGGCGGTGGACTTTTTGAGCACCGCCACCCCCTGGCGCTTGACCTCCTCCGGGAGCCCGGGCTCGGCCAGGGAGACCCGGTTCTGGACATTGACCGCGTTGAGGTCCGGGTCCGTGCCCAGGGCGAAGGTGACGGTAAGGCTGTAACTGCCGTCGTTGGCGCTGTTGGAGCGCATATAGAGCATCTTGTCGACGCCATTGACTTGGGCCTCCAACGGCTGTGCCACGGTGGCCTCGACCACGGCGGCGTTGGCGCCCGGGTAGCTGGTCGTCACCTGGACCGAGGGCGGAACGATGTCCGGCAACTGGGCGACGGGGATGCCGAGGATGGAGATCAGCCCCGCCAGGGTGATGACGACCGAGATGACGATGGCCAGCCGCGGCCGGTCGATGAAGATGTCCGAGATCATCGGGCGTCACCCGCGCCCGCCGCGGCAGCGGGGTTCTTACCCGGCGCGGCGGCGGGCGGCAGATCGGCGGGGGTCGCCGTGACGACCTGACCCGGTCTGACCTTCTGCAAGCCCTGAGTGACCACCAGTTCGCCGGCCTTGAGCCCGCCGAGGACGATGACATTGGCGCCCTGGATGGTACCCGTCTGGATGCGCCGCGTCTGGATCCGGTTTTCGCTATCCAGGACCAGGACCGAGGTGCCCTGCTGGTCGATCTGGAGGGCACCCTGGGGGATGACCAGGGCATCCTTGGGCTGCTCCTCCGCCAGCGTGACACCCAGATACTGGCCATCGACCAGCAGACCCTCGGGATTGGGGAACACGGCCCGTACTAGCAGGGTGTCAGTGCCGGGGTCCGTGGTCACGTCCACGTAATCCAGCCGACCGAGCTGGTCATAGCGGGAGCCATCCGGCAGCTTGGCCCGGGCAATAAGGGCCTGGGGATCGCCCCCTTCCGCCGCGACCCGACGCTTTTCCCCGAGAAATTCCCGTTGGCTAATGGGAAAAAGGACATAGGCGGGGTCCTGGCTCACCAGGGTGGCCAGGATGCCGGCGGTGGGCCCGACGAGATTGCCGACGGTCAGGCTCGCCCGGCCGACCCGCCCGGCCACCGGGGCCTTGATTTGGGTGTAGTCCAGATTGAGCCGGGCCGCCGCCAGGGCGGCCTTGGCCTGTTCGACGCTGGCCTCCGCCACCCGATGGGCGGCGCGCAACTTGTCCACCTCCGCGGCGGACATGTTCTTCTGCCGCAGCAGTTCCTCGCCGCGGGCATATTGGGCCTGGGTATTCTCCACCTCGGCCAGGGCCTTGCTGAGATCCGCCTGACGCTGGGCGACGATGGCCTCGTACTGATCCGGCTCGATGACGAACAGGACCTCCCCCGCCGCCACGTCCTGCCCTTCGGTGTAGCGCCGCTCCTTGAGGAAGCCCTCGACCCGGGCACGCAGTTCCACCTTGTCCACCGCCGCCACCCGGCCGACGAAGGTGACCTGCTGCTCGACCGGCTGGAGGGATGCCGCGACCACTTCCACGCTGGGGGGAAGGGCCTGGTCACCCGTGGCCGCGGGCTGATCGGGGCCGCCGCAGGCGCCCAGGATCAAGGACAGGGCAGCCAGGGGCAGCCAAGGTGACGAGGGGCGGCGGGAGGGGAAGGGCATGCGAGGCTCCGACAGGGACAGGGACAGGG
>SACH01000638.1 GCA_009928645.1 Gammaproteobacteria bacterium | reverse complement strand
GTGCCGGACAAGCTCCGTCTGACCCGCCAGGGACTTGTTCTCGCCCCGCTCCGTGGCAAGCGCCGTTTCCGCCTGAACCCGCCCCTCCCGCTCCCGGTCCCGCTCGGCTTCCACGGCGGCCAGCCGTGCGGTCCGTTCTTCGATCACCGCCCCGGCCTGATGCAGGGCGATCCGGACCTCATCCAGGGTCGCGCGCGCGGCGGCCTCGTCGGCCCGCGCCTGATCGCGCTCGGCTTCAAGACGGCTCCCTTGTTCGGTGGCCCCGTGCAAGCGGGCGCGCGCGTCCTCCAGGCTCCGGCGTTCGTCCGTCAGCGCCGCGCGCAGGCCCTCGGCCTCTTCGCGCGCCTGATCGCGCTCCGCTTCGAGACGGCTGCCCTTCTCGATGGCCCCGTCAATCTGCCGGCGGACCTCCTGAAGAGCGGCCTCCTGGGCGACGATACGCTCGCCCCGCTCCTGTGCCACGGCCCGCGCCTCGCTGGCCTCGCCGCGCGCCTGAACGCTCGCCTGCCGTTCGGCCTCCAGGGCCTCCCTGCCCTGCCGCAGCTCCTCGCGCAGGGTCTCGACCTCCCCGTCCAGCTTGCCGATTTCGGCGAGCATCTCGGCGCGTTCCTGCTCCAGGTCCCGCCGGGCGCGGGCGAGGGCCTCGCGCTCGCCGGCGAGCTGGCCCTGAGCTTCTTGCCAGGCGGTGCCCCAGACCTGCCGCAGGACCAGCTCGACCGGCTCCGGCACCGGCGGCAGGCTCGCCGCCTGCTTCTGCTCGTGCAGCGCCTTCCACTCGGCCAGCAGCGGGGCGATGGTGTTCGGGCTGCCCCCGCCGAGACGGGCGCGCACCGAGACGATGGTGGGGTTCTGACCCTCGCGGGCGAGGGCGTCGCATGTCTCGAAGACCTGCTCGCGGGTGACGCCGGGTCTGGCCATGGGGGCGGCTCCTGTTTCGTATGATTGCTAGTGTAGTTATGTCATTATGATACGATACGAAACCGAACGAAAGCCATCCCCGACGGACGGCAACGGGGCGGATCAGGGTCCTGGGGGGCCTGTGACCGGGGACCCGGCGGCCTTGAGCACGTCGTTCCAGTCCTGCCCCGCGCCGGGGGGCTGGTCGCGGTGGATGAGGAGGTCCTCCCGGCCCGTTTCGCGGGCGAGGGCCTCGATCTGGTCGGCCAACGCATGGCCGCCGGGATCGTTGTCGGTGGCGATCACGATCCGGGACCCCTGCCCCATCCTGCCGATGGCGCTGCGGATGAGGTCCGGCTGGGTGGGGTTCATGGCCCCGCCGGTGCTGGCATAGCGGGCGCGCTCGTCCGGATGCAGGACGGCATGGGAGAGGGCATCGATGCCGCTCTCGGCGATCACGAGGGCGGTGTCGGTGCTGTTCGCGGCGGAGAACCAGAGCCCTTT
>SACH01000637.1 GCA_009928645.1 Gammaproteobacteria bacterium | reverse complement strand
GCTGATCGAGTCCGACGCTTCGTGGGTGTCGATGTAGACGGTGCAGGACTGGTCCTCGAGGTCGACCAGGGTCTTGATCTGGCTGGTGCCCGCGGCCTCGTCGACGCTGATCTCGTCTTGCCACTCCAGTTGATCCAGGGCGTCCTGGACGATTAAGGCCAGTGGGGTCATGGGTTACCTGCCTCTGCAACGTAGGTGCGGGTGACGGGGGGGACAGGTGGTTAGCATAGCGGACGATGGCGACAGACTGGGTCGCATGCGTGGCCCCCTGCGCCTGACCAAGGCCAACGGTCAGGCACGGGTGTCCCGTAGCGGGTCACCCCGTGCAGGCCGCGCCTTCCTCCTCGGCTGGCGCCGAGGGCGGTACTGCGTCCAGTTCCAGTTCCGCCAGGACATCATCGGCCCGGCGATTACCCACCGCCACCGCGGCCAGCTCCCCCATCCAGTCCGACAGGATATCCGCCCCGCAGCGCATCATTTGCGCCACGAAGACCCCAGTGGGGCTGGCACCCTCGACATCGGCGCTGACGACCATGCGCAGGCGGCCGTTGCTACGCAAAATCTCTAAGTGGCCATGGCGGGTCCGGTTGTTGATGGCGTTGATGAGCAGGCAAGTCTCGGGGTAATAATCGGCCTTGGCGCGAAAGGGCGGATAGTAATAGACCCCAATGAAGTCCGACTCCTCATGGGCGTCAATGAAAAGTTCACAGGGTTGATCTTGTATCAGGATCATCGAGCTAAACCGGATAGTGCCTGAGGCCTCGTCGAGGGTGAGATCGCCTTGCCAGCCCAGTTGATCCAGGGCTTCCTGGACGAGAGCGCTAAGTCGGGTCATGGGCTTACTCCTCCCCGCCGGCGGTGCGGGTGCTGGGTGGGGATGGTAGGTCCGGTGCGGTTGCGCTGGCCGGGGTCAGCAAACTACCCCAAGGGCGCCGGGTTGCGGGTGCCCCGGGCTCCAGCAGCGCCAGCAAGTCCGCTGGGGTCATCCAGTTATCCGGGGCGGGCGTGACCGCATTGGCGGGATTTTCGTAACACCGCCGCTCGCATGGCAAGGACATGGCACTCTCTCCAAGGAGGAAGGGGGTTCCAGGATAACGACGGGGTGCGACAGAGTGGGTCGCGTGTTCGTGAGTCGAAGCGGACGCCCTTCGCCGCCAAGGCGGTCATGGTGGCGCACAAGCTGGGGGTGCGGGTCATCGGCGAGGAGGAACTGATCGCCCTGGCGGCGGGTGGCCCTGCGACCTGATCTGTCGCTACCCTCGGTTAAGCTGACCCCATGACGACGCCGACAGGAGAGGAATGGATGCCCTATGCCCGCCGCACGCCTTCCCGGGACTACACCCCCTACTGGAACTACTGGTCCGAGGACAGCGCCGTCAAGCGCTGGACGCGGGAGCTGAC
>SACH01000636.1 GCA_009928645.1 Gammaproteobacteria bacterium | reverse complement strand
CATCTCGTAATCGCCATTGACCGCCGTGGTGCCGTTGACGCCGCTGGTCTTGGTGTAGGGTACCGTGCTGACATAATCGCGATCGACGCCCATGACATACAGATAGGAGGCCTCCACCGCGAAGCCGTCACCCAGGTCTTGGGCCACGCCAATGCCAATGAGGTGACGATCGGTATCGGGCACCCGGGCGCTGAAATAGTCATCGTCCTGTGCCGATTGGTCATAGCTATAACCAAAACGCAATTGGGTCGCGGGCTGGATCTACCAGATGAGGCCAAGCCGGTAGGCACTGGCGTTATGCCAGTCGGCCTTGATCATATCTGCGCCCACCCTAAGGGCCAACCGAGGGGTGGAAACAAGACAGATCAGAGAGTTAAAGGGTGAATATCCACTGGGTCGTGAGGTATTGGGCGGTTTAATGATCAAGGCCTGCCAGTCATTGGTATCGGCGAAGATCAGGGCGCCGTTCTGCTTGCCGTAGATCTCCAGTTGCTGGAAGCGACTCCAGCCCGTTTAGCTCCAGTCAAATTCGGCCGCCAGGCTGGAGGAGAATTCATAGCGCAGGCCCAGTTGCAGTCGCCAGGGCAGGTCCAGATCCAGCGCGGGGGCCTGGCTGGGCTGTAAAAGCTTTAACGCGACCATGGTGGGATTGAGGGCGGTGTAACCCCCTTCAAGATCGATGGTCGCGGCGGAGTGGAAACTGGCCCCCAGGGTCCAGGCGTTGCGGCGATACAGGGCGCTGAGGTTGAAGCCAAAGCCGGTGCCATAGCCGCTCAACTCCGCCAAGTTGGAGTCCAGTTGGGCGCTTTTGGCCCAGTAGACATCCATCCCCGCGGACAGGCTCAGGTCATCGGTGACGCGGTAGGCCAGAGTGGGCACGAAATTGAGGATTTCGAGTTTACTGGCCGTCGTCAGGGTGACGGGGCCAAGATTTATCTGCTGGCTCAACAGGGGGAAGGTGCCATAAGTCCAGCGGGTCTCCAGGCCGTAAGGGACGTGGAGCCCCAGACCCAGGCGCCACTGGTCGGCGAGCTTGATCGCTGCCTGGAAGGACGGCAGGAAGGCCCAGTCCGCGCCCTGGCTGTCGTGCTTGCCGCTGGCGTTGGTGACCGAGAAACTGGGGCCGATCAGGAAGCCGCCCAAGGCGACGCTGGAGGTGTCGTGGAAGCCCATCGCGGCCGGATTGTAGGGGATGGCGCCCAATTCCTCCGGGTTGGTCACCAGGGCGTTGGTGGTCGCGATGCCGGCGGCGGAGGCATCGGGGAGGGCAAAACCAGAGGCGTGGGCGCTGTTCGTGGTTGCCTCGGAGTGTCGCCGTGCTCAGGATGCGAAACGGGACGTCCCAGTCCCCCTTTCGCCTTGCGCTCGGCGACAACCCTTGTGCCCCGGTTCGCCCCGCTCC
>SACH01000635.1 GCA_009928645.1 Gammaproteobacteria bacterium | reverse complement strand
GCCGCCGCCAGGATGACCGCCGGCGTGGTCAGGTGTTGCGTGTAACTCTGAACATCGCGCTCGGTCGGCGTCAGAGCGGCGCGGGTTGGTTCTGGCTCGGCGGGGTCGGGCTGCACGCTGGGGGGCAAGTCATCCGGTGCATCCGCCGCCGGGGCATTGGCCATCCGCCGCGCCTGCTCCTGGGCGCGCTCAAGGTCCGGGAAGATTTTGATCCCCACGGCATGATCGGCATCGGTATCCCAGAGAATGGCGGCATAGCGCCCATCGGCATGCTGCACCACCCGCCCCTCGACCCCATCCTCCCGGTTGGGATAGCGGGCCAGGATCTCGCCCGTGGGGGCGGGTTCTTCAGCCCACTTCGGTTTGGGCTTGGCTGCCGCCTCTGCCGCGGGCGACTTGACCGCCGCCTTAAGCTGATTCAGCAGCGCTCGATCTTCCTTGTGTTCCGCCGACGACAGCTTTGGCGAGCCCTGATCCTCTTCGAGATGCTCCACCACCTCCTTGAGGGCCTGTTTTTGCTTTTGGGGCGACTGTGTGGCCACCCGTTTGAGTTTGGCTACCGTGGCCGCGTCTTCCTGGCGGTGCTCCCGGGGAATGTCCTTCTGCCGGCTGTCCGTGCTCAAGTGGTCGATGGCCGCTTCCAGGGCCGCCTGCCGCGGGGTGACGGCGGTCACGGTCTTGACTCGCCGCCGCACCTTGGCGGGATGGGCAGTGACGACGGTACCGTCCTTCTTGGTGTAGGTCGGGATAATGACGGTCGCGGTTGCCAGGGGGGCCAGCATGTCACCCATGTGGCCGCCCAAGTGGCGATTGACGGCCTTGGCGACCATGTCGCTATTGCCTATTGCGGGCGCAAACTCCAGGCTCTTGTCCTGCCAAGTGGCGCCCAGGCGGGTCATGAGATTGGTCAAAATCAACACCGCCCGGTCATCGTTTTCGGGGGTCCGCTTGGCCAAGGCGCGCACGCGGCGTTTGAAGGCCCCAATGGCGCGGTTATTCAACGCCATGTCCGGGTAATCGCGCTTGTAATCCTGCATCAGTGCATAAGCCGCCTGCTGCGGTGCCGACCAGTCTGAGGTATCCAGCGGCTTTGGAGCGTTCGCTGGCATTACCTGCTCCGTTTTGGGCTCAGGTTCCGGATCGCCCGCTTCGGCGCGCAAAGTCGCCTGACGTTGCCGCCACTGCGGAATGCGAGCATCTCCCGGATTGCCGTCAATAAATGCCTGCAAAACCTCGATGGCCTCACGCTTGGCGGCTAGGGCTTGCGCGGTTAGCTCAGGCTTTTCTGCCTTCGCCTCCCGCTCCCGCTTGGCCTGCTCAATGGCGGCCATCGCTTCGGCTTCGGTGGTGGGATGGGTCGATTCGGGCTGCGGACGCAGTTCCGGGTAATCCGCCAGCACTT
>SACH01000634.1 GCA_009928645.1 Gammaproteobacteria bacterium | reverse complement strand
GGTCTGGACGCAGGCGCCGCAGGCGACGCAGGGCGAGTCGGCGAAGGTCTGGTCGGCCCCGACGATGACCCGGGCCGCCAGACCGCGCCCGGCCACCGCCAGCACCTGGCCGGCCTGGAGCTCGTCGCAGGCGCGCACGCAGCGGAGGCAGCCGATGCACTCGGCCATGTCGGCCTTGATGTAGGGATGGCCAAGATCCGGGAGCGGCGCCGGGTGCCGGGCGCCGGGGGGATAGCGGACCGCTGGCGTGCCCAGGGCGGCGAGGACGCGCTGGAATTCGGTCGGTAGCCGACCGGGGGCGGGGGCGACGCGGTCGGCGGGGTAGTCCGACAGCACCAGTTCCAGGAGATTGCGCCGCAGGCGCTGGATGCGCTCGCTGGCCGGCCAATTATGCTGCCCCGCGGCCACCGGCGTGTGACAGGAGGCCAGCACCCGCCGGGGTCCCTCCGCCTGGCTGGCGACCTCCACCGAGCACAGCCGGCAGGAGCCGTAGTTCTCCAGGTTGTCCGCCTGGCACAGGGTGGGGATCAGGTCGCGCCCCCGATGCCGGCGCACGAAGTCGAGGATGGTCTCGCCAGGGGTGAAGGCATAGGGGTGGTTGTCGATGTAAGCGATATGTTCCATGTCTCCAACCCCTGGTTGGTTAGTTTCAGGCCCGGTCATGACCGAGGAGTAGCTTACGTCCGGGGAGCGGATCATGACCAGGGGGCCGATCACGACCGGGTAGCGGATCACGATCGGGGGCGGAATCAGCCCGCGCCGCCTGGCGTTCAGGGCATGGCAACCTGGTGGTCAGGGTAAACATGCCGCGGTCAGGGAAGCCATGCCTGGTGGTCGGGAAATGTAAAAGATCGCCCGCGGGCTTGCTAGCATTGCCAGTGTTACGACAGGATTGATTACGAGAAACATGATGGGGGGACAGGCATGACAGGGGAGAAACTGAGTCACGGTTCTATTGAGCGGGGCCCAGGCAAGGCGGCATCCAAGCTTCCCACTGCCTACGGCGACGTCCACACCGCAGTCGTCGAGCTGCTGGAAACCGCCCGGCTGGCCGCCGCCCGTAGCGTCAACGCCCTGATGACTGCCAGCTATTGGGAGATCGGCCGGCGCATCGTCGAGTTTGAGCAGGGCGGCAAGGAACGGGCCGAATATGGGCAACAGTTGCTCAAGCGCTTGTCTGCTGACCTGACGGGCAGATTTGGCCGTGGCTTCGGTGTCATAAACCTTCAGCAGATGCGCAATTTTTACCTCTGCTGGCCATCCGATCACATTCATCAGACAGCGTCTAATAATTTCAGCGACCCGATTCATAAGACGATGTCTGATAAATCGGTAACCACGGGGATTGTGCAGACACCGTCTGCACAATTGACCAACCTCGCCGCGCTAGCCACCCGTTTCCC
>SACH01000633.1 GCA_009928645.1 Gammaproteobacteria bacterium | reverse complement strand
ATCGATGCGCGCGCGGCCCGCGATTTTCTCACCTGATCGCGCACCCTCGCAGAGACAGATACCGGCTAGCGGTTTCCTATATCTCACGCGTGATGAGAGCCCTCAAGAAAGTCGAGGCCCCCCAAGATAAGTCATTCCTGGGCTGATAGCAGCAAATGACAGTGGGGACTATTACAGCTACATCAGGGTGTTATGACCATAAGCACTGACTGATATAGCCAATTTTCGTTTTCTCTGTGGGCGATAGGGAGTCAAAGATAGCGTGAAATTCACAGGGAAGCCTTTCATGATCAGGGGTGTGGCCTGGCGCCTCATGACAGTTAGCCATGAAATCATGGGGTTCTGGCTACCGCCCAGAGGTCGACCCGCTTGGCGCCGGCCTGAAGCAGGGTGGTGGCGACCTCGGCGGCGGTGCTCCCCGTGGTCACCACGTCATCCAGCAGGGCGACATGCTGGACCCTGATGGGGGCGGTGACGCCGAAGGCCCCGCGGACGTTCCGTCTTCTCGCCTCCTTCTCCAGGCCCTCCTGAGGCGTGATGGCCCGCAAACGGACGCAAGTGTCCGCGTCTACCGGAATCCCCAGTTCCTTGGAGAGGGCACGGGCCATCTCCAGGGCCTGATTGTAGCCACGTGTCTGGAGTCGCTGGGGGTGCAGGGGGACCGGTAGGATAAGGTCAGGGCGGGCAACACCGGCCTCCCGCGCTGAATATGCCAGGCAGAGGCCCAACAGGCGCGCCAGGTTGAGCCGCCCGCGGAATTTAGCGCCGGCGATTAGCGCCCGGATCGTGTCTCGGTATAGATAGGGGACAAAGGCGATGGTTTGGGGCGGCGGATGGTGCTGGCAGGCCCCGCAAGGTGCTCCTGGTACCATCCCGGCGGTCAAGGGCAGGGCGCAGCGCGGACAGGCTGGCCGGTTGCGGGGTAGTTCATCCCGGCAGGCGGCGCAGAGATCCAGCCCGGCGCTACCGGGCGCTCCGCAGAGGACGCAGGTGGGCGGAATCAGGCCGGCGGCGGCTTGGTCGAAGAGGTGGCGAAACATGGTATCCATGTTAGCAAGTGGATAATCAGCGGTAAGCGTGAAACTTACCCGCGACGCCGTTCACCTTCTGGGGTGTAGATGGCCCCTCATGCCAGTTAGCATGGGGAGCACCAGCGGGGGTGCCGAACCGGCGGGCGGCTGGGTTGCACTGCTTGGTCCGGAGCCTCATATCCAACCTTGCCCTATGCAGAGGGTTCGCTTGCATCGCGATGGCTATCAATCCGATTCCGGAGCCACCTGTACCTTGAGCCTTTCCCCCCCGCTGGATGCCGCCCAACTTGGCGCCCGCCTGGACGATTTCCTCAATCCCGCCATCTCCACCTGGCTCGTCACCGAGGGCCCGGCCAGGGGCCTGGTCGCCCTC
>SACH01000632.1 GCA_009928645.1 Gammaproteobacteria bacterium | reverse complement strand
GCGACAGCCAACTTGTTGACCTCCTTCTTAGGTGCGCCTAGCATACCGGTAGCCTTTTTTTGTTCCAATGCCATTTGGAGGCTCTCGTGGACGCCATAAGCTACACGGTTGCGCGTGCCAACCTATCGAAAACCATGGAAAGGGTCTGTAAGGATCATGTTCCGGTCATTATTACCCGCAAGAGGGAATCTCCGGTGGTGATGATCTCTCTCGAAGACTATCAGGCCATGGAAGAAACCGCGTATCTGCTTCGGTCGCCCGCTAATGCCAGGCGCTTGCTCGAATCCATTTCCGAGTTGGAAGCGGGGAAGGGCACTGCACGAGAACTTAGTGAATGAACCTGATATTTTCTACCAATGGCTGGGATGACTATTTGTATTGGCAGAAAACCGACAAAACCGTTCTCAAGCGAATAAATTCTCTCATCAAGGATATTCAGCGTTCCCCATTCGAGGGGTTGGGAAAGCCCGAGGCTTTGAAACATGGCTTGTCGGGCTATTGGTCCCGACGCATAACCGATGAACATCGTATCGTTTATAAGGTATCGGACGATAACATTTTTATCGCTCAACTCAGATATCACTACGTTGACTGAAGCCTGATTGGCTGGCAGATCCAAGATCTCTCCCTCAAACCCCGCTACGCGCCGCTGTTCGCGGCTGAATTCAACGCCGATCAGGTGGAGATGAGCTATCCAGCGGCGCTGTGTGACTTGACAACTAAGCACCGGTCGTCGATCAGCCAGGGGGCGCGGTCCAAGGCACCCGTTCGACGCCCTTTCAGTCGAACCCAGCACCCGGGACTCCGCCCCTCCCGATTCGCGGTCCCCCCCCCGCAGCCTATACCCCCTGGCCTACCGCATCCCCCTTCATCCGGCACTCCGCCGCCAGCCGGCGCAGAAACTGCTCCGGCGGCGTCTCCTGCCCCAGCAGTTCCCGCTGGCGGCAGACGGTGGCGAAATCCCCCGGCGTCAGCCCCGGCAGGGTGGCCAGATAGCGCTCCCAGGCGGTCGGCACCGGGGCCTGCTCGTCCCCCAGGGCCTCGCGGGCGAACAGGCCCCGGCGCTGGTCCGGGGTCAGGGCACGGAAGTGCAGCTTGAAGTCGAAACGCCGCAGGGCCGCCTGATCCAGCCCACCCATCAGGTTGGTCGCGGCGATGAAGATCCCCGGATAGCGCTCCATCTGCTGCAGCAGCTCGTTGACCTGGGTACGCTCCCAACTGTGCTCTGCCTGGCGGCGGTCCATGAGGAAACTGTCCACCTCGTCCAGCAACAGCAGGGTGTGCTGGGGATCGGCGTCGCGGAACAGCCGGGCCAGGTTCTGCTCGGTCTCGCCGACATACTTGGAGATCAGGTCCGAGGCCTGGCGCGCCACCAGTTCCCGGTCCAGGGCCTCGGCCAGGACCTCG
>SACH01000124.1 GCA_009928645.1 Gammaproteobacteria bacterium | reverse complement strand
ATGGGGTTCGGCGAAGAAGTCCGCCGAGGGCGTGACCAGCAGGATATCGACGCCGACCTGGTCGATGGGGTAGCGCACCTTGACGCCGGTGTCGTCGTAAACGTCCTCCTCCAGACCTTCGAGGGTATCGCGCAGGGCCGGACCGGGCAGGCCAAGATTGTTACCAATCTTATAGACCTTGGCGATGATCTCGTTACAGTACTTCTGACCGACGCCGATGTGGTCCATGATCTCGCGAGCGGCCATGGAGATCTCGGCGGTGTCGATACCGTAAGGGCAGTATACGGAGCAGCGTCGACACTGGGAGCACTGGTGGAAGTAGCTGTACCAATCGTCCAGCACCTCCTGGGTCAAATCCTCTGCCCCCACCAGCTTGGGAAACCACTTGCCAGCCAGGGTGAAGTAACGCCGATAGACCTTACGCATCAGGTCCTGGCGGCCCACCGGCATGTTCTTGGGGTCCTTGGTGCCGATGTAGTAGTGGCACTTGTCGGTACAGGAGCCGCATTTGACGCAGGCATCCATATAGACCTGCAAGGACCGGTAGCGACTAAGCAGATCGCCAAATTTGGCGATGGCCTTCTCCTGCCAGTTATCGACCAATTCGCCGGGGAAGCCCAACGGCTCCTGGTGCTCTGGTTTGGCGACAAAGGGCCGGGAATGGGCCATAACCCCGGGCGTGACCTCTGGAATCTCCAGGTAGGGTTGGAGTTCGGGAACCTCCAGCTTAGCCTTTGCCATGATTCAACCTCGTCCGCAAAGCTTGTCTTATCGTGCCGGGGTCCGGTAACCGCAGTGCTTACCGCGGCGCGCGCCGGACTGCCAGATCGCTCTTTATTGTTCGAGCCGCCGGGCCCAGGGTGACAGATGCCGCTGCTCACGCGGGTTGTCGACCTGGTTGCGCGTCGGGCTGAAGAACAGCCCCGGGGCATGCAACAACTTACTGTAGGGGAAGACGATCATGAGGATAGCCACCAGCAGCAGGTGCAGCAGGAGCAGCGGGTCCGCGGGCAGGGGCTGGATATGGAAGCTCACCAGCCCGAGGAAGAAGTGCTTGACCGAGACGACGTCGACGTGGACGACGAAGGTCATACCCAGGCCCGTCAGACCGATTCCGATCAGAAGGGCCAGGATCAGGTGATCCGAGGGGCCGGTAATATAGCGCACCCGATCAACCAAGAAACGCCGCCCCCAGAGGCCGGCGAGGCCGACCACCATGGCCATGCCGCCGTAGATACCGAAGGGCTGGATGAGTTGGATGGGCAGCCAGACCGGATCCATGAAATAGCGCAGGTGGCGCAGGGTGACCAGGAACAGGCCGAAGTGGAAGATCCAGCCGAAGAGCCAGGTCCATTTGTTACCCTTGAAGAGGCTTTCAAAGAGCACCACTTCCCGGACGAGACGAAAGACGACGCCCCCCTTGGTGACGGGGGCCGGTGTCGTCGGGATCTTGAGGGGCGCGGGGGTACGCGCGTATTGCGCAATCTTGTTCCCCAGGCCGACCAGGAGCACCAGGGCGGCAAGATAGAACAATGAGGCATATACCACAGTCAGAAATGACATGCTCCGCTACCTGCAATGGATCCGTTGATCGGCCGGGACAGCCAGGGCCCCGTTCTGTTGCGCCGCTCGCCTCCTGATGCTCAGGAGAAGGCGGGGCGGATCCGACGGGATGTCACACCGGATCCACCTGGTGCGGCGACCGCGGCCCCGAGAGCCGCGCATGCTGCCTGGGATCAGACGCAACCGGTCGGCTTGGGCAGACCCGCGTAACGGCAGGCCTGCTTGGCCGGACCGTAGGGGAAGAGGCCATACAGGTACTTGCTGTTGCCCTTGTCCTTACCCAACTTCTTGCCCACGGCCTTGGTCAAGACACGGACGGCAGGGGCGATCTGATACTCTTCGTAGTATTCGCGCAGGAAGTTGATGATGTCCCAGTGCTCCTCGGTCAACTCCAGGTCGTCTTCCTTGGCCATGACACTGGCCACGCCAGGCACCCAGTCATTGATGTTGGCCAGATAGCCTTCTTCGTCGGTTTCAAAGGTCTTGCCGTCGACTACGATGGGCATGATGATGATCTCCTCGATCAGTTTGGAAGTGAATCAGGACTTACAGCCAGGCCTGGACCTTGTCGTGTTCCGTGGCGAGATCCACGAAACCGGCATAATCCACGACCTGAATACCTTCGATCAGACGATCCTCGCGGAATCCGCGGGCCTTGAGGTCCGGGCCGAGTACGTAGACCGATACCTTGCCGAGGCCCGACTTGACCAGGGGCTCAGCGCTCGTTCCCGCCACGGCCGCATAGACGCCATCCTCGATGAGGAGCACGGCGGCGCCCGAGGACGCGTACTTGAGGCAGGATTCCAACGAGTTGCGCTCGAAGGGGGATTTGTTGACGGTGTGCAGGATGCTCATGGATACCCTCCTTAGAAGCTAAAGACCACGTCGGCCTCGTCCATAAGTTCGGTGACGCGGGCGGCATCCACCACCTCGACGATGTTCTCGATCTCCTCCTCGGTATCCATATCTTCGTAGGCGATCGCGACCAGGTCATCCTGGGTCAGGCCACGGGCCGCCAGGGAATCCGCGTCCACATAGATGTTCCTGACCTCATAGTCGCCCAGGGTGCGGTAGGTGGGCGAGAAATTCTTCATGCCGATACCGGCGGTATCCTGGCCCTTGACCAGTTGATAGACACCGTCATCGACGAACATGAGGTTGACCTCCTGATCGAAGGCCGCACCGATCAACACCACTTCCAGGGACTCCCAGGCATAGATGGTGCCGTAGGGGGCCTTACGGTTCAGGTACATGAATTTCTTGACGACTTCGGACATGACGCTGACTCCTGTTAGTCGCCGAAGACGACGAGGCGCTCCGCCTGGATGGCGGCCTCGACCAGTTGCCCGAGCCCCGAGATACGGAACCGGGGATGAATGTTGGTCGCGTCCTTGCCGTTGCGCTGGGCCTCGCCCGCGTCGACGATGCCGCGGCGCTGGGCGGCGGCCACGCAGACGACCATGTCCAACTCGTACTTCTCGGCCAGATCGGCCCAGCGATTGACGATGTGACGATCGTCCTGGGGCGGCGTGGTCAGGCGCGTCGAGTTGTTGACGCCGTCATGGTAGAAGAAGACACGGAAGACCTCATGACCCTTCTCCAGCGCGTTCTTGGTGAACCAGTAGGCGGTGTCGGCGGCCTGGTGCTGATAAGGGCCTTCGTTGATCTGAATAGCGAACTTCATTGCAACCTCAAGCAGGTGTGGCAGCCCCGGGGCCAACCCCGGGGCACCGGTCCCTTAGAAGCGGATGTAGTTGGAGGCGTTGAAGCTGGCCCGGGCGCCGCGCCAGGTATCGATGTGATACTTGGTGAAGGGCAGCTCGACCTCCTCGAAGAAGCGCGGCCAGCCGATGCGCTCGATCCACTCGTTGACGCGCTCCCAGTCGCGGGCACCTTCCTTGTAGGCCTTGAGGATGCGCTTGACGATGGCGGTGGCCTCCGGCCAGCGCGGCGGGTTGTTGGGGATACCGGCGGCGACCAGCTTCTGGAAGGTGGGCTTGCCGCGGGCGTTGGAGTGGTTGCCGCCGACCCAGATCGCCAGCTTGGTGTGCTCGGCGTCGTTGATCTGCATCGGGGGGCAAGGCGGGTAGCAGGCGCCGCAGCAGATGCACTTGCGCTCGTCCACTTCCAGGGAGGGCTTGCCATTGACGATGGCGGGCCGGATGGCGGCCACCGGGCAACGGGCGACGACCGAGGGGCGCTCGCAGACATTGGCCACCAGGTCATGGTTGATCTTGGGCGGCTTGGTGTGCTGGACGTTGATGGCGATATCACCCTGGCCGCCGCAGTTGATCTGGCAGCAGGAGGTGGTGATATGCACCCGGTTGGGCATGTTGGTGCTCTTGAACTCGTCGATGAGCTCGTCCATCATCGACTTGACTACACCGGAGGCATCGGTACCGGGGATGTCGCAGTGCAGCCAGCCCTGGGTGTGGGAGATCATGGTGACCGAGTTTTGGGTGCCACCGACGATGAAGCCGGCGTCCTCGACGGCCTTGATCAGGGGCTCGACCTTGGCGGCGTCGTCGACCATGTACTCCAGGTTGGAGCGCAGGGTGAAGTGGACGAAGCCGTCACCGAACTGCTCGCCAATCTCGCACAGCTTGCGCAGGGTAAAGACGTCGAGGATACGCTGGGTGCCAACCTTGACGGTCCAGATCTCGTCGCCACTATAGGCGACGTGACGCAGGACGCCGGGGCGCGGATGCTCGTGGTATTTCCACATGCCGAAGTTCTTGCGCATCACGGGATGCATGTATTGCCAGGGATCGGGACACCCGGTTTCGATCGGCTCGCGCATGTCTGCCATCGCCTTTCCTCCAAGAATGCTAGTAGGTCTTTAATGCTGTCCGAGACGTGGCAACGGCCAGGCTTGAGGGGCCGTCGCCACGAGAGGGGATGATTAGCCGGCTTCGGCGCGGCGCTCGAACCATGCCTCGGCGGCCTCGTCCCAACCATCCATGCGGATGTAGGAACTCTGGCGCGGGTGGCTGAGCATGTTGGGATCGGGATCGACGCCGATGCCCTCGAGGAAGTTGGCCAGACCGATGCGCTCGATCATCTCGCCGCAACGCTCGTGCTCCAGGCCATTCTCGGCCCAGAAATCGATGATGGTCCCGGCCAGCTCGACCATAGACTCCCAGTCCTCCTCGGTCTCCAGCTTCTTGAAGGGGACCAGGACGGTGCCCATCAGGTCGCCGATCTTGAGGGTGCGCTTGCCGCCGATCAGAATGGTGACGCCCTTGTCGTCGCCGGGATGCAGCGCCTTGGGCATGACGTTGAGGCAGTGCATGCAGCGCACGCAGTCGCGGTTATTGACCGCCAGGGTATCGTCGTCGTTGAGGGCCAGGGCCTGGGTCGGACAACGGGTGATGACATTGTCGATGTAATACTGACGGCCCTTCTCGGCGATGTAGGCCTTGACCTCGGCCTGATCGACCTTCATGTCGTCGCGCCAGGTGCCGAGGACGGCGAAGTCGGCACGCTCGATGGCGTTCTGGCAGTCGTTGCCGCAGCCGGAGACCTTGAACTTGAACTTGTAGGGCAGGGCCGGGCGATGGACGTCGTCAACGAAGTTGTTGACCAGCAGGCGGTGGGCCTTCAGCTCGTTGACACAGGACATCTCGCAGCGAGCCGCGCCGACGCAGGACATGGCGGTGCGCACGCAGGGGCCAGCGCCACCCAAGTCCCAGCCGTACTCGTTGATCTCGTCAAAGAAGTGCTGGGTATTGGCGGTGTCCGTACCGATGAACATGATGTTGCCGGTCTGACCATGGAAGGTCACCAGGCCGGAGCCATACTTCTCCCAACTATCGGCGAGCTGGCGCAGCATGGCGGTGCTGTAGTGGTTGCCGGCCGGCGGCTGAACGCGCAGGGTGTGGAATTCCTTGGACTTGGGGAAGGCCTTACCCACCTCGGAGAAGCGGGGAATGATGCCACCACCATAACCGTAGACGGAGACGGTGCCGCCCTTCCAGTATCCCTTACGGGTTTCGTAGGAGTGTTCGAGCTGACCAAGCAGGTCGTTGGTGACGGCGTTGATGCGCGCTTCCGGATGCTCGTCGCGGAGTCGCTTGATGCCGGAAATGAAGCTCGGCCAGGGGCCGGTCTCCAGCTGGTCGAGCATCGGAGTTTGGTGCTTGTCGATAGCCATTGCGCTGTCTCTCCTATCTTTCTTTAAGCGGAAAGCTGTGGTAGCCCTGATCCAGGACCCCGCGTCTTGAAAGAACCGCGGAACCCCCTCAATTTCTGTCTCACTGGCGACGCCGGAACCGCGCCTGATTCGCTCCCAACCCTGACCTAATCAGATCAGGGCTTATCCCTGGACACTATAACGCTGTCCACTGGACCGGGCTATTCCACCGACGGGGAGATGGGGCAGAGATCGCCTATCCACTATGGGATAAGACTGCGCTCATCTGGCGCTAACGGCGGGCCAGACATACCCCATCCCTGACGCCACCCGACCTTTAACCCGAGGAAAATGAACTATTCGAAGATGTTACGTCAACGAAAGCGCTCAGTCAATGCTCTCTAATATAAGCTAATTCTTATTGATCATCCCCGAACAGGCATTCCCCCTGATCCTCGCTCACCCCATTATCCGCTTACCCGCTGCCCCTCTTCGCCAGGCCACCGGCCGCGGTTGCATTCATCGCTGGTGGCGGCATATTGCCTCCAATCCCCCCATACCCCGCGGAAAATCGAAGCCATGTTGAAACTCAGCGACATTCTGGTAGCGCATAAGGAGATCGAGTCCTTCGCAGAGCTCACCCCAATCATTCAAGATATCGCCCGCGGCGGCGAGCGCTTTTTCCGTATTGACCTTAAGCCCCCCTACCCGGACACGCCGGATAACTGGGAGGACCGCCTCGAAGCCGTCTTCAGCGGCCGTATCCGTTAGCCTGACAGGTACCCCCGGATCATGCCCATGGATCTTATGTCATTCAATTTTGACCATCAGCGTCTGTCGGATACGGCGGCCGATTCCGTCCTCAACCGGGCCGCCGAGCAGGCGGCCATCGAGGCCCATCTTGAGGCCCTCCAGGAGCGGCTGGCAAAGCTGCTGGACCACCAGGGCAGCCCCAGTGAGATTGCCGATGTCCGGCTGCAGATGGCCCGCGCCCTGGTGGGTCTGGAGCGCGGCGCCGAGGCCTGGCCCCTGGCGCGGGAGGTGCTGGACGTCTTCATCGCCCACGAAGACTTCGAATCCGCCGCCGACGCCTGCGATGTCCTATTCCAGGCCGATCAGCCCCAATCCCTGGCGGCCCTGGGTCAGGGCATCTGGCTCGCAGTCACTTATCCGATCGATCCCGACCTGTCCGTCGAACTCCTCACCCACATCGTCGACGAGACCCCGGACGACGCCGACGGGGCCGCCGTCGCCGCCACCACCGCCCTGTTCATTGCCGATCTGCGGGCCCAAGGCGTCCAGCGCGACAACCTGATGTTCTTTGCCAGCCAGATCCTCGGTCAGGTGGCCCGGCGCCATGGTCGGGTGGACAGTCAGGAAGCCTTCGACTTCTGGATGGAAACACTGGAGCTCAAGGAACCGGACAAATTCCTGGTGCGGCTGCGCAACGTGGTCGATGTCCTGGTCCAGGACGATTGGTGGTTCGACCGCGAGTCACTGCGCGCCCGCCTGCCGGTCAACTGAGGCCCGCACTGCCATGACCCTCTTCTGGCAAGAAGACCTGTCCGAACAGGTCGTCGACATCCCTACCGACATCCTGGACGTGCTCTTTACCCTGGAAGGTAAGCGCCTGCCGGTGGACCACGCCTACGTTCTGATGCGGGCCATCGCCGGACGCCTGCCCTGGTTCGATGATGAGCCGCGGCTGGGTATCCACAGTATCCATGTCGCCGGCTCCCAGAACGGCTGGGAGCGGCCCGCGCATGGCAC
>SACH01000631.1 GCA_009928645.1 Gammaproteobacteria bacterium | reverse complement strand
CGGCGGTGAGCGCGGAGGCCATCCAGGCGGGGGATGCCGTGGCAGTGATGGCCGTGGTGGCGGGCAGGCTCAAGGTCGCCCGGGTGAGTTGAGACCCATGCCATTCACTCCCGCCTCACCCAGGTTGCGCAGCAACCCGGCCTGGTGGGGCACGAGCCTCCCCCGCTGGCGGGTAAACGCCGGGGATGATGGCCTCTGGATCGTCACTGGACGTTCCAGTCAGGCCTCCGGCCTGAACGCGACCGCGAAGGGACCCTGCAATCGCCACTCCGGCGACCAGTCGGTAATGGCGAAGCACACCTTCCGGAAAGCGCCGGCAAAGTCCCCCGCCAGGGCGGCATGAAAGTCCCGCGCCGTCCGCCCGGCTCGATGCCGTCACCCAACACCAGGACCAGGACGCGCCGGTGGCGGGTCGCGACCAGGGTGCTTTCAAGACCCGGCGCCCAACGGCGGAGCCGTTGACGCCCCGGCACCAGGGGTGCCGCATCCTGGCACGCGCCCTGGTGAAATACCTTCAGGGGCGCGAATGGCAGCCCCGGTCCCCTTGCCGGCACCGGCATGGCCGGCAGCCGCTACTACGGGCACCCGCTTCGTCAGCTCGCAACGGGCTGGCGTGGGGTGCTAACGGCCGTATTCAGGTTGAATGGACCGGGCAGGGTTGGTTGCAGGGCCCGGTCTCCACCTCTGAGGCCCCCACCGCACGCCAGTCAGCCTGGACGAGGTTACGTTCCGCGCGGCCAAACACCAGGCCGACCTCGAACAGGCCCTTGCCGGGCTGGCCACGGTACTTGTCACTATAGCCGCGGGCCTGGATCTGGGCGAGGGCCGGGTTGGCGCCGCCCGGGTCCGTGGGGCCGGCCGGGAATGCGTCACGCCGCAGCTTGATCTCCATGACATAGGTGTAGCCGGCGATCCTGACGGTGAGATCCACCTGACCGCGGTTGCTGATGTCCTCGGGGATGACCTGGGCATCGAGACTGGCCAGGAAGGCATAGAGCACGCTGGCGTAATAGCCCTCGGCCTCCGCCAGGTCGTTGCCGGTGAAGTTGCGCCAGGGGATGCCGGCGAACAGGCGCCGGATCGCGGCGAGCAGGGCCGGGACATCACCCGTGGTCAGGGCGGTGATCAGTTCAGCCTTGTAGCTCAGCCGGCGGTCGCTGATCGCGGCGTAGGCGGCAATGAACTGGTTGTTGAGGGCGACCCGCACCTCATAGTTGGGCACCCGCAGCCGGAAGGTGAATTCCCCGAATTTCGGGTAGGCGTCAGCCACCGTCAGGTAGCCACTCTGAAAGAGCAGGGTGATGGGGTTGATGCGCTCGACGTCGAAGGAGTCGAGGATCTCCTCGCTGACCTCCAGTTGCTCCAGGTCGGGGAGGAAGTAGCGCTGGCGCTGGAACAGCTTGATCAGGAAGCT
>SACH01000630.1 GCA_009928645.1 Gammaproteobacteria bacterium | reverse complement strand
GTGACGATGATCCGCTCCGGGATGCGCGACTCGCTGAGGCACAGGCAGCAGCGGGGTTCCGAGGCTTCGATGGTCCAGGTTCTGAGGGCGTGCATGGGTATGGTCTCCGGTGCGGGCCGTCCCTGGCCGTGGGGTGTGGTGGTCAGGCGGCGAGGTCCAGGGCGGCGGCCAGCTCCGCCTGGCGCTGGGGGCAGAAGGCCGCCACGGGGCAGTAGTGCAGGCAGCGGATGGGTTCCCCGGGGCGGTGCTCGACATAGCCGCCCTTCAGGTCATCGGCGTGGGCCTGGGCGAGGTCCCGGTCCTCGTAGAGCTTGACGGCGGTCTTGCGGCCGGGGGTCTTGACGGCGAACACGGCCGGGCGCTCCCAGCGCTCCTCCGGGGTGCAGGGCTGCGGGGGGATGCCCCCCGTGAGGCAGGCGCGGGCCATTTGATGCCGCTCCACCCGGGAGGTTATCCAGTCATGCAGGGCGCCCAGCGGCCGGGGCCGGACGCTGAGGGTGATGACGGGCGCCTGCGGGTAGTTGCCGCCGTCTTTGGCCTTGTTGCGGGACCAGTCGCGCAGCAGGGCGACGATGGACAGCCCGCGCACGTCGTAGCCGTTTTGTGCCGCCAGCCACTGGAGAACGTGGAGCTGATCCGCCCACTCCGGCTTCACCCCGTCGATGACGGACCATACCGAGGTGGTCTTGTAGTCCTCGATGTGGATGGTTTCGTATGCCGGGTCGAGCGGGACGATACGGTCCGCCTGGCCCGAGATCCGCCAGCCGGCGCAGTGGGCGAATAGCCGGCGCTCGGTGATGGCTGAGGGCTCGGCGCGCTCCAAGATGGTGTGGATGGACTGACCGAGGAGCGACCAGATCCGGTCCGCGGCATCCTCCTCCAGGTCCGCTTCATGCTGGCGCCGGAGGGCGACGAGCTGCGGCGGGGCGATGAGGCTGGTGGCACTGATGTCCCCGGTCTGACCATGGGGGTAGGGGTCATTCTTGACCGCCTCGACGATGGCGAGGGGCAGGTGATGGACGTTGGTAATGCGCATGGCTGCTCTCCGGTGGGGCGGCCGTCCCTGGCCGGGGTGGTGTAGGGGGTGAGCTAATTCCTGACCGCGGCCTGGGCCGCAAACGGCGCGCCCGCGGCCGGGCCGGCGGCTTCCGCCTCGATGGCGATCCGCTCGGCGAAGTCGTCCAGGTGGTCAAAGAGGGTCTGGTGCTGCTCGCTGGTGAGATCCACCAGGGAGGTGACCCCCCAGCGGCGCTCGGTCCAGGCCTTGATGCGCTCCCGGTAGGGTTGCAGGCCCAGTTCCGAGATCCGCGCTTCTAGGCGGCGCTTCTGCGCCTCCGATTGAGAGGTCCCTCCCTTGCTGCCGCCGGGCTGCGGGGCCGGGTGGGGGCCAGCGTCCGCAGGGGGAGGGTTCCGGCT
>SACH01000123.1 GCA_009928645.1 Gammaproteobacteria bacterium | reverse complement strand
CGGACCGCTCCTTTCCGCGTAAGATGAAACCCGCGAAACTTCAGGGTTTCCACCGGAACTACAAGCGCTGCCGCTGAGCCTTAAGTTAATGGCATTGGGGCTTTGGCCGCGTAGCATCGCAACGCCCCTCAGGGGCTGAATTTTAGGCTTAGGTGCCTGAGGCGGGGTCGGCTATACGTAAGACTTCCCAATGAACTCCGTAACGTTACGTGAGGTCAGACCGACCTACCCATCAATGCCCTGATCACCGGAGTACTGCCTACCTAATGGCAACAGGCTCTGGATACAGGGATAAATGCCGTCCTGCCCAAGACGAATAACAAAAAACGGGTCTCTTTTCGATGGAAAGGGAAGGGCGTAGTAGTACCCATGGTACGTAATTACTAACCTCCTCCAGTAGGCTGAATTACCTGCCTTAATTGGGTATCAATGCCCAATGATATTTTTCTATTCGTGACATAGCATAAGCCGCAACGGTCAATTGAAGCCCGCTTTATGGACGGGATGTTCAGCCGTTGGAAGTAGCTATGGTGCCATGATTGCCGAAATGCCCGTTGATAGGCCTGGCGGACCCTCAATTAAGGTGTTGGTCGTTGATAATTGATGTGGTTTAACCACTCTAACGGATCAGTTGGCCTGGGTATTTTTATATCAATGGTGTTGCAAGTAGAGTGTCCAGGAGATAGTCAATGAGATTAAATCCACTAAGTTTGGGGATCGCAATGGCGCTGCTCGCGGGGGCAACCTCCGCCGATGATGGCGGCAATGGTGAAGCTGGCAAACCGATCCTCAAAAGCATGTCCCATGATGCGCAAGCCACGGTAGCGGGGCATATGGATGAAGCCGAGCATGCCTTCATCGCCCAAATGAAATTCTATGTACCAAGCCAGGCCGCAAACGGGGAAGTTGGGTCGTACGAGTCCACCAGTTATTTCACCGTGGATGGCGAGGGTGAGGGGGTAGCCGATACCCGGACGCTGGCCAAGCCCTTGGTCGGTGTCTACATGTACGGTCCCATGATCGAGGTGGAGGGCGTCGGTTTCGTTGGCCATGGCAAGCGCGATGCTTACGCTTCGGTTAGTTTGGACGATGGCATCACCTGGAAAAAAACCAATCTGTCCGAGTCGGCGGACCTGGAATCTTCCGAGGTGACCCGGTCAGACATTCCCTTGTTCGCGGACACCGGAGGGTCTTACCCCGGGGATGTCATCAACATTTATCACGGCGTCATGGGCAACAAGGTCCTCGTGGCCTGGCCCAGTCGCTTCTGCGATAGCGGTCAACCCAGCTATTCCCTGGCCTCAAAGAATGCCGATGAGGCGCAACGTGCCCGTCGCGCGGCCATCGCGACCTATTTGGGCATCGACCTTGCCACCGCATCCCCTGACGATCTTTATCTGATCGACATGTATGGCGTGGGTGGTCAGCAAGGCTCGGTCAACTACGCGGAGGAGGATGACTACGAGCCTAACCAGGCCGTGGGCGAGGTGCCCTACAGTTGCCTCTGGACCGCACGCGGTGTCCTCAACAACGGTGACGATCCCCGTACGCAGGAAGTGGTGGAACAGAGCTACATGCGCTGGTTCAAGGCCGAGCGGCTGACCTCGGGCGTGCGCGATGCCACCCGCATCGAGACCGTCTGCGTCAGCGGGGCTGGCTGCGCGATCACCTGGCAGGAAGACCCCGATGGTCTGCGTGGCGGTCAGGGCGAGGGTCCCGGCGAGGGCTGGAGTGGCGCGGTGGCCCACAGTGGGACCGATGTCTGGTACTCCTATATCGATGCCAAGCATTTTGACATCGTCCAGGATCCCGCCGACGCGACCGGGGCTACCCCCATGACCTTGGCCAATTACGAAGTCGCGGCCGCTGCAAGCGATGTCACGCAAAAGCCCAAGCCGTTTGTGCCCTTTGCCATGCCCATGCGGCTGACGGATAACGCCAAATGTAATTTCGAAAAACCCCAGCCCTACTGCATTGGCGCGGCGAATGCGAGCCTTGCGGACCCCTTGGACCCGGTCCCGGCCAACTACGGGCTCAAGGACCTGTGTCAGGACAGCGTCACGGTCCTGACGGGCAACCCGGATAGCACCAATGGCGAGAAGGAGACCAGGCTCTGCGTGACGGAACAGGGCATGCCTTTGGTCGGCAACACCGCCGCCACCCGTCCCCGTCTTGGCCTCTATGGGTATGACTCCAGCGGTAAGGTCAAGGATGCGGTCATCGACAGTGCCTTTGTCGTCGTCGTGGCGGAAGAGGACAAGGGTCTTGGCGGTTTCACCTTTGACGCCAGCGGCAACGCTTGCGTCCAGGACGGCAATAACGACCCCGACTGCTTCACCTTCGACGATGGCAAGAACATCCGCTATTTCTCCTTCAGCATGTCAATGAAGGATACGGTTGGGAACAATCCCCAGGACGGATTGCTGGCCAACCTGACCCAACCGGGGCATCAGCTCAACCAGCCCGAGGTGAACTGGAGTACCGGTGAATTCTATCCCCCCGTCAATACCAGCGTGTTCTGGAATTTTGTCAATGATGGCAACGACTACAACTTCGAGATCTACAACTCGGAGATCGCCCGTCGCGGCAGCCTGATGGCCCAGGACATCTACAAGGTCCACAAGGACACCTCCAAGACGGTCGGTGGCCTTCTCGCTCTGCCTACGTGGAAGCAGGGCATCATGAACCAGGGCGGACCGGCGGATGTGATGGCGCGGCGTATCTTCATGGCCAAAGGGAAGTGGAGTCTCAAATCGAATGGCAATCCCTATGCCTTCCGGTATATGGAATGCGCCAACTGGGCTTATAAGGACGGCTCCAACCCCTACTACCCCGGTGGGCTTTGTCTGGAGTCGGCCATCAACCTTTCGGCCGCCATCCCGGATACTTGCCAGAGCTCGGATACGGGCGAGATGGTTGCCTGTCCACAAATCGACCTGAGCCGGGGAACGGCCTACGGTATCGGCAATACCAACCCGATACTGCGCGGCAATAACGTCACGCCCAACAAAACCAAGGTCCTGTCATGGCATCAGTGTCCGGCGAGCTTCACGACGGTGAGCCAGACCGAGACGGATCCCGCCACGCCCACGGTCAACTGCGATAACGATCTGCGAACCGATACCAGCGCTACCAAGGGGATCGGCACCCTGCGTGATCAGTCCTGGTACAACCCCCTGGATGTCGCCAAGGGGCATCGTGGCTTCCTCGATGGGGACTTTGTGATGCTGTTGTACGCCTGGTCCCCCAACTGGCGTCTGAATACCGTGGGTAACGATCGTTATGAACTCTACATCCGTCGTTCGTTTGACGGTGCCAAGACTTGGACGACCCTGCCCAAGGGCTTCACGACTTGGGATGGGGTGAAATATAACGGTCAGGGTACGGTGACCTGCGAGACCTTCCGTAGTAACCAGACCCAGGCCGCCGGGGATTTGGTTGAGCCCAGGGTGTGCAATAGCTACGGGGTCGGTGCCGCCGAACAGGCACGTAACGTGACGCAACATCAATCCATGCGTATCACGACCCTGGATCCGCGCTTTGCCATCACCGGTTCACCCCAGGGCGTGAGTAACACCCTTGACCTGTTCGGCCATGGGGTCGACCCCTATGGCGAGGACGTGCGGGACCCGTCACGCTTCTTCATCGTCTATGAGACCGGCGACAACACGACCGCGGCGGAGGGCGAACCCGAGCCGATGGACCTCTTCTACAGCCGCGGCGTCATGTTTGGCGATCACTACCAGGTGTGGGCGCAGGAAGATGACCTGACTAGTGAGGACTATGGCTGTTACCCATCGAACCCCCATGGCGATCTTGACCCGGATAAGGGCGTTCCGGTGGAACTGATCGGCTCAGGCTTCTGCAACGAGTTCGATCAGATGGAGCAAGGTTCGCCCGGCGTGGAGGCCAGCGAGGCCAGCCTGGTCGCGAATCCGGGTGGCCAGTTCCTCTACGGTGTCTGGGCGCAGTTGGCGCATGACAGGGACAGTGGCGAACTCATCGGTTCGGATGCCATGGCCCGCCGCATCTGGTGGCTCGACGACTACATCTCCGACACCTGGGGCTGGGACTTTGGTCAGGGTGATGGCTCGGGTGAGCCGGCCAACCCCTAACCGCTAGCACTGCCTGCCTGGGTTTACCCCGGGCAGGCAACCGGGTCCATTGAATCGCTGGAGAGAACCCTGGGCATGCCCCCCTTCATCCGTAATCCAGGCCTGCCGGGACTCCCCGTTCCCGTTTGATCAAACGATGGAAACACCGACCATGTCGCAGATATACGCTTTCCAACCGCGGACCTTGACCGCCGCCCTGGTGACTACCGCTCTGGTGGTGTTAACCCCACCCGCTCACGCGTTGAAGAGCTTCGATAAAACCTGGAATCTCCTTTACCCCAATACCCTGACAAGCACCGGAGAGGCGGATTGCGCCGTCTGCCACGGCACCGGAAATGGCAACCTCAATGCCTATGGCGCCGCCCTCTGTCTGGCTCTCGATGGCAATGTCCCCCTTGATATCACGCCCTATCTCAGGGCAATCGAGGAGGAGGATTCCGATGGGGAGGGCAGCAGCAACGGGGAGGAAATCCAGGCCAGCGCTCAGCCTGGCTGGACCCTGGGGGCCAGCAACCAGATTTATGTCGCCGACGTGAACTCCTGCGCGCCCATGGGTGACCCAATCGAGGTCGTCGCCATGGTTCCCATCCCCTATGATCCACCCGTGGCTGGCGAACCAGTAGCGGACCCCAATGGGCCCTATGCGGGGAACGTGAACGTGCCGATCACCTTCGACGGCAGTGGCTCTTATGATAGCGATGATGGGTCAATTGTCAGTTATACCTGGGACTTTGGGGATGGGACGACGGGCAGCGGCATGACGCCCCAGCACACTTATCTGGCGGCGGGAAGTTATGACGTGACGCTGACCGTCATCGACGATGAGGGGAAGGAAAATACCAACGCGACCACGGCTAGCGTGGTCGCGGGCGCGGTCCTCGACCTGGACATCGTGAGCCTGAAAGTGACCAAATCACAAGTGGTGGGTAAGCCGATCTCGCTTCAGCTCGCGGTTGAGAATCCCGGCAGCGTCCTGGGGCAAGCCCTCGCGACCCTGGTGGGAGTGAAGGGGACAACCGAGGTCTACCGTTGGAGCCTGAATGTCTATGACTACCTAGGTGCTGGTTCCACCAGTTTCACCTTCCCAAGCTATATACCCAGAGACAAGGGGATCATCACCTGGACGGCCAGCATTGCCGATGCCGATCCAGATGACGACCTAGCGACGGCTTCCACGACGGTGAAATGAGGCATGGTGATGGGTGAGGTCGTCTCACCCATCACCCATCCTCTATTTGCCAGGGAGAGGATCAAAAAAATCAGAATATCGAGAGGGGGCAGGTTACGGGTATGCGTGGCGTCAAGCCACCTGTGGATGCCCTGCTATGGCAAACGGGATGCCGAGGTTGAATTAAAGAGACTGCTGGAGCACTACGTCGTGCTTCGCGGCTTCAGGATGGTAATCAATAGCCATGACGGGCAAAGACTGGGGCACGTTATTTTCCACAAAGCCGTGATTAAAGGCATAGGACAGCAGGCCCGCGGTGTGGTTGACCCCAACCTTGTGCATCAAGGAGGCACGATGTTTTTCCACCGTTCTGGGGCTGATAAACAGTCGGTGGGCAATCTCCCGGCTGGTGAGCCCAGAGGCGACCAGCCGCAGAATTTCAAGCTCCCGCCGCGACAAGAGCTGACCGCAATGGTTGCCGGCGTCGTTAGTGCCGTTTCCCAAGCGATGGTCAATGACATAACCGGCAAACTCGGGGCTCAGGTAGGTTTGGCCCCGCAGAATGGAGACCAGCGCCAGCAGTAGTTCCGTGGTTGCCGCCACTTTGGCGATGAAGCCATTGATACCCGCGCGTAGGCCTTCAATGACCTCGTACTGGCTCTGGACGCCGGCAAAAAGGGCGATTTTCGTCCCTGGACGAAGCTGGCGGAGTTCGGCGATCAGGTGATGGCAGGGAGGTCCGGCAAAGGCGGAATCCAAGAGGATCAGATCCGGTTCCAGCGTCTCCAGTGCCTCAAATAAGGCCGGCTTGGCCGTAACTTCTGCCACCACCATCAAGCTTCCCTCCATGGCCAGGGCCGCGCGGAGTCCCATGCCCACGATCTGCAGATTGACGGCGATCAGCACGCGCTTTTTGTCCTGGCTTTGCACTGTTCTGATTACTCCACCTGATCGCATCACTGACAGGATGCTGTGACAACTCAATGTGTAATACGTGGCATTCACGCGCATGAGCATGCGTAAGATCCCTCTCGCAAACAAACACTAGTTGAATCTATGCCCCGTGCGCAATGAGTAATAACACGTAACGGGCTGCGTCTGTATGTCACGCAGCCAGTCTAACTGGTCGCTTGTAAAGGTCTTACGGCAAGAGCATGCGTAATTTTACGGTTCTATAGAGTAAAAGTACTGATCTAGCGGGGAGGCGCCGGCGCGGGCGAGGTTAATATTCCCTTTCCAAAAGGGTGGCGTGTAACTCACTGATAATATATTTATTTTAAGGGGAGTGGCAAGTCCCCTCATCACCGGTGTTGATGAATTATTCAGCACATTCTTCAAGCGCGTGATGGGGTAAAAGCCTTATAAAAAAACCTTGCGGTCACTCCTAATCTTTCCGTAGAAGAAATTTCCAGACCGCTTCTCCAAGTTGTTGATGGGAGAAGTCGGCGGAAGAGGACCGGCCGAGGGAGCGGTACCGGCAAGTTGGAAGGCTGCGGTTAAGTTGGATGGACCAACAGCGTCCATTGGAATAGTGAGGGCCTTGATCATATCTCCGCCCACCCTAAGGGCCAACCGAGGGGTGGAAACAAGACAGATCAGAGAGTTAAAGAATAAATATCCACTGGGTCGTCGAGGCATTGGGCGGTTTAATGATCAAGGCCATAGTGAGATAAGGCGATGAAACGCCAGTCCTGATCAGCCACGGGGGCGGAGCGATGTCACAAGGTCCACCGGCTCGGCGCGGGCGAAATCCACGGCTACCACCTTGAACTCCGGGGTAAGGGTGAACTCGTCCCCCACGTCGCTGGTGAGGTGGTTGATGGCGGCCTCGGGGAAGTGAAAGCTGGTGTAGAGGACCCCGGGGCTGACCAGGTCGGACAGGGTTGCCTTGACCAGGGTCTCCGCCCGGGGGGAGATCAGGCGCACCAGGTCGCCGGCGCCGATGCTCTTGGCCTGGGCGTCCTCGGGGTGGACGTAGAGCAGGTCCTCCCGCACCAGTTCGGCGTTGGGGGTGCGGCGGGTCATGGTGCCGCTGTTGTAGTGCTCCAGCCGCCGGCCGGTGGTGAGGATGTAGGGGTAGTCGCGGCCGTGGGCCGTCAGCTCTGCCGTCTCCTCGAAGTCCCAGGGCTGGAAGCGGCCCAGGCCGCGCTTGAAGGACCCCAGGTGCAGGATGGGGGTGTCGGCGCCGTCCGCCGCCACCGGCCA
>SACH01000629.1 GCA_009928645.1 Gammaproteobacteria bacterium | reverse complement strand
CGACGCCCTCATCCTCGCCGTCGCCCACCGCGATTTCATTCAGATGAGCGCCGCCGGTCTCCGCGCGCTAGGCAAGGCCAAGTGCATCCTCTATGACGTAAAGGCCGTGCTACCCGCGGACCAGGTGGACGGGCGGCTATGACGCTGACCGCTTCAGCCAGCGGTCTGGGCCTAACGATCATGCAGGGGCGCGCCACTCCTCTGATTCCGTTATCCCTCTGAAAAAATAGGCTTTGCCGCGACTTTCACATCAACGGTCATGAGGCAGCGGGCCACACCCGGATAAAGAAAGACTTTCCCGGGACATTCACGCCTACAACCTACCGCGACGACACCGCCAGGCGCTATTTCGCCGGTCAGATACGCTAACAATTCTGCTTTCAATCACGCTGACGTCCATGGGGCTGTCCACCCTGTATCCGGAACAGGCCCCCGCGCCAGCCAAGGACCTTTCAAGAGCCTTGCTCTGTGACCACAAGAAAATCCACCCAGGGCCGACCCTCGTTGCCAACGGGGCACACCACTAGGAACGAACCAACCCCAGTGGATAACAACCAAGGACCAGGACCTATACCAGGGAGACCTCAATGTGCGGCATCTTCGGCGCCTTCGGCTGGCCGGCCTTTCCCCCGGAAGGTCGCCCTGTGCACCCCCAGCGGCCTGCACCCGGAACAGACCATCTGTGCCGCCCGCCACGGCGTCCACGTCATGACCGAAAAGCCCATGGCCACCCGCTGGCAGGACGGCGTCCACATGGTCAAGGCCTGCGACGAGGCCGGCGTCCACCTCTTCGTCGTCAAACAAAATCGCCGCAACGCCACCCTCCAGCTCCTCAAACGCGCCGTCGAGGAAAAGCGCTTCGGCCGTATCCACCTGGTCCACCTCACCAGAGACCGACGGCCGCGAGGGCCTCAAATCCCTGGAACTGCTCATCGCCGCCTACCTCTCCGCCCGCGACGGCCGCACCGTGTCCCTGCCGTTGGAGTATTGAGGGCTCGCGCAAAGACGCAAAGGCGCCAAGATGATGATTCAGGAGAATGCGATTGCGCAGTCGGTGGTCGATGCGGCTTACAAGATCCATGTCGCCTTGGGTCCAGGGCTACTCGAATCCGTCTATGAGCGGGTCCTGGCGCACGAGTTGGTGAAGCGGGGTCACCGCGTCGCGGTCCAGACACCGATCCCGATCGTCTACGACGGCATGGTGCTGGACGACGCCTTTCGCGCCGATCTGATCGTCGACGAGCGGGTAATCATCGAGCTGAAATCGGTCGAACAGCTTCAGCCCGTTCACAAAAAACAACTGACCACCTACCTCAAGCTCAATGCCATTAACTTAAGCAAGATATTGATTATAATAACCTAATCTTAAGACCCCCCTAACCTGGAGCCAACCCACCATGCGCATTCAAAGCAAGACCA
>SACH01000628.1 GCA_009928645.1 Gammaproteobacteria bacterium | reverse complement strand
ACGGTAACGGGCAGCGCCATTGCCGAGTCCGAGATCGGTGAGGTCATCGCTGCTGCGGACTTTACCATCGAGGCCGAGGCGACGCGCAACCGTCCGGGGCGGGCGGTCATAACCGCCGGGGCCACGGCGGACCCGGTGGCGGTGGTCTTTGGCCAGACGGTCAACCTGCTGGCCACCAGCACGGCGCGGGCGGAGGCGTCAGTCCAGCTCAGCGGCGAGAGTTTCTGGCGCCACGATGGCTATGTCGAGGCCAGCGCGACTGGGGTCTTGAGCCCGCAGGTCACCTGGTCAATCCAGTCACTGCCGTTGGAGATGGGCTTTACCATCGCGGCGGAGGCGGTGCGGCAGCGGCCCGCGACGGCTGCGCTGAGCGTGTCCTGTCTGGGGACGGTCGAGGGTCTGGCTGGGGTTCCGGGCGAGGTCGACGCCACGGTGCAGGCGACGGGTGAGGCCATTGGCACGCGGGTTCACGGCGCCACAGTCGCGGGTGCGGCCAGCGCGACAGCCCGGATCGCCGTGGCACCCAGTCAGGGTCATGCGGCCCTGGCCAGTGCAGGTACCAGCCTGTCAGGCGCGGCGACGCCAAACAAGAACACCGTGGGTCTGGCCCAGGTCAGTACCACCAGTCAGGGCGACGCGACGGGTATCCGCCAAACCTGGGGTGAGGCCGTTCTGGAGGCCAGTATCCTGGGTGATGCCAGTGGTGGTCAGAACCATCCCGCGACTGTTGACGCGACCATGGGCTGCATTGCGGCCCCGGTAACGCACGCGACGCAGTGGTACGCGACGGTAGACGCGGCGGCGGCGGCCACTGCCACGTCCGTTGAACATGCCACCCAGCACTACGCCGAGGCCGTGGCGACAGCGACGACGCTGGAGATCAGCGCGGTTCAGGCGCGGAGTAATCCGTCGCTGGCATACCTGTATGTCTTTGGCACCGTGACGGCGAATAGTCAGGCCCTCTTGGTTGGCGCGGTCAACGCCACGGCGGGGGCGGAGCTGACTCAATCGCTTCTGGCGACGCAGCATTGGGGCGAGAGCGCAAGCCAAGGGTCGCTTACCGTCACGGAGACCAGTTATTACATCCGGGGTGGCGCGGTCAACGCTACGGCGGGGGCGGCTTTGATTCAGGCGCTCCTGGCGACCAGCCATAAGGGTGAGGTTCTGGCTGTGCTTGAGGCGCTGGGCACGGCTAATGGCGATCGAGCGCGGTTGGCTACGGTGGACGCCTTGGTAGGGGCGACCGGTCGCGCCTTTGGTCTGCGACGCGGCGATTTAAACGCGCCTCCCGAGCGCAGCATGATTCTCAGCTATGAGCCACGCGGCATGATCGTGCCCGAGGCCGAACGCACCTTGTGGGTACCGGTATGATCCTTGGCACCTTTATCAAACAGCCCGCCGACATCACGGATTACGACGT
>SACH01000122.1 GCA_009928645.1 Gammaproteobacteria bacterium | reverse complement strand
GGCCCTGGCCGCGGGGCTGGTGGTGACCGCCCTCACCGTGCCGGAGTACCGCGCCACCCTGCTGATGAAGATCGAGACCGCCGGCACGCAGATCGTCGATTACGGGCACGTCACCCGCGATGAGCCGGCCGGTTACCAGGCCAACCGCGATTTCTACAAGACCCAGTACGAGCTGCTCGCCAGCCGGACGCTGGCGCGGCGCGTGATCGACGAGCTGGCGCTGGCGGCGGAGGCGGATCTCGCGCCGCCCCCCACGCCCTGGCAGGCGCTGCGCGCGCAGGCGCAGGCCCTGCTCGGCGGGGCGGCCGCGCCCGCGCTCGCCCCGGAGGAGGCCCTCAATCAGGCCGAGCATCGCGCCGAGGACCTGTTTCTCGAACGGCTGACCGTGGAGCCGGTCCGCGACTCGCGCCTGGTGCGCGTGCACTACACCAGTCAGGACGCGGCGCGCGCCGCCGAGGTCGCCAACGCCCTCGCCGCCAACTACATGGCGCTTAATCTCGCGCTGCGCCTCGACGCCTCCACCTACGCCAAGCAATTCCTGCAGGAGCAGATGGACCGGGCGCGTGCCGCCCTGGAAACGGCGGAACGCAAGCTCGCCGCCTATGCCCGTGAACGCGAGATCGTCAACACCGAGGACCGCCTGGAGATCACCCGCACCCAACTGCGGGAGATGAGCACCAAGCTGGTGGGGGTCGAGGCGGAGCGCATCGCCGCCGAAGCGGCCTACCAGAGCGTCCAGCAGTCCGGCGCGGACAGTCTGGAGCAGGTGGCGGCCAGCGGCGTGGTCCAGGGCCTCAAGGAGCAGGCCAGCAAGCTCAAGGCGGAATACCGCGAGCAGCTGCGGGTGGTCAAGCCGCAGTACCCGAGCATGCTGCAACTCAAGGCGCAGATCGACGAACTCGACCAGCAGATCGCCACGGAGATCGCCGCGATTGCCGCCGGGATCAAGCGCCGCTTCGAGGCCAAGGCCCTGGAGGAGGCAGAGCTGCAAAAACGCATCGCCGCGGTGAAGGAAGAGGCACTGGCCCTGCAGGACCGCAGCACCGATTTCGACACCCTGCGTCGCGAAGTGGCGACCAACCGCGAAATTTATAACGGCCTGCTGCAGCGCATGAAGGAGGTCGGGGTCACCGCCGGCCTGGGCGAAAACAATATCGCCATCGTCGATCAGGCGCGGCCGCCGATCGCCCCCCACCGGCCCAACCTCGGCCTCAACCTGGCCCTGGCGCTGGTGCTGGGGCTGGGTGGCGGCGTCCTGCTGGCGGTCATCCTCGAGATCAGCGACGACAGCGTGCGCTCGGCGGACCAGATCCGCGCCCTGACCGGCACCGCGGTGCTGGCCATGCTGCCGCACGTCGGCCGTGAGCGCTGCCGCGGCGCGCAGGCGACCCCCGGACTGCGCACCCATGCCAATCCCAAGAGCCCGCTCGCCGAGGCGGTGCGCTCGCTGCGCACGCAGCTGCTGTTCGCCTCCGCCGAGGGCGTGCCGCGGGTGCTGCACGTTACCAGCGCCGCCGCGCATGAGGGCAAGACCACCGCCGCCACCAACCTGGCCATCGCCTTTGCCCAGTCCGGCGCGCGGGTGCTGGTGATCGACGGCGATCTGCGCAGCCCCTCGGTCCATGAGACCTTCGGCCTGTCCAATCACACCGGTCTGACCAACTACCTCACGGGGGGGCTGCCGGCGGCGGCGGTGACCCAGCCGACCCTGGTCGAGCGCCTGGAGGTCATTCCCGCCGGCCCGGCCACGCCCAACCCGGTGGACCTGCTCAGTGGCGCGCGCATGCTCGATCTCATCACCGAGGTCGCCCAGGCCTATGACCTGGTGCTGCTCGACGGCCCGCCGGTCATGGCCCTCGCCGACGCCATCGTCCTCGCCACCCTGGCGCGCGCCTCGCTGTTTGTCATCGACGCCGAGCGCAGCCGCCGTCGTGCCGTCAAGGCCGCCGGCGAGCGCTTGCGCCAGGCCGGCATCCAGCCCCTGGGCGTGGTCCTGCAAAATCTGGGGCGTAATGGCACACCGGGCGAGTACGGCTATGGCTATGGCTATGGCTATGGCTATGGCTACGGGGAGGGTGAGGGGGCGGGGCGGGGTCCGGCCGTGCCCCCGGCGGCCAGCGCGCCCGGCGCCACGCCGCGGCTCCACCTCCGCCCGGCGTGAGTGGTGCGCATGCTGCCCGCCCTGATCGAGATCGCGGTCGCGTATCACCGGCAGCCCCTGGCGTATCGCCACCTACGGGACGGCCAGACCCCGTTGCCGCACGATTTCGCCGCGCTGATTCCGCCCTTTTGCGTCGCGCTGACCCGGCGGGCGCAGACGCGCACCGCGCGCCTGGCCGCGATCAGCGTGGCGGAGTTGCAAACGGCGGCCTGCCGCTTCCTGCGTGACGTGCTGCTGGCGCCTGGCGGCGATCACTACCGCTGTCTGGGGTTGACGCCGGCCGCCCGCCCCGCGGATATCCGGGCGCATTACGCCCTGCTGATCCGCCTGTGCCATCCCGACCACCCCGACCGACTGCCCGCGGCGGATGACCGCATGACCGCCCGCCTCAACGAAGCCTACCAGCAGTTACGCCAGCCCTCGTCGCGCGCGGCCTACGATGCCACCCGCCCCGCGGGCCGCGACGCCCCGCCCCTGGCGACCTATTGCGCGCCGTGGAAACGCCGCGCGCCGGGCGCCTGGCGCCGGTCGCGTGGCCGCGGCTCCCGGCGCGCCGGGATCGTCCTCCTCCTCCTCGTGCTGATCTTCAGCGCCCTGCTGGCGCTCCAGTACGCCCCGGCGCCCCGGCGCACCCCCCCCGGCCACGCCCCGGCGTCCGCGACGGACCGTGCGGCCCCCGCCCGCGCGACGGCGCCGCCATGATCCGCCGCGGGCGTCGGGTGCTGCTCGGCGGGGCGCTCTTGGCCGCCATCCTGGCGCGGTGGGTGGTGCTGCAGGACGAGACGCCGCTGGCCGCCCTGCCCGCCGCCGCGCGCGCGGCCTGGCGCCCCAGCGTCCCCTGGCTGCCACCCACGCCCCGCACCCGGCTCCTGCAGGCGCAGGCCGCCGCTCCGGGCGACCCGGCCGCCGTTGAGGCGGCGTGGCTGGCGGCGCATCGCGCCCAGCCGCACGATCCCGACCCCCTGTTCCGCCTCGCCGAGGGGCGGCGCTTACGCGGTGATCTCGCCACCGCCGATCAGCTGGTCGCGGCCGCGGTGCGCCTGGCCCCCGCCTATGGGCGCACGCACCGGCGCGCGGCCGGCTATTGGGCGGCGCGCGGGGATCTCGCGGCCCTGCTCCAGCACGCGTCACGGGCGATGATCCTTGACCCCGCCGCCCGGGACACCTTCTTTCCCGTGCTCCAGGATCTCCTCGCCCACCCCGCAGGGCGCACCGCGCTGGCAGGCTACGCCCGGGCGCGTCCGGCCTGGTGGCTGGACTTCTTCCGTCACGTCGCCCGGCAGGGATCACGCCCGGCGCTGGACGCCCTGTATGCGCTGCACCGCCAGCAGGCGGCGCCGCTGCTCAGCCCCGGCGAACGCACGGCGTACGTCAATCGCCTGCTGCGCGACGGGGATGCCACCCGGGCCTATCTGCACTGGATGGGCGGGTTGTCCGCGGCGGAGCGGGCGCAGTTAGGCCTGCTGTTCAACGGCCATTTCGACCTGCCCCTGGACAACCAGCCGTTTGGCTGGGTGGTCAAAACGCCGGCGCCGTTCCGGGTACGCACCGGGACTACCGCCGGCGCCCGCGGCGGTGCGCTGGAACTGCGTTTCCGTCAGTTCACCATGCGCTTCGCTCATCTGCGGCAACGGCTATTGTTGCCGCCGGGGGACTATCAACTGCAGGGCCGGGTCCGGTTGGATGCCCTCCAGTCGCCGGCCGGGTTGCAGTGGCGCCTGGAATGTGCCGCCGGATCGCCGCCTGACGCGGGGCGCGTGTTGGCCACCGGTGCCCCGTTAGTCGGTACCGCGCCGTGGCGGGACTTCGTCCTGCCGTTTGCCGTGCCGGCGGATTGCCCGCAGCAGGTGTTGAAACTGGTCAGCGCCGGCACACGGCCCTTCGAGTACCGGCTGGAGGGCGGCCTCTGGTTCGATGAATTCGCCGTGCGCCGGGCCGCCGCGGCGCCGGGGGAGGGCGCCCCGCCCGCGGTGCGCTAATGCCCCGCCGCTGCCCGCCGCCGGGGCGCAGCCCTTCGCGGCAACAAGCCTGGACGCCAACCCCAAAGCGCCCGATAATCAACCCGTGAAAGCGTACCGCTACATGTGCTAAATCCCGCTACAGGAGACTCAATGAAACGCGCTCTTTTCTGTCATTCGACCACGGCGCTACTCTGCGCCTTGGGACTGCCGCTCTCGGCCTGGGCCGCGCCGCCGGTCGGTACGGTCAACCAGGTCGACGGGGTCGCCCTCGTCACGCAGGACGGGCAGTATGTCCAGGCCTATCCGGGACTGCGCCTCACGGAAGGCGACCGGATCATGACCAGCGAACTCGGGCGGGTGACGCTCGATTTCGGTGGCGGCTGCACGCACACCATGGGTGAGCTGGAAATGGTCACCGTGGGCGCGGGCGATTTCTGTGCTCCCGGCCAGAAAACGGCGGATATCAATCAGCTGCAGCAAAACGCCACCGGGCAGTACGCCGATCCCGTGACCGGGCACTACAGCAGCGGCGGCCAGCCCTATCAGCCGGCGCCGGGCGCGGGTCTGGGCGGGTATGCCTATCAGCCGTCCACCACGCCGCCGGGCGGGACCCCGGGCGTGACCGCAAGTGACACGGGCGCGACCGGGGCCGGCCTGGGGGTGAGCGGGACGACCGTGGCCATGGTCGCCGGTGGCGCGGCCGCGGGCGTGCTGCTGATGCAAGTCCTGGGCGACGACGATGATGATCGTCCGCCGCCCCCGCCCGTGAGTCCCTAGTCCGCGCCGCGTCACCCCGTCGTCCTGCGGCGCCGCCGGAGACCCCGGAGCGCCACGGGGCGCGCACGGCACATGACAAAATAAAGCGAAACATTACCGACCCTCTGTGGTAGGATATTCCCACTGGCCGGCCTACCCGTCGCGCCAGCGGGTTTGAAGCAGCTGCAGATTTCATAGACAAACATAGGCAAATAAGACTATAATCACTGCATGAAACTTAGTGTATGGGCAGAACTTCAAGGCATCAGCTATAAAACCGCATGGAGAATGTGGAAAGCCAAAACATTGCCTGTCCCTGCTTATCAGCTTGCCACGGGAACGGTTGTCGTTGATGCGAAGCCAAAAGCCAGCAACGTCGCGTTGTACGCCCGCGTCTCCAGCAGCGATCAAAAAGATGACCTGGATCGCCAACTGTCTCGATTAACACAATACGCCGTAAGCAACAAGTTGGTGATTGTCGATGTCGTTAAAGAAATTGGTTCTGGTCTCAATGGCCACAGGCGCAACATGCTCAGGTTGCTTTCCAACCCTGATATCACCGCGATTGTGGTCGAACATCGCGAGCGCCTTGTCCGATTTGGGTTTGAATATGTTGAGGCTGCTCTGGCAGCACAGAATCGCAAGATCATTGTGATCGAGCCAGACGAAATGACGGATGATATTGTTCGCGATCTGCATGAGGTCATCGTTTCCATGTGCGCTCGCTTGTATGGCAAACGCTCTGCAAAGCACAGGGCGCAAAAAGCATTGGATGCGATGCAGCAACATCAAGAGTCAGAGTCAACAGCTCATGAGTAGCCACCCGATTTTCACCTACCAAACTCGCCCTGTGCTTGATGCAGGGCAGGCATTGGTACTGGATGCCTACGCCAAACTTTACGGATATGTTGAACGCAGCCTGTTCGCGGCAATGCAAACTGGCAAAACGCTCAACGAACTCAAGCGCGAGTTTCTGCCAAAGTTCGAAATCACCGCTCGCCAGTTCAACGCGATTCGGGTGGGCTTGGACGGCAAAGTTGACGCGATCAAACAGCGCCGCCCCGAGTTGATCACCGAGGCGCAGTCCAAAATCAAAAAGGCACTCAAAACGGTTGCCAAGCTGGAGCAAAAGGCCCCGGGGAGCAACAAGCTGCACCAAAAGAAACGGCGGCTGGCAACGTTGCAAGCCCGCCTTGCTGCCATGCAGGCCGATGAAGCATCAGGGCAGGTGCGGCTGTGCTTTGGTAGTAAAAGACTGTTTCGCGCCCAATTTGATTTGGATGCCAATGGCTATGCCAGCCATGAGGCGTGGCTCGCAGACTGGCAAGATGCCCGCGCCAACCAATTCTTTGCGCTTGGCAGCGCTGACGAGTCGGCGGGCAATCAGTCCTGTCAGGCCAGCCTTGGGGTAGACGGCACGCTGGACTTGCAATTGCGTCTGCCTGATGCGCTATCGCAGCACGGCAAATACCTGGTCATCAAGGGCTTGCGGTTTGCCTATGGTCAAAATAGTATTGTTGCAGCACTCCAAAGCAGTCAACGCATTTCTGCAACGACCAAGGCAGGCGTAGCGATTCAAAAGCGCATTGGCACAGCCCTGAGCTACCGGTTCGTTCGTGACCGCAAGGGCTGGAGAGTCTTTGTCAGTTGCCAGTCCCAGACGGTGGAGGTCACGACCCATGCGGAGTTGGGCGCTGTGGGACTGGACATCAATGCAGATCATTTGGCGCTGGCCGACATCGACAGATTCGGCAACCCTGTTGGGGCGGGTGTCAAACGCATTGCTCTGAACACCTATGGCAAGACCCGTGATCAAACCAAGGCACTGGTAGGTGATTCAGTTGCCGAGGTGCTTGCCTTGGCCAAGTCACAGGGCAAGCCCTTGGTGATCGAGAAGCTGGACTTTGCAAAGAAGAAGGCCGAGCTTGAAGGTGCAGATGCAAAGGCGGCTCGGATGCTTTCGAGCCTTGCTTACACCCAGGTCTCTCAAGGCATCAGGGCCGCAGCCTTTAGGGCCGGCGTTGAGGTGATTGAGGTCAACCCGGCCTACACGTCAATCATTGGCGCGGTCAACCACGCCAGAGTTAAAGGAGTTTCAGTTCATCAGGGCGCGGCCATAGCCATTGCCCGCAGAGGTTTGGGTTTGAGTGAGCGTGCGGCTGTGGTCACGGGTATTGCGCCTGTTGCCAATGGCGGCCATGTCACCTTTGAGCTACCTGTAAGGAATCGCTCAAAGCATGTGTGGTCGTTTTGGTCGAGAGTTCGCTCAAACCTGAGAGCAGCGCATGTAGCGCATTACCGGTATGGCGATTCAAAAAAACCGCCGTCACCCTTGGCCCCAGCAATGCGGTCACCGTGTGCTATCTGGTCTTCCACGGCGAAATCCCGTGGTGCGAATCGTCAGCAAAACTGTTCGGCTGACGTACTAGAAGACGTGCCATATTGAGCCCACTTGGGCTCATGGCATGTTTGTCTATGGTTTTAGGAGCGGTTCCCGTCATCCGCCCCTCGCGCTCAGGAGCTATGAACTGATGCTTGATACCTGCCCATAGTTGTGCAAAGCGGTACCCATGAACAAGCAGTACAGCATAAGCGAATTCGCACGACGCATAGGTC
>SACH01000627.1 GCA_009928645.1 Gammaproteobacteria bacterium | reverse complement strand
GCATGACATGAATACGGCTTACATACAGGGCTTGCGCCCTGGCATAACTACTCAAAATTTTGCTTGCGATGAAATTGCCAAGGCATCAAAAGCACAAGCGTGCAAGGCTGGCAAAGCACCACCAAATTGCAACCGTTAGAACAGTAACCCTGGGCGCCGGGCTTGCCCGATTCGCGTTCGCTCCGGCGCCAACCGCTTCCAGCCGTTTACCCCCCCGGCGGTCCTCCCACCCCGACCAGGACCGCGGGATCCGCCCCCTTCCCTTCACCGGTGCTGAAGCGGTACCCCAAAGCTGAAGCCGGCGCCGCGCTCGGTTTTGAGGGGCAGTTCCTGACCACTGGCCGCCTGCCAGCGATGGCGCAGCCGGCTGACCATGGTGTTCAGGCGGCGCTCGTCGTAGTCGAACCAATTCTCGCCAAAGGCCTCCACCAGGGCGCGCCGGCTGACGACCTGGTCGGGCGCGGCGGACAGGCAGGTCAACAGGGTCAGCTCATGGGCATTGAGATCCAGGCAATGACCCTCCGGATCGCTCAATTGATGGCGCGCCCGGTCCAGGCGCCAGCCCAGCCCCAAGCGCCGCAGCAGGGCATCGACGACGCCCATGAGTTCCGGAAAGTGGACGGGCTTGACCAGATAGTGATCGGCGCCGCCGTAGAGGCCCGCCAGTTTGTCCCCGGGGCCGGCGCGGGCGGTAAGCATGATGATCCCCACCCGTGGGAAGTCACGGTGTAACCGGACCGCCGCCTCGGTGCCGCTGCCATCGGGGAGCATGATGTCGAGGATGGCGAGATCGATCGCTACCATGAGCGGCCAGAATTCCGCCAGGCACCCGGCCTGGCTAAGGGTGTGACCGCGGCGGGCGAGAAACACCGCCAGTTCCTCGCGCAGGCCGATCTCGTCTTCGAGCAGGGCGATACGAGCCATGAGTGCGCGCCTCCTCGTTCAATCCGCCCGCAGGGCCTGAATCGGGTCCAGCCGCGCCGCCTGGCGGGCGGGGTAGAAGCCGAAAAAGATGCCCACGGCACTGGCCACGCCGACGCCGAGCAGGATGGCGTCGAGGGACAGCAGAAATTTCCAGTAGGCGAGGTAGGCCGTCAGCCAGCTCGCCCCCACCCCCAACAGGATGCCGAACAGGCCGCCGAGCAGGGACAGGATCACCGACTCCACCAGGAACTGCTGTTGGATGTCCCCTTGCCTGGCCCCCAGGGCGCGGCGCACGCCAATCTCCCGGCGGCGCTCGGTCACCGACACTAGCATGACGTTCATCACCCCGATGCCGCCGACGATGAGGGAGATGCTGCCGATGGCCCCGGCGAGCAGGGTGAACATGCGCATCTGCTTCTCCATCTGGGCGATGATCTCCTCCGGGCTGCGCGCCCGCACCGGCTGGCGCCGGGCCTGAAAATAGGCCTGCGCCTGGGC
>SACH01000626.1 GCA_009928645.1 Gammaproteobacteria bacterium | reverse complement strand
GAGTGCCCCCCGGTGTGGTGGACCTTGGCCATGACGACATAGCCCCCCTGGTCCTGTGCGGTGTCGAAGGTGACCGACAGCCCGTTGCTCGCCAACACGGGCGCGATCGTTTTCTGGATGTCGGCGAGATCCGCGTAGCGGTAACTGAAGGCGCCCTTGGCGCTGACGACCTTGGCGGTCTGGCTCTTGGGGATGGGCGGGATCTGCGCCTGGAAGGTGGCGAGGGCGGCGAAGAAGGCCGCCTTGGCCTGTTCGGCCTGGAGTTCCCGCCGCATGCTGAGGAGTCTTTCCAGGGCGTCCACGCTCAAACCGTGCTGGATGCCCTGGGCCAGGAGGGCGCCGGCGTCGATCACGGCGGGTGGTGGGTTGAGCGGCGCCATGGTCAGGGCGCGCGGCTCGACGGTGGCAGGTGCTTTCGTGGTCATGATTTAAGCCCCCAATAGAAAAATAATTTACCCAGAGGGCTAACTCTGGGCGCAAAAATCAGAACGGGATATCCTCGACCGTCCGGCTTTGCAGTTCCCGGAGGAGTTCCCGGGTCCAGCCGATCTCGCTGATGAGGGCGGCCAGGTGCTCAACCGTGGGTGGGTCGACCGAGTCCCCGGAAACGATGCGATGGGCCTCGGCTACCAGGTGGCCTTGATGGTCGTCGTTGATCAACTCCTCGTCGTCGATCTCAATTTCCCCGAAGAAGTCCGCGAATTTCATGATGCCCCCCGGCATGGCAGGTGGGGCCAGTCCCACACTGGCCCCATACTGAAATTATAGAACACAGAGGACTATAATACAACTAGCCCGATGTCATTTATTACTACTAGACAATAAGTTGACCATTTCTAAACCCAGTACCGATATAGAACCATGCAGGGCGTGGAGCTGGTCCCAATGGTGCTTAGATCCTGGCGAACTTTCCTCCAAGTCGAGGGCAACCTCATCCGCGAGATCTGCAAGAGCGGTGATGGCAGCCGCGATGTCAACGATGGTTTGCATACTGATCCTCCAGTGGTTTCCCCTCGGCAAAGATGCCGAGTGAGGATCATATTTAGGCGCCCCGGCCTGGGTCCTGAGGAGGGGCGGCCGTCCGTGGTGCGACGGGTGCAAATCATCGTGCTTTCAACAGCGGCGACTGTCAGGAGCGCGTCCAGGTCAGTTGTGTGATTGCGGTTGCGGGACATGGACCGCGGATCTCCAGGAGGAGGGCCGAGGTGACCCCCGGCCGGTGGTGGTGAAGTGCTAAGCGGCGAGATTCAGGGCGCCCCCCCGGCCGGCCGGCAAATGCCAGCAGGGGAGATCCGCCCCCAGCAGGTGGCGCCAGCCCCAGGACCACGGCCCGGACACGGGGAGCGGATTTTCCAAGGGCAGGCCAACCGGGAATAGCCAAATGGGCAGGCCACGGGCGGCGAGGGAGCGGCATAGCAGGGC
>SACH01000625.1 GCA_009928645.1 Gammaproteobacteria bacterium | reverse complement strand
TTTGGTGCTCCCTGCTCAGGAAGCGTCTACCGCCTTCTAGAAGCGCGCAATTTTTTTCACCGCCGCGAAAAAAAAGACTTGACAACCGGCTGGCGATGGGCTCGCGTTTTCTGTTGCAAAACAGCAACATACGGGAGCCTGCCATGTTTGATCGCCTCAAGACCCTGATGCACCGCCTGACGAATCACACGGTTCTTTCTGATCTGCTCCACCCCGTGTCACGTGCCCTGGCGCGGGTGCGTCAGGCGACGGTGGGTCGTACCCTGACCATGCCGGATTTCATCGCGTTGGGGGTGCTGCGCCACCTGCAAGGAATGTCGACCTTACGCGAGCAGGTGCAAACCCTGCTGCATCTGGACCCGGCGACCGCGGCGCGGGGACCGCTGGCCCGCTCCACCTGGTCGGATGCGCTGGCGTCGCCCAGCCGGGAGGCGGTTTTGCGGGACCTGGTGCCGGCCCTGGTCCAGGAGGCGCAGGCGGTCCTCCCGGATCGCCTGGCGGGCATTCCCGGGCTGGGGGAGCGGCCGGTGCGGGCCATCGATGGCACCTATCAGGTCGAGAGCGCCCATTTCCGGCGCTGCACGCCCCGGCAGGGCGGCGCGGACAATCCCAAGGGGCATGCCTTGTTGAGCTTTTATAACCTGCGTCTGGGGCTGCCCGAAGCGGTTCGGGTCGATACCCGTAGCCGCCACGAAACCCGCATCCTGCGCGATTACGATCAGGAGGCCCAGGCGCTGACCCGCGAGCGCCGCGGCCTATGGGTGGTGGATCGCGCCTTCATCGATGCCGCCTTCTGGGACGCCAAGAAGCGGGCCCTGCAGATCACGATGATCACGCGCATGAAGAGCAATCTGTGCGTGGATTCCACCGAGGGGCTACCCCTGGCGGCTGATCCGGCCAATGCGGGGGTGCTCCAGGATCTGCGGGTTACCTTGTCGAGTTCCCGGGAGGAATGGCGCCTCATCACCTATCGCGCCCGCCGGGGTAAGGTGTTGCAATTCCTTACCAACGAGTTCTCCTTGCTGCCGGGCGTCATCGCCTTCCTCTATTTCCGCCGGTGGGAAGAAGAAAAGTGCTTCGATACCTGGAAAAACGACTTCGCGCAGGCGAAGGCCTGGGGTAAGGGCACCGTGGCCATCGCCAATCAGGCCCGGCTGGCCATCATCACTCATCTGCTGGTGACGCTCCTCCTCCACACCCGCCTGGGTGACACGGGGGCCCAGGATGTGAAAGCGCTGGCCAAGCAGGAGAAACGCCAAAAGGCCAAGGTGGATGATCCGGATGGCACCGATCGCCCCGACTGGACCGTCCCCCTGTTCCGCTCTACCGCCAAGGTGAGCCGCCAGGTCCTCCGGTTCTTCAAGCATTGTTTCCTCAAACCAGCCTCTCCAGGGCTCTATGAACGCGAGTTGGCGCCTATGTT
>SACH01000121.1 GCA_009928645.1 Gammaproteobacteria bacterium | reverse complement strand
TCGGCGGCGATGACGAAATCGAATTCCTCGGCCAGTTCGATCAGCCGTTGCAGGGTCGCCAGGGGGATCACCGCCCCGCTGGGGTTGCCGGGGGAACAGAGGTAGAGCAACTGGCAGCGCCGCCAGGTGTCGGTCGTCACCGTCGCGAAATCCGGGAGATAACCCTGCTCCGCGAGGCAGGGCAGGTAGCGCGGCTCGGCCCCGGCCAGGAAGGCCGCCCCCTCGTAGATCTGATAGAAGGGGTTGGGCATCAGCACCAGGGGTTGGCGTGACCGGTCCACCAGGGCCTGGGGCAGGGCGAAGAGGCCCTCACGGGTGCCGTTGAGGGGCAGGATCTGCCGTTCCGGGTCCAGCCCGCCGGCGGGGAGTTGAAAACGCCGGGCGAGCCAGTCGGCAATGGCCTGGCGCAGGACCGGCAGGCCACGGGTCGTGGGGTAGCTGGCCAGCAGGTGCAGGTGGGCGATCAGGGTCTCGGTGATGAAGTCCGGCGTTGGGTGCTTGGGCTCCCCGATGGACAGGGCGATGGGCCCCAGATCGGCTGGCGGCTTGACACCGGCCTTGAGGGCGGCGAGCTTTTCAAAGGGGTAGGGTTGGAGCCGGGCCAGATCGGGATTCATGCGCAGCGGATCGTCTCGTTGGAGGTTACGGCGGTGGTTTGTGGCAGGGGCTACAACGGCTGGTCGAGGGAAGAAGTGCCAGGGTGGGTGCCGGCAAGGGCCCACCTCATCCCGAACCCGGCCCCGAATGCGGCTTTTGCTGTGGGCCGGCAAGGGGGCCGATGTGCCACCACTATCCAGGTTGGGCGGGAATTAGATTAGTATACCAGCCTATGTCAGACATCCTGGGTATTCACCATGCCAGCCTGCTGGTCGCAGACACCCCCCGCGCTCTGGGCTTCTATCGCGACCTGCTGGGGCTGGAGGTGCTGGGCGAACGGCCGGACTTGGGTTTCCCCGGCGCCTGGCTGCGGGTCGGGTCGCAGCAGATCCATCTGCTGGAGTTGCCCCCTCCCGATCCCCTGACCGGGCGCCCTGCCCATGGCGGTCGGGACCGGCATCTTGCCCTGTACGTCAGGGACCTGGAAGCTCTCGCCCGTCGTCTGGAGGCCGCCGGAATTCCCTACACCCGCAGCCGCTCGGGCCGCGCGGCCCTCTTCTGTCGCGATCCGGATGCCAATGCTCTGGAATTCCTGCCGGCCCGGGAAGAGGGGACGTCCGGGTAAAGCTTACCCCCCTCTCCCCGACCCTCCCCGCCAGGGGGGAGGGAGCTGTGAAATCAGCCTCTTGTGTACCCATACCTGCCCAGGCAAGGGGGGGAGCACGACCTCTACTTCGGTACTAGCCGGGGCTGGGTGGCGGAGAGCCGGTCATGGGGGGCCAGTCCCGCGGGGTCAAAGGGGACCCAGAAGAGACCCAGGGGAGCGAGGACCAGGGTGGACCACAACAGCCGGCGGCGGACGTCGGCCGCGGTCAGGGGTTGACCGTCGGCGCGTACCAGACGAAAGCGCCAGGAGCGCATGCCCAGGGTCTGGCCGCCGTAACGCCAGAAATAGGCAAAAAAACCGTAGCCGACCAGAACCAGGTAAAGCTGGAAGAGGCGCATGGGCCATCCCTCGATCCAGATCTCGTGCCCGGTCAGGGCGGAGGTTGGGACGATCACCAGGGTCGCCGCTAGCAACAGCATGCCAAACAGCAGGATCAGATCATAGAGCAACGCCGAGAGGCGCCGCAGTAACCCCGGGGGGCGGGTGAGGGCGAGAGCGTCAGCATCAGCCACAAGGAAGCTCCGGATATAGGGATCAAAAATCAGCTTTCGGCGTTTCCTACCCTGCCTCTTCGCACCAAAAACTGGAGCGCATCCTGGAGCGGATCAGGTAGGAAAAGGGGCAGGGTGCCGCGACGGTGAGATTAGGTCTCAGCATTGTCCCAGGATCCGGGCGGGGCGTCATGTCCCGCAGCCCTTGCCTCATGGCGTAATATACCCGGCATTGACCCCTATCCGCGCTTGGGCCGTGATTCGCATCGATCTCAAACCCATCCTCTTTCGCCTGTTGCGCGGCGTACCCATGCCGCTCATCGCCATTCTGGTGGGTCTGGCTGCCGGATTGCTTGTCTGGGGAGTCCTGGAAAATATCCAGAGCCAGCAACTGGCGCGCATCTTCGGTCAGGAACTCGAGTCCCGGCTGGATCAGCGGGCCCGGGAGAGCCTGATTCGCTTCGATCAGTACCTGTCCCAGTACACGGCGACCACCCGGCTGGTCGCCCATTACCGGCGTCTCGCCGAGTACCTGGAGTCCCGGACCTGGAATCCCGGCAAGGCCTTCAGGCCGCGCCTCCACTCCGGTACCCGACCTGGCTGGCTGCCCGATTACCTCGAGCGCGATGGTCTGCTGCCGCCCACCCATGTGCTGCTGGTCGATAGCGGCGGGGAGGTGCGGGAGCTCTATTCACGGGATGACCGGCCCCTGCCGGCGGATACGGCCTCCGGCGTGGACCCGCCGCTGCGCCATGACGACGAGGCGCGGACGGTGCTGACCAGCCTCGACAATCAGCCCTATCTGGTGGTGAGCAGCCCCATCGAGGATCGCCAGGGCAAGCCCCTGGGCAGCCTGGTGGTCCTCGTCCATCTGGACGAGCGTTTTCTGCTCGCCTCCCAACGGGGCCTGCTGGCCGCGGACAGCGCCATCGCCCTGGTGAACGCGGACGATCAGCGGATCCTGGTCAGCATGGACCCCTCCTGGCTGATCCTTGATAGCCCCCTGTCCCGCTGGCGGGAAGATTATCAGGTTACGTCCCAATCCCTGCCGGGCTACGAGGGCTCGGACCTTAATCTGCTCTTCACCACCCTGGTGTCCTACGCCGACGTGGAGCGTATGACCCGCCATGTCAGGATCTTCGAGCGGCGGCAGCGAGGTATCGCCGCCCTGGTATTCATCACCACCTTCACCCTGGTCATCTATCTGGTCTCGGCGCGGCTCAACAAGGTGATGCGGCGCCTGTCGGGTTTTGCCCGCCGCGCCCTGGAGATCGAGGACCCGGGGTTCAGTCAGGGGGCCAACCAGTTGATCCTGCTGGAGGACTGGGTCCAGCAGTTCACCCTGTTGGTCCTGCGGGCGCGGGAAGAGACCAGCCGGCGCCATGCCATCGAGATGCGGGAGAGCGAGGCCCTCAAGGCGGCGGTCATGGAGGCCGCCCTCGATTCCATCGTCACCCTGGATCGCCACGGGCGGGTGCGGGAGCTCAATCCCACCGCGGAGCGGACCTTTGGCTATGGTCGTGATCAGGTCCTGGGGCAAAGTTTCAGCCGCCTCCTGCTGGCCGGTTCGGCCCGGGCCAACTTCTACGCCCTGCTGCGGGAGGGGCGTCGGGCCCAACGCCAAGGGCGCGAGCCCCAGACGCGCAGTGAGCTGCTGGCGCGCCGTGCCGACGGGCGACTGATCCCCCTGGAGGTCTCCGTCGTCCCCCTCGAATTGGAGAGCGAACTTTTCCATACCCTCTACCTGCACGACATCACCCAGCGCAAGGCCCGGGATCAGGAGATCCGCAGTCTCGCCGGCTTCGCCAGCGAGAGCCCAATCCCCATGCTGCGCGTCAGTCCCGGCGGGCGGCTGCTTTATAACAACCGCGCCAGCGAGCCCTTGCTCAAGACCTGGGCGGGGGAGGGGACGAGCGCCCTGCCCAAGCCCTGGCTGGCCCTCGCCCGGGAGGCCCTGTCCGCCAGTCATCAGCGGGAGGCCGAGTTCCATGAGGCGGAGCGGATCTACTCCAGCCTGTTTTTCCCGGTGAGTGAACTGGGTTATGTCAACATCTATGCCCGGGATATCACTGCCGTGCGCCGCGCCGAGCAGGAACTCCGCCGGCACCAGGCGGAGCTGGTCCATGTCTGCCGGCTCAGTACCATGGGTGAGATGGCCACGGGCATGGCCCACGAGCTCAATCAGCCCCTGGCGGCCATTGCCAACTATGCCAGCGGCTGCGGACGCCGCCTGCGCCGTGGGGATGACAATCCGGAGGAACTGGCCCAGGCCATGGACCGGATTGGCAGTCAGGCCCAGCGGGCGGGGGAGATCATCAAGCGCTTGCGGGCCCTGGTCGGCAAACAGGCACCGGTACGGGTGCGGGAAGATCTCAATGAGCTGCTGGCGGAGGTGAACACCTTTGCCGAGTTCGAGATCGCCAAGCTGGGGCTGAGTAGCGAATTGGACCTGGCGGCGGAAGAGATTCCGGTCCTGGTCGACCGGGTGCAGATCGAACAGGTGCTGCTCAATCTGGTCCGTAACGCCCTGGACGCCCTGGAAGAGGTCCCGGGCGAGCGGCGTCGGCTCGCCCTGCGCGTCCGCCGCGAGGATGACTGGGCCCTGGCCCTGGTGGAGGACAGTGGCCCCGGTATCCCAACTGAGGCCATGGCCCGCCTGTTCGATGCCTTCTTCACCACCAAACTCAATGGCATGGGCATGGGGCTGGCAATCAGCCAGACCATCCTCGGCAACCATGGCGGCGAGTTGCGCGTCACCTCTGAGGTGGGCGTTGGCACCTGCTTTCAGGTACGCTTGCCGCTGGCTCCGGTCCCGCCCCAACCCTGACTAGGCCCTGACCAGGCTTGAGATCGCGGCGGGTGGCAATCACCGCGTTGCCTCATGGGGGGTGGCATGAACGTCACCAGCAGGCATTTTTCATCAGAGGTGCGGCGAGACCACGCCTGAAAGGTGGCGTGAAAGGCGCCAGCACGCTCTTTCCTCAGCAAGGGTGCAAAGGGGCACCCCATGAACGTTAGGGAGAAGGCCGATGAGCAGTGAACCCACCGTCTTCGTCGTCGACGACGACCAGGCCATGCGCCATTCCCTGGAGTGGCTCATCGAGTCCGCCGGACTCAAGGTCAAGTCCTTCGGTTCCGCCGAGGCCTTCCTGCGGGCTTATTACCCCGGCCAGGCTGGCTGTCTGTTACTGGATGTGCGTATGCCGGGCATGAGCGGCCTGGAGCTCCAGGCCTATCTGGCGCGGGAGGAGATCCGCATCCCGGTGGTGATCATCACCGGCCATGGCGACGTGGGCATGGCGGTGAAGGCGATGCGCGGCGGCGCCCTGGACTTCATCGAGAAACCCTTCGATGACGAGGCCCTGATCACCAGCCTGCGCCTGGCCCTGGAGGCTGACAAGCAGCGCCGGGTCGATCGCCAGCAGCGCGCCGAGATCGCCCGCCGCCTGGCGGAACTCACCCCCCGGGAGCACGAGGTGATGGTGATGGTCACCGATGGCCGCTCCAACCGGGAGATCGCCGCCGCCCTGGGGGTCAGCACCAAGACGGTGGAGGCCCACCGCGCCCGGGTGATGGACAAGATGCGCGCCGCGTCCCTGGCGGAACTGGTCCGGCTGTGCCTGACCGCCGGCATTCTGGCCAACGAGACCCCGGAGAACTGAGCCGTGGCTGGGATGCCGACCCGGGGCGGTGCCGGGACCACGCCAGCATCCTGGGAAGCCGCTGGCCAAGAACCGCGCTCCCCACCCGGCGAGCAACGGCCCGGGCGGGCTAACGGCCGCCGGACGGTCCTGGCCTGGGCCACCTACGACTGGGCCAACTCCGCCTTCGCCACCGTAGTCATCGCCGGTTTCTTCCCGGTTTTCTTCAAGCAGTTCTGGGCCGCCGACCTGGCGGTGACCGAGAGCACCTTCTGGTTAGGGATGACCAACACCCTCGGCAGCGCCCTGATCGTCCTGTCCGCCCCCCTGCTGGGCGCCCTGGCTGACCAGCTTGGGGCCCGCAAGGGCTTCCTGCTGCTCTTCACTGCCCTCGGGGTCCTGGCCACCGGCGCCCTCTGGCTGGTCGTCCAGGGACAGTGGGCGCTGGCCCTGGGCCTTTATCTCCTCGGCCTGCTGGGCTTTTCCGGCAGCAACATCTTTTACGACGCCCTGCTGGTGGTGGTGGCCAGGCCGGGGGACTACAACCGCGTCTCGGCCCTGGGCTATGCCCTGGGTTACCTGGGCGGCGGCCTGCTCTTCGCCTTCAATGTCCTCATGACCCTCTTCCCCGCCCACTTCGGCTTCGCCGACGCCGGGGAGGCGGTGCGGGCCGCCTTCCTCGGCGTCGCCGCCTGGTGGACCCTCTTCGCCGTCCCCCTGGCCCTGTGGGTGCGGGAGCCGGACGGCCGCGGCGACCGGCCCCTGGGTCAGGCCGGCCGCGCCGCCTTCCGGGAGTTGCGCCAGACCCTGGCTGAGATCCGCCAGCACCGCGATGCCTTTCTCTTCCTGCTGGCCTATTGGTGCTACATCGACGGCGTGGACACCATCGTCCACATGGCGGTGGATTTCGGCCTCGCCATCGGGCTGGCCGCGGATGGCCTCATGCTCGCCCTGCTCATCACCCAATTTGTCGGGTTCCCCTCGGCCCTGGCCTTTGGCTGGCTGGGGGAACGTTGGGGGGCCAAGCGCGGCATCCTGCTGGCCATCGGGGTCTATGCCCTGGTGGTCCTGTTCGCCTCCGGCATGACGCGGGTCGAGGAGTTTTATGCCATGGCGGTGGTCATCGGCCTGGTCCAGGGCGGCATCCAGGCCCTGAGCCGCGCCCTCTTCGCCGGCTTCGTCCCCCCGGGGCGCGAGGCGGAGTTCTTCGGCTTCTACAACATGCTGGGCAAGTTCGCCGCCGTCCTGGGGCCGGGCCTGGTGGGCATCGCCGCCCTGGCGACCGGGGACCCGCGCCTGTCGCTGCTGCCCATCCTGCTGCTGTTCCTGCTGGGAGCCCTGTTGCTGTGGCGGGTGCGTAGCTGATTGTTCCGTACCGGATCGACCACTTCATGCGAACTGTCGAGTGATTCCTGATGCCAGGGCTCGGGATAAGGTTGATCCTACGGGTGATATGGGGCAATCCGCTGGCATCGCCGCCTATCAGCCGCGCACCACCTGAATATGCCGGCCGCCGGGGCTGAGTTGTTCGGCGCTGCTGGCGCGGGCGGCGATGGGCGGTTGCCCGGTCCGGCGATCGAAGATCACCAGCCAGCCGCGGTCCAGTCCCAATCCCGCCAGGTAGGCGTCCAATTGCGCCAGCCCCTCTGGCAGCGGGTCCGGGGCGCCGTCGCGCCAGACCTTCAGTTCCATCCCCAACGTCACCGTCCCATAGCGCAGGCACAGATCCATGCGCCCGGAACCGATGGCGTACTCACGTTCCAGGGTGCCGCCGCCATTGACCACCCGGTGCAGGAAGGCCATCAGCACCAGATGGGGGGCGATTTCGTGGTAGGGCGCGCTGGCGAGCAGGGGCTGGCCGTGCTGGCGCCAGAAGGCCAGAAAGGCCGCTAGCAGCCGCGCCGGGTTCAGGCAGCCATCCGGGTTCAGCCAGGTCGGAGCGATCCGAGGCAGGGTGTCCTGGGGACCGCTGGCCAGGGCGCGCGGCAGCACTTCGCGGTAGATGGGGTTGGCGACCACCAGCCCACCCGCCCCCTCGCGACGCAGCAGTCCCAGGTCCACCAGATACTGGCGGTCGTCCTCGGTGACGCTGTCCATCAGCGTCCCGGCCAGCATGGGCTC
>SACH01000624.1 GCA_009928645.1 Gammaproteobacteria bacterium | reverse complement strand
TCGATCTCGGCGCCGGCTGCCGTGCGGTAGAAGCTGGCCTGGGTTCGGCTCGGTGCGGCCGTGATCAGGTTCTCGATGACGAAGCCTTCCCAGCTGGGACCGGATACGGGGTGCCCGAGCAGATCCTCGAAGGTCTCGATGTTGAGCAGTGCGTGAGTCAGGCCGCTGTCCCGGACGTAGGTCTTCGGGGATTTGACCAGACGTTTGCCCACATTGGCATGGAACGGCGGTAGTCGGCGCACCAGGAGCAGGTCCACCAGCAGGTCGATGTAGCTGGTGACGGTTGGAGCCGACACACTCAGGCCCGAGGCCAGGCGTGAGGCGTTGAGCAGAGTGCCTTGGTTGTGGGCCAGCATGGTCCAGAGACGTCTCAGGGTCTCCGCGGGGATGCGCGGTCCGAACATCGGCACATCGCGTTCCAGATAGGTGCGGACAAAGCTCTCGCGCAGCTCGAGGCTGTCTTCATCCGTCGCCGCCAGGAAGCTGTCGGGGAATCCGCCGCGCAGCCAAAGCTGCTCGAGGTCGCTGCGGTCGACTTCGTCAACCGTCAGCGGGGCGAGATCCACATAGGTGATTCGACCGGCCAAGCTTTCCCCGGACTGGCGCAGCAGGTCGATGGTCGCCGATCCCAGGATGAGGAAGCGTCCCGTACGGTGCCCGGAGCGCCGTCCGGCGTCGATGATCCCGCGGAGCGCCTCGAACAGGGCAGGGACCCGGTGGATCTCGTCGAGAATGACGAGCTTGTCGATATGCCTGTCCAGGAAGAGCACGGGGTCGGAGAGCTTATCCCTGTCCGCTGCGGCTTCGAGGTCCAGGTAGATCGACGGCCGAGTCTTGGCGATCTCGTGGGCGAGGGTGGTCTTGCCGACCTGGCGCGGGCCGATGAGGGCGACCGCGGCCTGACGTGCCAAGGCGGCTTCTACTTTTGCGCCAATGGTGCGAGGTATCATCCTTGCAAATTAAAAGCATTGTTTTAGATATGCAAGGATATTCCCTGCTATCGATTTTTTCACATGCGAAATTTTTCAGAGTTTCGCGTCTCCCAAGGGCCGGGCTCTAGGCGTGCCGGTCTCCTGACCGGAACGCCCGGAGCCGCGCCGCCCGTTCCGGACGGGCAACGCGTCTCCGCCCATGCGGGTAACGATCCCTGACGCCTGCGCGCTTCGCTTGCCAAGAGCTGCGTACGTCCCGAGCACCATCCCGTCAAAGCCGCGTCTATCGGCCATCATCCAGCGGGCGCGGAGCGGTTCAAGGACTACTCGTTCCTGCGTTCCTCCTTGATCCGCATCCTGGATGCGCCCGCTGGTCTTGATGCCCGACGCGGCTCCGACGGGATGGTGAAGATGGTTCGATTCATGGCCGAAAGCAGGGGAGGGCGGTGCGCTGCGCGCGGCCTTTCGATACGAGAGACGTTCCCTCTCTCGTGCTCT
>SACH01000623.1 GCA_009928645.1 Gammaproteobacteria bacterium | reverse complement strand
CTGAGTTTTCCGGGGGTTCCACCGCCCCCTTATGCCTCGGCTGCGGGTCCCTCCGTGGCCACCCAAGCCGCCATTAAATTCTATCTTGAACAGGGCGCCGCTCCGGATGTCATGGTCGAACCCCTGTTCTGGCTCGATCAACAAACCATCCACCGCTATGCCGAGGTCGGCTGCGGCTTTGGGTTTGGCCTCGATTTCGCGCGTGAAGCCCTGGGTTGGACCGTCCAGGGTTACGATCCCTCGCCGGCTGCGGAGGCGGGTCGTGAACAATTGGGCTTGCCGATCACCCTCGACTATCTGGGTCCTGAGACGCTGCGCGGCGTCGCCCCCTACGACCTTATCCTGGCCTCGGAGGTCATCGAGCACCTCCCCGATCCGCATGCCTTCCTGACCGCTCTCGCCCCCGCCGTCACGCCCACGGGGTGGCTGATCCTTACCACCCCCAACGCCGCTGGCATTCGTCCCACGGCCACACCCGCAACACTGCTGCTGATATTAACCCCGGGTTATCACCTGGTACTTTACAATGCCGCGAGCCTTCGTCAGTTACTGGATAACCATGGTTTCCGTCATCACTATCTCCGCGAGACGGCAACCACTCTGACCATCGTCGCCAGCCGTCAACCCTTCGCCGCCAATCCGGATGCCATCCTTGATCGGGACCTGTATCGCACCTACCTGCAACGACGCCTGGCGACCTTCGACCCCGAGCAACCACTGGCACAGGGCTTGGCCGGGCGCCTCTTTAAGGAACAGGTCAATGCGGGGCAATATCTCCTGGCCCTTGAGACCTTTGCCCGCTTGGCGGTGAGTCTGCGTCACCGGTATGGGCTGGACCTGGATCATCCTGTCCAGGTGGTGGGGGCCATTGCACCACCCACGGACTTTTCACACTTCGCCGCCGAAGGTCCCATGAATCTCTGCGGTCTGGCCTACCGGCGGGGATTCCTGGCATTGCACCATGAACAAGCCGCGGATAGGGCCAGGCAGTATTTCACGCTGGGAGAAGTGGCAGGCTCCGCCTTGCGGCAGGCATTGCGCAGCATTGGCGCTGACGATGGGGAAACCGAGCATCTGGTTGACTGCTGTCGGCTGGGCGTCTTGGAGGCAGCCGTTGCGGCGCACGACCTTACCGAGGTCAGCGCCTGGCTAAGCCGGGTAACGGCTGAACTCGGCCATGACGGCTGGCAGGTCCAAGCCAACCGGCTGATCGCCCGCTGTTTCACGGACCAGGTCTTGGCCGGCGACCATGAACTGGCGGACCTGCTCATCACGGCGTTGCCGGCGACAACTCCCCTGGACCTGCCCGTGAGCGCGGAGTGGGATGCCGGCTGCTTTTTCCTGGCCCGTGGTCTCTATGCCCTTAATCACGAGAGTGATGCTGTCGGTGCTTTGGGCTGGCTGGCAGCGGCCCATGAGCAACTCCAGGCA
>SACH01000120.1 GCA_009928645.1 Gammaproteobacteria bacterium | reverse complement strand
ATGTCGCCTGAGATCCTCAAGAAGGGCCTGGATGGCCTGCTCGATACCATCGAGGAGGCGGTAGGCAAGACGGAGAACACGGTGGATGACATCGTGGTGCTCGGCATTTGCCAGCAGATCCGCCGGGCCTTCGACGTGCCGGACAACGATTGAGGGGCGCCCGGATGGAATGGCGGTCCGTGGCCAGCGGCACTATCTGCGGTGCCATGGTTGTCCCTGACGTAGCCATGCGGACCCCCTCTCCCCAACCCTCCCCCACCAGGGGGGAGGGGGTAAGCGCATCAGCGGCTGGTGCGGCCGAAGCCCTTCTGGGGCGTGAGGGATCTGATCGAAAACTTGGAATATACCTGGATAACGACGGGGGGATGTCATGACTGAAGCCCTGCCTAAGGCCATCGAGGCCATCCCCGACGGCGGGGACCCGTTCCTGATGGGCGCCAAGTGGTTTGGGCTGGTCGTTGCCGCCCTCCTGGTGGGGGCGGCGCCGGTCATGCTCTACCTGCGCAAGTACCACGTCGATCACCTGGCCAACAGCCGGGACGCGGCGACGGCCGAGGTCTATGAGACCCTGCGCCAGCAGATTCGCGATCATGGGGACCAGATCCATCGGCTGAATGAGGAGCGCGCGGTGCTTCAGGCGGAGAGCCTGAGCCTGCGGGCGCGCATTCTGGAGCTGGAGGGCAAGGAGCAGCAGATGCAGCGGCTCAAGGTGCAGCTCGATGAAGGCGAGGCGCTGATTGCCCGGCTGAAGGACAAGCTGGACTGCAAGGACGAGGTGATGGACAAGCTCACCGGGGAGAACCGGCAGTTGATCACCGAGATCCTCTCCCTGAAGGACCGGGTACACGAAATGGAACTGCGGTTGGCGCGGGACGAAAGCCTGCTCGACCGCAGCCTGAACCCAGGGGGTATGGCGTATGGCCAAGGTCCGCGGCCCGCTGCTCTCGGTTGATGCCGCCGGCCAGGTCGGCGGCGCGCTCTGTTTCCGCCATCATGCCGGCGGGGTGCATGTGCTGCCGGTCACGGCGCCGGGGTCGCGTACCAAGGGGCTGAAGCCGAGTGAGGCACAACTGGCCCAGCGGGCGCGGTATCGGGCGGCGAATGCGGCCTGGCGCGCCCAGAGCCCGGCGGAGCGGGCCGAATGGCAGGCCCGGGCCAAGACCGGGCGGCGCCCGCAAAGCGGCTGGAACCTCTACCTGGCGGCCTGGATGGCCCAGCCCGGGGAGGAGGTGAACGCGGCCCTGCTGATCGAGACGGCGACCCTGTTGTTGTTGGAGGACGGCTCCGGGGTGCTGCTGCTCGAAGGCGCAGGCTAGCCCGTCATGGCCAAGGTCAAGGGGCCGCCGGTCAGTTGGGATGCCCGCTGGATCCGCTTGCCGTGCGCAACGGCCATCCTGCCTCCGCTGGAAGATGGTGGAGCCATGCTGTTGCTGGAAGCGGGGGCGTAGGCGGCCATGGCCAAGGTCAAGGGGCCGCTGATGAGCCTGGACGCCAGCGGGACGATCGCGGGGGATACCCGCCTGCGGCACATGCGCGGTCATGTGCTGATGTACCGGGGGGGTGAACCCGGGAGCGTGCGGCGCCAGGCGCCCTCGGCGTCGCAGGCCCAGGTCCGGGCCAAGTTTGCCGAGGCCCGGGCGCGGTGGCGAACCCTGAACCCGCAACAGCGGGCCTATTGGCAGGATGTCGCCCGGGAGCTCGATGCGGGGCTGACGGCCTGGAATTGCTTCCTGTCCTGCGTGCTGCTCGGCGGCGCGGCCTGCTCCACCGGCTATCAGGTGCCGCCCTTGAGCGAGACCATCACCCTCAAGGCGGGTTACTCGCCGCCCCCCGTTGCCAGCCCCCTACTCTTTGCCCTGACAGACTGACATGCTCACGATCTACCGCTCCGACGATGTGGGCGCCCCGGTCCTCAATGGCTATCCAGGGTCCCTGATCAACGTCCTCGATGCCTGCCTGGTGAACGGCTATGGCGACAAGCCCCCGGTGGGCTGGGCCAAGCCCTTTAGCGATGTCAACAAGGCGGTGTACCGGCCGCCCGCGGGCAATCGCTTCTACCTGCGGGTGGTGGACACGGCCAATTACGCCGCGCAGGTGTTGGGTTATCGTGAGATGACCAGCGTCGACCTGGGAGTCGAGCCCTTTCCCGCCGCCGCTCAGCTTGCCAATGGCTTGTACCTGTATCGGTCCAATGCCTATTCGCTCGATGCCCGGGCCTGGCTGCTGCTGGCGACCGATCGGGTCTTGTTGCTGTGGTATGGCTTTGCCTATCCCACCCATGGTGGCGTGGGCACCAGTTGCGACAGCTTCTTTTTTGGCGATTGCCCCAGTTTCATGCCGAACGATCCGAGCCTGACGCTGATCGTGGGGCGTCATGCCAGTTCTTCATCGGCCTCCTACACCAATTTCGCCAATCGCATGACCGCTGGCGGTACGTCAACGGGCCATTACCTGGCCAACGGCTTTGCCCAGCTTGGCAGTGCGGTTCCGTGTGGCGTTTTGCCTTGTAGTCCCTGGAATACCTCAACCTCGGGCTCGAATGGTCCGCCCTTTCCCGATCCCATCACCGGCGGCTTATTGCTTGACCGGATGCGCATCATCGAGGTGAGCGGCTACACGAATCTGATTCGGGGCGTCATCCCGGGCATCTTCAACGTGGTGCATCAATACCCTGGCACGCATCTGACTCGTTTCCAGGGGCGCGGGCTTTATCAAGGTCGGGAGTTCCTGATGTTGCAAACCGGTGGCGCCGATGGGCGCTATGCCGTGTCCCTGCACGAAGACGATTGGCTGCTGATGGTGTGAGCGCATGAGCGATCTGGGACCGGTTGGCGTGGTGCTGAGGGGTTACTACGCGATGCCGCTCGGCCTGCTGTACCCCTACCTGCGCCCGGGCGGTTTGCCGGCACGGGCCTTGATTCTGAGCGAATTGCACCAGACCCCGGCCTGCGACGCAGGCGCGTACCGGTCCATCGCGGGCCAGGTGCGCCATGAGGGCGTGCCGAGCGTGTCGGTCTCGGTGTGGGGGTGGAACAGTCGCCAGTTACGGGCCAGGACCGAGACGGCGGCCGATGGCTCCTGGGCGTTGGCGGTCGGTCCGGGGCAGTACGGCATCACCTACCACGTTGCGGGTTACCAGCCGCTCACGCATGGCCCTTATCAGTTCTGAGCCTCAGGGTGGGATGCGGGCCTGCTGGTACTTTGGGCTGGAGCGGGAGCGCCTGGCGCCGGAGGCTTGGCGGTGCGTGCGGGGGCGGCATGCCACGGTGGCGGCCCTATTCAACATCCTGGGGGCCGATGTGATGGCCCAGCATGGCTATCTGGAAGAGGTGTGGGACGGGGGGGACGAGGACCCGGACCCGGACCAGGTGGAGCCCTGGCCGGTGGTGGATATCCTCGATGATGGGCGGGTGGTGGCGAGAAGGGTGGCGCGGGGCTTTACGGGGTCTGACGCAGATAGTTGGCGATAAGGCGGTTCCTCACGCATGCTGACGCAGATAGTTGGCGATGAAACGGTTTCTCACGCGTTCTGGCGCAGATACTCGGCGATGAAGCGGTTCCAGCCGGAGCGGCCCTCGGCCTTGGCCTCCGCGTGCTGGCGTTGGCGTTCTGCTTCGGGTAGGGCCCGCCAGGCGGCGACGGCGGCCTTGAAGCGCTCGCGGCGGGCAAGCTGGGCCGGGCTCTTGCGGTCGTTGATGGTTTCGACGTAGCGGCAGACCTGGTACTGGCGGTCACCGACGATGCGGCCGTTGCCGAAGCCCTTGCCGGCGAGCTTGATGACGATCTTGACCGGTTGGCCGGCCTGGTCCTGGACGGTGAGGACGCCGCGGGTGTCGAGGTTGATCTGATGGCTCATGGCGGGCGGATCTCAGGTGAGGAAGCTGGGGCGGTAGACCTGGACGTTCAGGTTGACCCGGCACTCGGCCCAGGCGTTGCTGGCGCGGTAGATACCGCAGGGGGCGCGGGTGCTGAGCTTGAGGTTGAGCCAGCCGGTGGTTTTGCTCCAGCCGTTGGAGAGATTGGCCCCGAGCTGGAAGACCAGATCCACGGGCTGGGTGTGGCTCCAGCCAAGATTCGTGGGGGGGATGGCGAGGTTGCCATCGTAGAGGAAGGCCCAGTTCTCGGCGATTGACTCGCTGAAGCCGTCGGCGGAGGACTGGTAGCTGAAGAAGTGGACCGCGGCCGAGGGGGTGAACCAGAGCTTGAGGCCTGACTCTTCGGCGTTGGCGCTGATGCTGCCCTGGAGGTGGATGAGGACGAAGCCGCGCTCGTCGCCCACGGAGTGCTTGGGGAAAGGGTAGGTCAGGGAGCGTTGGGCGTGCCAGGTGTCGACGAAGTAGCGGTTGGCATCGATGGCGCCGGCCCAGCCCGGCAGGGGCGGCCAGCCGCCCGCACTGGCCTGGCTGAAGGGCCAGTAGGCGGAGCGGAGGGAGTAATCACAGTCGGTGTTGGCGGTGTCCAGGGGATCGGCCGGGTCCGGGGGTGGATGGGCGGTGCGGTCTACGGTGGGGTAGGCCACCTCGATGCGGTCGGTGACCGGCGCGGGGGCGGTCCAGAACTCGGCGGCGAAGGAGCGGCGGGCGATGCCGTTGAGGATCTCGGTGCGGAGGGACGGCCGGCTGCCATCGCGCCAGCTTGCCGGGCCAAACTGGATGAGCCAGTCGGCAACGTGGCCCATGTTGTAGGGGTTGGACCAGCGCATCTTAGGCTGCACCGGCTTGAGCTTGTGGTTGGTGGGATAGGCCGAGGCCGAGGCGAACTTGCTCGCCTTGTTGACGCTCAGCGTGTCCCCCAGCAGGGCGGCGACGTCCGCGGGCGGGTTGAAGTGGGTGATGCGGGCCATGGCGGGGGTGGTGGCGGGGCGTTGCCGGTGGGGTGGGCATGGGTAGGGTGAATCCCTGAGCGAGTAGCCAGGGGCATGGACAGGGAGCGCGGGTAGCGTCAGAGCGGGTTAGTGGATTGGGAATTATAGGCCAGCAGTCATAGGCGCTGCCGATAGCAGGCTAAAAAACGATAGAAAAAAACAGGCAAAAATGTCGGATCTTGTCGGATCTTGTCGGAATTTATGTCTTCACAAGTGGGGGAAAGCCCATGACAATACCGACCTCGCAAGGCCGAACCCGCCACCCCACCACACGACCAGGCAGCCTGGGCCTTGTTTGATGCCTGAGATGACACGGCAGGGCGGTAGCGTGCTTGGCGGCGGGGAGGGCGGCCGCACGGGCTCCCCCTCTCCCCAACCCTCCCCCACGAGGGGGGAGGGAGATAGGAGGGCCTTCGCACTGACTTGCCCCGCCAGGGGGAGGGGGTAAGATCCTTCGTCAGGAGAGGACGAGAGCATCGGCCCCTTCGACGCCCTGGCCCTAGCCGTCGCCCTCATCCTCGCCGTCGCCCTCATCCTAGCCGACACCCTCATGCACGCCGTCGCCCAGCAGGACTTTAACGCGATGAGCGCTGCGGGTCTCCGCGCCCTGGGCCAGCACGATCGTACTCTACGCGACTAAATTTGAACGCAAGACCCTGACTCTTGAGGATGTCATGCTGGCAACCGTGGAACTCACGAGCATCCTAAACGATCAGACCAAAGAGATCGTTGGCGATATTCGCTGGATAACGGATGAAGATCATTCCCACTGTGTCGAGTTTAGAGCTGAAATCTCATCGGCTGGGGGCTGGCCACTGTTCATCAAGGGAACTTACAACCCACTTATACCGGCACTGAGCTATAGTCTCATCCTGAAGACCGTAGGCCGTATCTATGGCCTGGACCTCGGTAAGGCACACCACAATCCACAGTGCATCCAGATGGGTGATTGCCACAAGCATCGTTGGTCTGAAGAATTCCGCGACAAAGAAGCCTACGAGCCCCTGGATATCACCGCGACCGCCGGCGATCCGGTCGCGGTGTGGAAAGAATTTTGCGCGGAAGCTGGACTCGTCCATACCGGGCGCATGCTCCCGCCACCGCCTCATACCGACGATCTGTTTTGGTAGCGATGACAAAGTATTGTGACAACCTGGCGGGCGAGCTGGGTGAGCTGTTCACCTGCGTCATCACCGAGCGTCACGGGAGAATCCGCACGCCCTTCCTTTATCCGGATGGAGACAACATCGATCTGTTTGTTACCGAGAAGGATGGTCGCCTGATCGTCTCTGATCTTGGCGAAACCTTGCGCTGGCTGCGCTCGCAGACCCTATCGCCCAGGCGGACACCGAAACACAACGCCCTCATCGCGGACATTTGCCTGACACATGGCATCGAGCAGTTCAAAGGCATTCTCCTGGCCCGCTGCAGACCGGGTGTTTCATTGGCGGCAGTGACGCTGCGTGTGGCGCAGGCGTGCCTGAGAGTGTCCGATCTCTGGTTCACGTTCAGGACCCGGGCTGTCGAATCCGTTGCTGACGAAGTTGCGGATGTCTTGGTGGAGCGCGACATCCGGTTCGACCGCCGGCCGAAGTTGGCCGGCCGATCAGGGCGTGGCTGGACACCAGACTTTCATGTCATCCTCCCCCATCAGGGCTCGCTGGTGTCGGTACTCAGCACGGGCAATCGCTCGGCGGCGCGCGCCGTGACCGAGCACACGCTAGCCATGTGGCATGATTTGAACCAGCTCACCTACGGTCCTGAAGCGCTGCGCTTTATTAGCCTGTTCGACGACAGCGCCGACGTTTGGGCGAAAGAAGATTACAGCCTGTTGGATTCGTTGTCAGAAGTTCAGCGGTGGTCTGAGCCAGAGGCATTTTTGGAAACACTCGCCGCCGCGGCCTGAGCACACGATGCTGGCGCATCTGGAGCGCCTAGATCATTTGGCGCGGGCCTTGAGTCCCAGCGACCCTGTCCACCCCATGCAGCCTGCCCACCCTGTGCCGCCTATCCCTTGCGTGCCGCATGAATAGCAGAAGCGCCTTTAGCACACAGCGCCTGCGGAGCCCCGCGGGGAAGTCACCCTCGGTGGCGAACGGGGCACCGCCCGCGACGCGGGGGCGGGAGAGCGGGGAAACAGAGGCCCCGCCGCCAGCCATGATTGGTAGGAACAATGACTGGCGCGATTTCAATCGGAATAAACAGGCGAAAATGTCGGAATTCGTCGGATCTGGTCGGAATTTATGTCTTCACAAGCGGGGGACAGCCCGTGACAATACCGACCTCGCAAGGCCGAACCCGCCACCCCCCACACGATCAGGCGGCCTGGGCCTTGTTCGATGCCTGAGATGACACGGCAGGGCGGTAGCGTGCTTGCCCCCTACGATACCCTCATCCGCGGCGTTGCCCACCTGGACTTTTGCGTAAATGCCGGGCGCATCCTGGCTTATGACCACAAGCACCGCCACAGCTCGGATGTAGGGGTGCCTTACGCATTCCAGGATGCCCACCAACTGCTGACAGACTTCCTCGCGGATGTGGACAGCGTGTTGCAGGAGATGCGGCGAGAGGATCGCCACGTGCGACCGATTGCCAAGGCAATCGAGTTCCGGATCGTGGCGGCCTAACCCCAACAACCTCTGGGTCGAAACCGGCGCCCAGCGTGAGTTCATCGCGATGGGCGTCGGTGCCGTGATCAACTGCCCGGTCATCCATCGGCAAAGCCGATGGC
>SACH01000622.1 GCA_009928645.1 Gammaproteobacteria bacterium | reverse complement strand
ATTGTGGATTTTACCGCAGAGACGAGGCCCTGAACGTGCTGGGCGAGCCGCTGGAGTCCTGCTCGGAGGTCGAGCCGGTGACGGGCTATTACCGGGACGGAAGCTGCGCCACGGGCCCCGATGATGTGGGCCGTCACGTGGTCTGCGCCCGGATGACCTCGGATTTCCTGGAATTTTCCCTGCGCCAGGGCAACGACCTGATCACCCCGCACCCCGAGTTCGACTTTCCCGGCCTCAAGCCCGGTGATCGCTGGTGCCTGTGCGCGGCGCGCTGGCGGGAGGCCCTGGAAGCGGGCTGCGCCCCCAAGGTGGTGCTACGCGCCACCCATCAGCGCGCCCTGGAATATGTCAGCCTGGAGGATCTCAAGCGCCATGCCATCGATCTGAGCTGATCCCCAAGCCGCCACCCTTCCGCGTGATGCCAGTGGGAGGCACCGTGGCTTTGGCGGCTGTTGTCACGGCGGATCCTGGTGCCAGCGAAAACAGTCGCGTCCGTCCTTCTTCGCGCGGGACAGGGCGGTGTCCGCGGCGATCAGCAGGGCATTGATGTCAGGCGGTGCAAGCTCGACACTGATGCCGATCGAGACGCCGATCCGGCAGTCGCGACCCTGCACCCGCATCGGCTCAGGCAATGCTGTCAAAAAGCCCTCGGCGACCCGCTCGGCCACCCCGCGGGCGCTGCTCGGCTCGAGGTCGGCGAGCAGGACGACGAATTCGTCCCCGCCGACCCGCGCCACGGTGTCCTCAACGCGGACCGCCTTGACCGAGCGCGATGCCGTCTCGGCCAACACGGCATCACCCGCCGCGTGTCCGAGGGTGTCATTGATGGGCTTGAAGCCGTCGAGATCGAGGTACAAGAGCGCGACGCATTGGCCGCGATGCTGTCTGGGTACGTGAAGAAGGTCATGACATCCGGCGCCGGAGCCGAGCGGCCCCAATGAGGATGAGCGTGCCGTCATTATTGCCCTTGTTTCAAGAGGCAGGTGGCGTGGCCGACTGGATATCCCCGCCGGGTGAAGCCGTGATGGGCGTCGATTTGCTTACCATTCGTGGGTGGCTGCCACTCAGTCATTTCCCTGCGGGCGCTCGGACCGCAGCAACGCCTGGAGACGGGCGATCTCGGCCAAGGCGGCCTCTTTGGCCTGACGCTCGGCCTCTTTCGCCTGACGCTCGGCCTCTTTCGCCTGACGCTCGGCCTCTTTCGCCTGCCGCTCAACCTCCTTCGCCAACCGCTCAGCCTCCATTTGGCGCAAGGCGGCCTCCATCTGTCCCATGGCGGCCTCCCGCGCCGCCCGTTCCTGAGCCAGGGCCTCCTCCAACTCTTGCTGATGCCGGGCGATGGAGCCCTGCATGCGCAGGTAATTCTGCCGCGCCTGATAGGCATCATAGGCGCGCTCTTTCTCCGAGAATTGCTTCACGGTGCTCATGGCTTGCCTCAT
>SACH01000621.1 GCA_009928645.1 Gammaproteobacteria bacterium | reverse complement strand
GCGATGGTGTCCATCAGCGTCCCGGCCAGCATGGGCTCGATCACCCGCCGCACCCGGTCCTCGCGCAGCTTGTCGGCCAACTGATCGAGATGGGTCACCCGGTCGAGGATCAACTGCTCCTTGGCCTGGTCGATGAGGGCTACCGTGATGGGCCGGGTCCGGTCGCGCCCCTCCGGCTGCTCGCAACAGGCCTCGTGGGCCAGGGCGTTGACCAGCCAGGGCTGGCCCTGGGTCAGGTCCCAGACCCGGGTCAGGGCCTCGGGGGTAAACGCCTGGCCGGTTGCGGCCGTGTGTTGCTCCAGCAGGGCCGTGACCTCGGCTGGGGTGAAATCGCCCAGGCGCAGGGATTTGGCCTTGATGTTGAAGGCGCTGCCGCCGGTGATGGGGCTGGGTTGGGAGCGGGCGTGAATCCGGTAGTCGCGCAGATCGCGCACCCCGCACAGGACGATGGATTGGGGGAAGGCCGAGGGCCGCTGGTTGTAACCGGCCCGCAATTGGCGCAACAGTGAGATCAGCGTGTCGCCCACCAGGGCGTCCACTTCGTCCAGGAGCAGGATCAGCGGTTGGGGGGCACGTTCACACCACTGGGTCAAAAAACGTTGCAGGGCGCGGGTCGCCGCGCTCTCCGCCAGCGTGACCCGCGCCAAGGTTTCGAGGGCCGGATCAGCCGCCTGGCGGGCCGCCGCCTCGGCGATCGTCTGCACGATATCGGCCATCGCCAGGACCACATTCTCCCGCGCTGCCTGGGCGGTTTCGAGATTGGCGTAGACTGCCCTATAGCGCCCTTCCCGATTGAGATGCTCCATCAATGCCAACAGGCAACTGGTCTTGCCGGTCTGGCGCGGGGCGTGGAGCAGGAAATACTTTTGCCGCGCGATGAGCGTCAGCACGTCATCCAGATTCCAGCGCTGCAAGGGCGGCAGGCAGTAGTGCAGGTCGGCGCGAACCGGGCCTTCGGTGTTGAAGAAGCGCATGGCGGGGCTCCAGTAACAAGATGGTTGACAACCACGCGATGTGCCCAAGGTGGGCAGTCAATACCGGAGAGAGCGACATCAGCCGGTCAAGAGGTGTTGGCGACACGATAGCACACCCCCATCCGGCGGAGGGTTGGCAGGGTGAAGGGATGCGGCGGGCTTGTGGTCAGCTCAGGCCGGTTGCGGCAGGTGAGCTAGCCGTTCAGCCTCGCACCACCCCTTTGGTATCACAGCCACTAACCTCCTCGGCCTGAAAGGGGACCTCCGGCAGGGTCTTGAGATACGACATGATCGCCCGGCCAGATTCCTGATAAAGCCGGATCTGCCCCGGGTCGATGGTGATGCCGTTGAGGAACTGAAGTTCCAGCATGTCATGGCCGCCGGGCCCGCTCTCCGGAAAGAGGCCGGAATAGAAGAAGCCCAGGTCCTCCGCCGCGGCCGCGAGGGCCGGCGTCCCCGGGTCCTC
>SACH01000620.1 GCA_009928645.1 Gammaproteobacteria bacterium | reverse complement strand
GTTCAGGGGGGCGGGGGATGGGACAGGGCCGCGGACCGGCCAGGCGCACGGCCTGGGTACCGGTCAGGGCGATGACCTGGGTGCCCTGCCCCGCCTGGGCAACGGCGCGCAACAGCGCGAAGACCCCGGGCTGGTGAGTCTCCAGCAAGGATCGGGCAGCCGCCGTGGGCAACCCGGCAGCATGGGCCAGGTGGTTACGCAGCAGGAGCAGTAAGGACCTGGGTCCTAGGATGAGACGAGAGGCGTGGGGTCGCACCGCTCAAAGGTGATTTTTAGGCGGGAGCCGGTCGCCTTGGCGATCTTCTCCAGCGTGCGGGTTGTCGGCGTGGTGAGCCCGGCCTCCAGCCGCGCAACGGCGGATTGGGTCGTCTCCATGCGCTGGGCAAGCTGAGCCTGGGTCAGGCCCGCCCGCGCCCGCGCCTCGATGAGAGCGGCGGCGAGATTGAACTCCTCGGCCAAAGCGTCGTATTCCCGCCGATAGGCAGGGTCGCGCAACCATTCCTGATGCAGGTCGCTTATCTTCGTCATTGACGTACCTCTTTTGCCCGTGCAAGGGCGACGTCGATTTCAGCGCGTGGCGTTTTCTGGGTCTTCTTGATGAAGACACGAACGATCACAACCCGTCTGGCTGGTGCCGTCACGTAAAGCGCCCGCGATATTCCGCCCCGACCCTTGAGCCGGATTTCCCACAAGCTACCCTCGATGTGCTTGACATGCGGTTCCCCGACGTTCTCCAGGCCCGCCATGGCGATCAAGGCTGAAATCCTTACCAGTCGCGCCCGCATATCGGGCGGAAGCCCGGCAAGCTCCTCGTCAACGGTCGCATTGAGCGTTTCAACTGTCCACGGCATAATGCGAAAATATAGCAGATCCGCTATATCTGCAAGCAATTGCCGCGCAGAGTGACGCTGGCCGTGATTGGCCGCGCCGAGCGATCCTCATTGGCAGCCTAACGCCTGGCCGCGACCAGGGTTGTCGCGCTAGTCAATTATGCTCTTCAGTAATCAAACCCGGCACCATCCAGCGCGCGGGTTACCCTACCCAGGCTATCCGCCCATAACTTCCGGAGCTGTGACAATGCCTCAGCCAGATGACGCCCTGTACTTTGCCTATGGCTCCAATCTCAACCGGGCCGATTGGGAAGGCTTTTGCGCGCGCAACGGCTGCCATCCCGACCGTCTGCAACCCGTGGCCCGGGCCATCCTCCCGGACATGCGGCTCAGCTTTGATTACCACTCCATGACCCGCGGCGGCGGAGCCCTCAATATCCAACCGGCCCTCGGGCACAGCATTTACGGCGTCCTGTACCGGGCGGATGCCGAAGGCTGGAAGGCCCTCGATGCCAAGGAAGGCGCTCCGAACTGTTACCAGCGCGTGGCGCGGATCGCCCTGGCCGAGGACGGCTCCCGGGTGCCGGTGGTGACCTATGAGGTGACACCGGAG
>SACH01000619.1 GCA_009928645.1 Gammaproteobacteria bacterium | reverse complement strand
CGCTGAGCCAGTCGAGAATGGATAGGGGGCTCATGAGCATGCCCCCCGCGTGATGTGCCAGGGCCGCATGTTGGCCTCAAGGTCCGGTTCCAGCAGGCCCATGTCCTGTGCAACCTGATGGGCAAGCTGTGAGTAGGCTTCGATGGTCTTCCGGTGGCTGAGCGCTTCCCGGTGGAAGTCCTCTGCCGTCTGGCGATAGAGTTCCAGTGCCTTGCTGGTCTGCCCGGTGGCATGTTCCAGCAGCAGGCGCAGCAGGATGTTTTCGTATTGCAGGGCGATGATGTCGGGGCTCATGAGCGGGCACCCCGCAAAACCCAGTGACATTCGGCAAAGGTTGCGGCGGCGACGGCGCGATGGTTGCGCTCTTCTGCCAGGGCGAGCTGACGACGGGCGCGGACCAGGGCGGCGCGGGCGCGGCGGGCTTCGTCCTGGGCTTCCAGGGCGGCGACGTAAAGGGGGTGTGGGGTGCCGTCGGTAACGACGGGGCGGGGGGGGTGTGCGTTCATGGGCGTGGCCTCATGTAGCGGGTTTCATGAGATGCCAGGCCGCAGCAGTGCGAAATTTTCGGCGGGTGGCCTATCCAGGGCGAGCCAGGTTTAGGCTAGAATGTGAGTTGCCGATAGCGCGGGCTGCGGGGCCTAGGCGCTTGAGAATCAGCAGTTGCGATTGAGCCCGCAATTGCCGACGGCATTAGTGTATCAAGGGCAACGAATCGGGCCAGCGAATATCTCGCTGGCTTTTGCATTCAGCGATTTGATACCGGAAAGAGAGCAATCAAATTCTCGTTCCTGCCCCTGTCCGGTGTCTGCCGGGCGGGGGCTTTTCATTTGTGGGGTGGCCTAGGCGGCCTGGAAGCGGACGCGGACTGCGTCGTCAGCGCGTCATGAGCTACCGCTGCGCTACCCGCTTCCAGGGCCGCTGGGCTGGGTGGCGCTGCCTGTCCTGGCGTGCCCCATGTGGGGCATGGGCTGATTCCCACGTGGGAATCGTCCAGAGCCCCCCCCTGGCCTATCCAGGCCGCCAGCCAGGCCGCCACCTATCTCACCCCTGCCTGAGCCCCTCGGGGCCGCTGGCGGGCGTCCTGAGCCGCCAGAAACAGAAGCGAAGCGAATCACCAGGGCCTAGGGCCGGGCCGGGGGGCGCGCAACCTCACCCGGCGCTGAGCGTGGCCAGGACCCCGGACACAGGTTTTCTCAGGTTGCGGCGCTGTCCTGTTGCTCTCGCCAGTGGCGGATGAGCTTGCCGATATTCTTGCTGTCCGGTGCCCGTCCGCAGGCTTCGCCTATCCGCTGGCGAATCACTACCGGCTGTACCCCGGCGTCCGCGAGCTGTACCGCCATGCTGCGCACCTCGGGGGGGTAGTCGGGTTTCGAGTGTGGACTACCTGTAGCGCGTCCTGTGGCCTTGTCCTGGCTGACGTCTGCCTGTCCCTGTAGCGCGGGC
>SACH01000618.1 GCA_009928645.1 Gammaproteobacteria bacterium | reverse complement strand
CGGCGTCACCGCCTGATCGGACTGGGTCTTGACCCCCAGGCTGGCCTGCATGGCCTGGTAATGGGCGGCGGCGCGCTGGCTGTTGGCCGCGTACTCGGCATCCTTGGAATAGGCCCGGTACAGGATGTAGTCGATCATGCAGTTGGCCCAGGAGTCGTCGACCTTGATCACCTCATCCGGGACGGTATTGCCCGAGATGGTGTGCCCGGTCGGCACTGAGGAATACACCACCTCCAGTTGCGCCGTCGTCGTCGCCGGGGGGTAGACCAAAAACTCCTTGGGCAAGCGGGGATCGAACATGAAGTATTCGATGTTGATCGCCTTGCTGGCCACGTCGTGCCAATCGCGCCGTTGGTCGTCAAGAATCTTGCGGCTGATCAGCCGTACCGCGCCCTTGGTCGAGCCGGACGCAACGTTGCGCACCACGTCAATGAGCCGCAGCGCATTGGCGAAGGCTGTCGTCAGAACCTGGCGCGTGCCCTCCGCGCAGGTCATGGTCCCGGTCGCCGTGTTGAGATCGGGCCGCGCCATGACGATCTCGCGATAGGCGTCATTGGCCCAGCCCAGCAGCTCCCCCGCTGTCCAGCGCACATTGGTGTCGTCCTGCAAGATCGTCTCGACCTTGTTCAGGATGTCCGCAATCTTGACCGTTGCCATCGTCGTTTACCCGTAATCGTCGTTATCAAAAAGGCTGCGCGCGCACGCGCAAGGCGGCATTGGCCCCGCCCCGCGCCCGGCGGATGTTCTGGTTGTGGATCGCGTACTCGAACACCTTGCGGTCTTCGGCTTCGAGTTGGGGGTTGACCCAATCCCCCAGGTTGCGCCGCACCCAGGCCCGCGCCCCGGCGGCGATGGCCTCCCGGTGGTCATACCAGAGGGCGTCCGGGACATTGGCGCTGCTCGCACCGGGGGTAACGCTAAGCGTCGCCACCAGCGTCTCGTCGGCGTCCGGGATCGGCCCCAAGACCAGGGAGCCGTCGCCCTCCAGGTAGTAATACCCCGGCGTGCCCGTCGCCACGTCCCAGCCCTGAAGCTGAAACTCCTGACGGTTGGCCGGCGTCAGGCGCTGGCTGGCGCGGCGCAGTTGCACCACCTCCCAGGCCACTACCCCCTCCAGCCCCGCCGTGCCATCCGCCGTCAGGTAGGGGCCTCCATCGCTGGTGATGAACTCGTATTCCGGCGTCGCCAGCCACTCACCCCAGGTCCCCCACACCGCCCGCAACAACTGGTAGTGCGACTGGTTGGCCACCACGCTCACGTCGACATTGGCGCTCAGCAGCTCCGTCCGCCGGCAAAACTCGATGGCAGCGTCGCGCACGCCGTCCTTGAGGACGATGTCCGGGCAGCCGGGTAGGCGACCCCGGATCAGGGGAAGGAAGCTGTCAAGCGTCGCCATGGGTCAAGCTCCCAGCCATCATTCGGCATTTTCATCGTTATGCACAAAT
>SACH01000617.1 GCA_009928645.1 Gammaproteobacteria bacterium | reverse complement strand
GGCGCGCGGCGCTTGCGGCGGCCGTCGAGGAGGTCGAGTTGGGTGGCGATGGGCGCTGGTGATGTAGCTGGCACCAGCGCGGCCACTACCTCCGGCACAAAGACGCCATCAGCATCTGGCTTGAGAGTGATCGTGCGCGACACGGCCTGACTCACGCCGCACGCTCCAGCGGCAGGGACGTCACCAGCCGCGGCTCCGGCTCCCGCGCCAGATCCAGTTCCGCAGCCGAGACAAACTGGCCCAAGCCGGCCTCGACCAGCGCCGCCTTGTTGCGCGCCACGAAACGCCGGCGCTCCGCCAGGCTGCACGCCCCGGCGGGCAGGTACTCAGCCGCCGGCGGCTCATCAACCGGCAACCGGGCACGCAAGGCAGCCAGGCCGGCGACCACCGCCTCCCGGTCCATCGGCGCCTTGGGCGGCTCGGGCAGGTAGAGGGCATGCAGGCCGGTGCGCCGTTCCTCCCCGGCAAGGCACAGCTTGCGAAAGGCCCGCGGCCCGGGCGGGAAAGCGTCCTGGCCCACGCTCATGGTCTCCAGGCCACGGCGCAATTGCTCCGGCGACAGGTCATGCACCCGCGCCCACCACTCGAGCTTGAGGGCCGCCGTAGCCTCGGGCGTCTGAAATTGGGACGACCACCGCCCCCCGAACTCCGCCAGCAGGGCTCGAAACAACTTCGCCAGCAACGACTCGTTCGGTGGCGGCAGGGTGGCCCCCGGCGAGCAGTTCGGCGAGGGGCGTGTCGTTGAGGCGGTGGAAGCGCTCGGTAGCAGATTCGCGAGTGACTGCATGGGGGCGGTCTCCGGGTTTTGGGGTCAGGGCGTCCTCCCAGCGGGCGCCGTTGAGGTAGGTCGCGGGGTGGGGGATGTAGCCGCGTTGCCACTGGTCGTCACCGGCCAGGCGGTAGGGGATGTCGGCAAGGATGCGGGTCAGCAGCTCGGGCGAAGGGCGGGCCTTGTTCCAGGCGGCAAGGGCGGCGCGGCGGGCCTGCTTGCGTGGGTAGGCGGCCCAGAAGGCATCCCAGCCGGGATGGGGGCCGCTGGGTTTGCTCGGTGGCGGACGCGCGGCCGGCTCTTCCGTCCGCTTCTGTCCATCACGCGCACCCTCCCCCACCCCGGTCGCGTCAGCGACCACTCCCGGCACGGGGTCCAAGGGGGGTAAGGGGGGTGTATTTAGGTTCTTGATAGGTTCTTGATAGGTTCGTGTCCCGTTTTTGGGACTGGTGCGGTCCCGTTTTTGGGACTGGTGCGGTCCCGTTTTTGGGACTGGTGCCGTTTTCTGCACTGGTCCCGTTTTTGGGACTGGTTGCGGATCGCGGTTGAGGGTGGGTGCCAGGGCAAGATTGAGCTGATAGCGACTGCCGGTACCCGCCGCGCGGGCGCAGGCGATCAGCCCCAGGCTCTCAAGGTGGGCCAGGGCCGGCATCACGGTCTTGCGATCCAGGCCGGT
>SACH01000119.1 GCA_009928645.1 Gammaproteobacteria bacterium | reverse complement strand
AGGCCAGCCGCCGCATTCGTGACATCGATCCCCAGGTCCCCATCATCGCCCTGACGGCCAATGCCTTCCCGGACGACATCGCCAACACCCGGGCCGCCGGCATGAACGCCCACCTCAGCAAGCCCATCAGCCTGGAGCAACTCCAGGCGGTGCTGCGGGAATACCTCACGCCGGGGCCGGAGCGGACGACGGATGAGCCCCCGGCGCCAGGGACCGCGCCGCTGCCAACCGATGGCAGCGACGGTGCAGACGAGCCTGCGCGCCACCGACTCACTGACCCGCTGGGGCGGGGAAGAATTCATCATCCTCACCCCCAATGCACCCCTCCGCTCGGCGACCCTGATGGCTGAGCGCCTGCGCGAGGTCATCGCCGCGACTGCGATCAGGTTGCCGCGGGGTCCGTGTGACCGAACTGGCGTCGGGCCTATGCATGCGGCCATGCGGTGATCGACGGCCAGCACCGTGGCCTGGTGGAAGCCGCTCTTGTTTGCAACGGCGGTGGAGTCGGCTCAAGGCGGAGGCCAGCCTTGGCGGTAGGCTAATCGCCGCAAGGCCGTCAGGGCCGCAGGATAATCTAGGGCGCCAATGGCAGCACCGATTTCCTCGTAGGCGTCCCGCAGGTCAAGGCCCGCCATCAGCCCCTCCAGCTCAGGACTGAGATGCCGTGCCTGGTTCGACCCCTCATCCAGCAAGCGGGCCAGGGCGGCAACCTTGGCCTGCACCAGGATGTTGTCGGGGGATGTACCGGTGGCAACCCTGGCGGCGACCTCGGCTGTCCCACCCATCCCGACGTCCGGCGCCTGTGGTGTGGTACCCCCTTCCAGAGTGGGGGTGACACCTGGGGGATGGGGCCGAGGATCGGCCTTGTCCGCCGGGGCGACGCCGGCCCTGGGCTGTGCGTAACTGGCTGCCAGGGCTGGGGCGGCGCCAGGCGGATTGGGCGAGGAACTGGCTTCGGGGACCTCCGGCGTCGTGCCGCTCCTGGCGGGCAGGGTCTGGGGGACGGTGAACCAAAAGGTGCTGCCAGCTCCCTTGAAGCTCTCCACGCCGATCTCCCCGCCCATCAGCCGGACCAGGCGTTGGCTGATGGCGAGCCCCAGACCGGCCCCCCCATAGGGGCGCGTGTTGGAGCTGTCCCCCTGCTGGAAAGGCATGAAGAGGCGCCCCTTCTCAAAGGGCGTCAGGCCGATGCCGGTGTCGGTGACTGACAGACGTAGCGCCACGTCGGGTTTCGCCTCACCCGCTATCGCCTCGCCGCTTTTCCCCTTCGGTGGGTCCACCCGGGAGATCAGGACCCGCACGCTCCCGGCGGCGGTGAACTTGAGGGCATTGTCGACCAGATGATTGAGGACCTGCTGCAGGCGCAGCGGGTCACCCAGGAGTAAGGGCGGAACCTCCGGGGACACCTCGAAGCCTAGGTCTAGGCCCTTTTCCTCCGCGCGAAGCTGGAAGAGTTGGCAGGTACTGTCGAGGATGTCATCCAGCCGCAAAGGCTGGGCCTGGAGGGTGAGCAGTCCGGTCTCGATGCGGGAATAATCCAGGATGTCGTTCAGGAGCCCGTAGAGGGCGCCGGCCACGTCATGGATCTTGCGCAGGTAGTTACTCCGCCCGGGTGTCGGCTCGCTGGACAGCAGCAGGTCGGTCAGACCGAGGATGGCGTTCATGGGGGTGCGAAACTCATGACTCATGGTGGCCAGAAAGGCGCTCTTGGCCTGGTTGGCCGAATCCGCCTCCCGCTTGGCGAGTTGGTAATCCTGGGAGAGCGCCCGCCAGCGCCGCTCGCTGTCGCGCAGGGCCAGTTCGTTGGTGCGGTCGACCAGCACGGCCAGGGTCTGCCTGCCCTGAAACGGCTTTGCGGCCAAGGGCATGAGATGCAGGTCGCAGGGGAGGGTCTGGTCCCCCTCCAGGCGCGCCAGCAGCGAGGTCAGGATCTGCGGCCCCGGCGGGGCCAGGCCCCGGAAATAGAGATGCAGGGGCGCCCGGCTGTCGAAATCGAAGAGCTGGAACAGGGCGCCCCGGTGCTGGCCGGACGGCCGGTCCAGGTTCAGCAGGTCGCTGGCTTGGCGGTTGACCTCCAGGATGAGACCGCGGTCATCGACCACCAGGGCGGGGAGGGGTAGGTGCTCGAACAGCAGCCGATAACGCTCCAGGGTCTGGGCCAACTGGCTCTGGGCCTGATTCAGTTCCTCGTTCTGGATCTCCAGCTCGGTCTGATAGACATGCATCTCTTCCACCAGTTGGCGTGACTCCAACCCCGTGGACGCCCCTCCGTCGCTGGCCAGGCTGGCCTCCTCCCGCGCGATGGCCCGCTCCGCGCGCTCGCGCAGCCGGGTCAGATTGACCTGGTGATCGCTCATGTGCCTGTCCTCCGCCGCCAGGGGCTGATGGTGACGTGACTGACCCAGGCCCCCAGGGCCGGGATGGTGACGGGCGCCGGGATCATGGCGCGGGGGTGAATAGATCCAGGCGGTTCCGGCCGCCCTGCTTGGCGCGATACATGGCCGCGTCGGCGTGGCGGGTCAGGTCCTCGGCGTTGGCGCCATGGTCCGGATAGAGGGCGATACCAATGCTGGCGGAGATCGACAGCGCATGCCCCTCGATGACGAAGGGCTGTGCCAGGGCCTGGCGCAGCTCCTCCGCCACCCGCAGGGCGCCGTCCGGTCCCGCCAGGTCCGTCAGCAGGACCACGAATTCGTCGCCACCGAGCCGGCCGATGGTATCCGCGGCCCGCAGCCGCTGTTTCATGCTTTCGGCCACTGCCCGCAACAGCAGGTCCCCCACCCGATGGCCCCAGGTATCGTTGATGGGTTTGAACTGGTCCAGGTCGATGAACAACAGGGCCAGCTTGGTGGCATTACGCATGGCCAGTTCCAAGGCCTGTTGCAACCGTTCGGCGAAGAGGCCGCGATTGGGCAGGTCGGTGAGGACGTCATGGCTGGCCATGTGGATCAGGCGCTCCCGGGTCAGGATGCGATCGGTGACGTTGAGCTTGACCGCCACGAAGTGGCTGATGCGTCCCGCGGCATCCCATACTGGGCCGATGTAGGCCTCCTCCCAATAGACCTCACCGTTCTTGCGCCGGTTGATCAGCTCGCCCTTCCAGGGCTCTCCCTGGCTGAGGTGCGCCCACAGGTCCACGTAAATCTCGGGCGAGGTGAGCCCGGACTTGAGAAAGCGGGGATTCCGGCCCTGGACCTCATCGGCGCTGTAACCGGTCAGGAGGCTAAAGTAGGGGTTGACGTAGTGGATGTTGCCGGTGGCGTCAGTGATGATGATGGAGGTCGGGCTCTGCTCCATGGCCTGGTTGAGGACCAGCAGTTCGTCATGGAGCCGTTGGGTCTCCGCCAGACTGTGGGCCAGTGCCCGGGCGCGACGCTCCAGCTCCAAGTGGAGCTGAACCCGGGCCCGCACCAGGGCCTGGTTCACCGGCTTGTGGATGAAATCCACGCCACCCGCCTTCAGGGCCCGGATCTCGCTCAAGGCGTCGGTCTTGGCGGTGACGAAGATGACCGGGATGTCGCGCGTGGCCGGATCGGCCTTGAGAGCCGCGCAGACCGCGAAGCCGTCCATGTCCGGCATCATGACGTCCAGCAGAATCAGGTCCGGTTTGATCCCCTTGGCCAGCAGCTTCAGGGCCTTGGCCCCGGAAGTGGCGAAGCTGAGGGCATAGTCACCCTCGAGGATGCCGAGCAGGATCTCGATGTTCAGCGGTGTATCGTCGATGATCAGGATGTGTGCCTGGGGGTGATCCGGCATGATGGGTACTCGGGTCTCGCTGGAGAAGGCCATGCCCGGCGAGAAGGGGCGGTAGCGGGTGATGGTTGATTGTCTCTTCAGGGATTATAGGGTGACCGAAAGCTGCGCCGCACCCACCTGCGCCCTCTCCGCGGGGTCAGGCTTCTGATCCTGAAATACCCGGAAACGGAGAAGCATCCGCGGGCGACTACAGCGCCGCCAACCGCTGAGCGGCACGGACCTCGGCAAGTACTGCGGCCAATTCCTCATGGAAGGCCGGCAGCAGTTCGGGATCGGCCCCCGTCTCGAGTGCGGCGGTCAGTGCCTGCAGGCGCTTGGCCCCGAGATTGCCGCACAGCCCCTTGAGGGTGTGTAAGGTTCGCCGGGCATCCGGGTGGTCGAGGTCGATCTGGAAGGCCTCATAGGTGGCCAGGAAACTCCCCAACACCTTGGAGTAGAGCTTTTTGTTGCCACCCATGAGCGCCAAGGCGGCCTCGATGTCGAGATGCGGCTGTCCGGCGTCATGGGTCACCGGTGCCTGCTGTGGGCCGGTGGCCGCTGTCACAGTCTCCTCCATGGGGCGCGGGGAATCCGTATCCGGCCTGAGATATTGGCGCAGTAGGTCGAAGAGTCGTTGCGCCTCGATCGGTTTGCTCAGGTGCTCATTCATACCCGCCGCCTTCGATCGGGCGACATCTTCCGGAAAGGCATTGGCGGTCAGGGCAATGATCGGGACCGTAGCGTCCAGGGCGCGGATGCGCCGGGCCGTTTCGTAGCCGTCCATCCCCGGCATCCGCACATCCATCAGGATCACATCGAAGGACGAGGCCCGGAATTTGTCCAGCGCCAGTTGACCATCTTCCGCGGCCTCGATGACCAGGCCGCTCCCCTCCAGGAACCCCAGCACGATCTCGCGATTGATGGGATTGTCTTCCACTAATAGCAGGCGTCGGCCTGCCACCTCCGTCGGTAGACACTGAGGGGCGGCGGACGCGGGCGGGACCCGTGCGGGGGTGGGATCGGCCTGACCGGGAGACGCGGCGGGATTCGGCGGGGCATCGATCTCGAAACTGAAACAGCTACCCCGGCCGGGCTGACTTTCGACCTCGATATGCCCACCCATCAGCGCCACCAGTTGCTGGCTGATGGTCAGGCCCAGGCCGGTGCCGCCATAGCGGCGCGTGGTGCTGCTATCCGCCTGGGCGAAGGCCTCGAAGAGGTGTTGCTGCTCCTGGAGGCTCAAGCCAATGCCCGTGTCACGCACCTCGAAGCGTAATTTTCCGGGCCTGGGCTGGCGGACGACCAGGCGGACCTCTCCCCTCTCGGTAAACTTGATGGCGTTGCTCAACAGGTTGTTGAGTACCTGCGTGATGCGCAGGCTGTCGCCGAGATAGTCGCGGTCCAGATCGGGGGGAGAGTCGACGACGAGGGAAAGTTGCTTCTCGCGCGCCGCGATGTCCACCAGGTTCACGACCTTCTCGACCAGTCGGTATAGGTCGAAGGGGGCTTTTTCGACCGCCAGCTTCCCCGCCTCGATCTTGGAGAAATCCAGGATGTCGTTGAGTATGGCGAGCAGGGAGACGGCCGAGGTCTCGATCTTCTGCACATAGTGGCGTTGCTGACCCTTCAGGTCGGTGCGCAGGGCCAATTGGGCCATGCCGATGATCCCGGTCATCGGGGTGCGGATCTCGTGGCTCATGTTGGCCAGGAACTCGCTCTTGGCCGCACTGGCTGCACTGGCCTGCGCGGTTCGCGCGGCCAGGCGCTGCAATTCACCGATGCGTTCGGCAAGCGCGAAGGAGAGCAACAGCATCTCCAGGGCGCTGCCGATCTGCATTGCATAGCGGGTCAGGAAGTTGGTCGGTACCAGCCCCAGATTCCGCGCGCCGAGCAGGGCCGTGCCCACCAGCAGCACCGTCCAGGCAATGAGAAAGAAGCGTGCCGAGACCCTGCCGCGGCGGTAGGCCTGCAACCCGGCGAAGACGGCGATCGGTGGAAAGAGCATCCCCGTGAGTGAGGTGGCCATGACGTGGAACTGGTGTGGCCACCAGGGCGCGCCGATGGCCAGGGCGGCGAACACGGCCGCCGAGACGAGCAACAAGCGGTCGGTTCCGGGTGCATAGCGGGGCGTGTCGAGAAAGGTCCGCGCAAAGAGCGCGCCAAACAGACCGGTGAGGTCGAAGCCGATGGCCGCGGCCAGATTTCCCCAGGCCGGCCAGTTCGGCCACAGATGGGCGAAAAACAGGCCGGTCCAGGAGCCTTGGGCGAGAGCCATCGCACAGACGAAGAGGACGTACCAGCGATAGGCCGGATCGCGCAGGGACAGATAGATCATGCCGTTGTAGGCGAGCAGGGCCAGCAGGATGCCGAAGTAGAGCCCGAACAGGAAGAGGGCATTGACGTCTGCTACGTGAAAGGCCTCAGGCTGCCACAACAGGCTGCCGAGCGTGGCGCTACCCTTGGTTTGTACCCGCAGGTAGAGGTCCAGCGGTGTTCCGGCAGGCAAGTCCAGCGGAAAAACGAAGTTGTGATGCGGATAGGGGCGTTCGGTAAAGGGCCGCAGATCGCCGGCCGATTGGTGTTCGAGCACGCGACCGCTGTCCCGGGCGACCAGGTAAACGTGGACATCATCCAGTGTCGGAAAGGGCAGCTCGAGCAGGCGGTGTTCCCCCACCGCCGAGTACAGGGGGACCTTGATCCACCAGACCGATGCCGTGTAGCCGAGATTCGGGTCTGATCCGAGGTTCCGGGCCTGGAACCTACCGGATCGCATCACCGCCGCCAGGTCCAGGTCGCCGCTTGGGTCTTCGAGTAACTGGTAATGCGGCCCCAGGGGCACGCGCTCGTCGCTGTCGACATCGATGGCAACCGCCGGCGGCGCCGACCACAATAAGAGGAGCGCGAGCAGGAGGGAGGCGACGGCTTGACCGGCAGACAGTCGGAACGGGGCAGTTCGAGAAAAGGGCGACGGCCGCATCAGGGGATCAACGGGTAACGGAAACAATGTAAGCAGGTTCAAGATGTTCCTCGAACTCAGGCGTGGCTTATTATAATTCAACCGCTCTTGGACCTTGTGAGACTTCCGCCCCGACAACGATCGCATCTGAGAGGTGTTGGGCTATCCGCGCCCTTATATCGGCGGCAAACCCAGATCCCGCAGATACCCGTTATGCCTCGCCGCCGCCTCGGCAATCCGCGCCTCGATCTCGACCAGTCGCGCCTGGACAGCGCCCAGGTCGATATCCGCCTCCCGTTCGGACGTGCTGACGTAGCGGGAGATATTCAGGTTGTAGTCATTCCGCGCGATCTCCGCTAGCGGGACGCGCCGCGAATAGCGCTCCTCCTCCTGGCGGTACTGGTAGGTAGCGATGATCTTGTCGATGTGCGCGGGCAGGAGGTGGTTTTGCCGCTTGCCCTTCTCGAAATGCTCGCTGGCGTTGATGAAGAGCACGTCGTCCGGCTTCTTGCACTTCTTCAGCACCAGGATGCAGACCGGGATGCCGGTGGAGAAGAACAGATTAGGCGGCAAGCCGATGACCGTGTCGATGTGCCCGTCTTGCAGCAGCTTCGTGCGGATGCGGCCCTCCGCCCCACCCCGGAAGAGCACGCCGTGGGGCAGGATGATGGCCATCGTCCCCTCGTCGCTGAGGTAGTGGAAGCCATGCAGGACGAAGGCGAAGTCGGCGGCGGATTTGGGCGCCAGGCCGTGGTTCTTGAAGCGGAAGTCCTCGCCCAGGGCCTCGGTCGGCTCCCAGCGGTAGCTGAAGGGTGGATTGGCGACCACGGCGTCGCATTTGAGCTTTTTGGCCGGGTTCATCTCGCTGAGCAACGGCCAGTCATTGGTCAGGGAGTCGCCATGGTAGATCTCGAACTCGGTGTCCTTCAGCCCGTGCAGCAGCAGGTTCATGCGCGCCAGGTTGTAGGTGGTGATGTTCTTCTCCTG
>SACH01000616.1 GCA_009928645.1 Gammaproteobacteria bacterium | reverse complement strand
CGGGAACTGGCCGCCGGGGGGACCTGGAACACCCTGGCCGGTCAGCCTACTGACGATTCCGAGATGGCCCTGATGCTGGCACGGATGCTGGTCGCGCGTGGGGCCTTCGACGCGACAGCGGCCCATGCCGCCTACCGCGATTGGTTTGACTCCTGGCCCTTCGATTGCGGCATGACCGTGGCCGACGGCTTGAGCGGGACACCCAACGCGACAAGCCAGGCCAATGGCGCCCTGATGCGCATCAGCCCGTTGGGGATCTTCGGCGCCCGGTATCCCCTGGCGCAGGTGGCGGAATGGGCACGCCAGGATGCGGCCCTCACGCATCCCCATCCCGTGTGCCGGGAGGCAAACGCCCTCTACGCCCGGGCAATTGCCTATGCCATTGGGACGGGGGCCGATGCCCCAGCCGTCTACGCGGCAATCCTTGCCTGGGCACGGGCAGAGGATGTGGCCCCCAGCCTCCTGGCGGCGACCGAGGCGGCGGCGGACGGTCCCACCGCCAGTTACGTCCATCAGCAAGGCTGGGTATTGATCGCCTGGCGCAACGCCCTCTGGCAATTACTCCATGCGCCCACTCTGGAAGCCGGGGTCGTCGATACCGTCATGCGCGGAGGGGACACCGACACCAACGCCGCCATTGCGGGTGCCTTGCTGGGTGCCGTCTATGGTGAGGAAGCCATACCCAGCCAATGGACCCGTTGCGTGCTCGATTGCCGCCCGCAGGAAGGCCAGCCCGGCGTACACCAACCACGCCCCCCGGTGTTCTGGCCGGTGGATGCCTTGGAAGTGGCAGCGGCGCTGCTGGGCTAGTCAACCAAACACCCGCCACGCAACCACCTGCTGGAAAGCGGCATGCTGAAGCGAGGAACGCTTGAGGGTGGCTTGCCCCAGTGGGGCTAATACACAAGGATGCACCCATTCCCGCCAGCGATGCCTTTACGGGTGTGGCGCGTTCAAGAAGAACCTTTTGATTTGAAGGTATTAACTGGGGCGAATAACCCTGGCGACCACCATTGGCTCAGCATGATTTTGCCGTCGCCCTGAAAAATAGTAGTCTCCGTCCAGCGGCTGTGAATGGCATCGCCAAACTGCAACATCCGCATGACGAACAGACCGGTGGGAGTTACCCCCGCGATGCCCGCGGAGACGACCAAGCGCATCTTGCGTGACTCCGGGGGAATTTTCAGTTTCTCCTTCGTGCACGGGCGCCCGTGCCGGGGTTGTGCGACGGGAAGAGTCATGAGAAATGGGTCCTGCCCCCAGCGAACAACGACTAGTCTGTTTCTAACTCGACGAACCCACCCCACCTTGAGAACGGGGCACAGACCCGCGCCACGGGCAAGGCCGCCCACTCCACCCGCAGCAGGGCAGGCACCAGCTCCTCCAGAAAGCCATAGTCCTGGTATTCCGCCCCGGTATGGGCGTGCTCGTAGCCGATGCTGAGATTGGTGCATT
>SACH01000615.1 GCA_009928645.1 Gammaproteobacteria bacterium | reverse complement strand
GCACCTTGTTTAGAGGTTAGATAGATAGTACGAATAACTTCACGGTTAATTTCGGCAAGAATTTCTGAAGATAGAATATTAGCTAATTCGGTTTCAGCATCAAGACCATGAACTGCTTTTAGATCTTGAGCGAGTTCCATAGAATATTCTGCTTTTAGAGCACGGGTTTTAGCAGTTACAGTAACTTTTTCGATAGAGAAAGCCATTTCAGAGAAGTCAGCACCGGAACCGTCACCGAGAGCTTCAGCAATACCAGTAGTCATTGCAGCACCGGGAGTTACATTAGCAACTGCAAAGGTATTACCTGAAGTAGTATTGGTTTCCATTGCAAGAGCATATTGTTGTGATTTATTACCGGAGAAACCAGTATTAGCTTCATTATAGAATGCTTCAGTACCAGTAGATGCAAGATTCATTGCATTATAATTAGAACGCATTGCAAAGATTAGACCAGTAGGACCAGTCATTGGTTGAACACCGCAAACATCATAAGCGATTAGATTAGGAAGTGAGCGGCGAACTAGAGAGATCAGAATAGGATCAAAACCTGCAACTGGACCACCAGCAGCGGCAGTTCCAGTGAAACCGCCAGTACCTACTGAATTAGTAGGAGATGCTTCAAAAAGAATATGACCAGCTTTTTGCATTTCTACTGCTTGGTTTTCGAGAATAACGGCAGTAACAGCTTTACGATAGGGATCTTTAATTGCAGGAAGATCTGGATGATCTAGAACACCGGCCCATTTAGTTTGTAGATTTTCGGAAAGATACATTAAATTGTCTCCAATTATAGTTTAGATTTTAGTTTTAGAAATTGCTTGAGATACCATTTGTACAAAAGGATCTACATAGGTAGTATTTTGTTTATTAGTATCGTCTTCCCATTGTTCATTAAGATGAGTTTCGGTAACTTTCTTTACGACTGAACTTGGGAAATAATTCTCACGAATTGTTTCAAGTTTTTCAATGTATTCTTCCTCTGTGGAATAATTAATACTCTCTGCGAGTGATTTAATTTTTTCAACTTGAGTATCAGTGAGTCCTTCACAGACAGCATGAATAAGATTCTCTTTTCGAGATTCGATCAATTGCTTACGCATTTCAATACCAGATTGAATTTCTTCATCTAGTTTTGATTCTAGTTCTTCTACTTTAGTTGCTAGTTCATCAACTAGATCAACTTTATCGGTTGGAACGTCGATATAATGTTCAGCAAATAGATTCTTTAGACCGAGAATAAAGTCTTCAGTAATTTCTGCACGAAGACCAGATTCTACAGCGATTGAATTTTCTTCAATCCATTGTTCTACTACATAGGATAGATAATCATCTACTTTAGTAGTTAGTTCTTCTTTTAGATTAGTAACTGCTTCTTCTAGTGCAGTTGCATATTCTTCTTCTAATTGTTCTTTAATAGTATTAACTTTATCAAGAACTCGGGCTTCAAAGATAGTAG
>SACH01000614.1 GCA_009928645.1 Gammaproteobacteria bacterium | reverse complement strand
CCATATGCGTAACCAGTTGCGCACCGACAAGGGCCTGGAGTGCAAGCACACCTCGGTCTACGCCGCCGGCGCCCAGTCCGAATGGGGCGAGGCCGGCAGCGACCAGATCCCGGCGCGCTTTCTCCTCCAGTGCGCGCAGAACATGGCCCTGGCCAATGTCCCCCACTGGGACCTGGCGGTGCTGATCGGCAATGGCGCGTTCCGGGTCTATCACCTCCACCGCGACCCGGAACTGGAGGAGCTGCTGATCACCGAGGGCAGCCGCTGGTGGCGCGACCATGTGGTGGCCGATGTGCCCCCGGACCCGCGGAGCGAGGGCGAGGCCCGCCAGCGCTGGCCCCGGCATCGGGCGGGGCAGACCCTCACCCTGGACGCGTCCGCCTGGCAGGACTTCCAGGACTACCGCCAGCTCAAGGGCGAGCTGGCCGCCCTCGACGAGCGCCTCTCCGCCCTCAAGGACCGCCTCTATCCCACCTTTCAGGACGCCGACACCCTGCTCGACCCCGACGGGCGGCCCATCGCCACCTATCGCGCCGCCCGTGACAGTAAGCGCACCCAGTGGCAGGCCCTGGCCGGGGACCTCCTCGGGCGGGTCTATCCCGATCCGGACGAGCAAATGTCCGCCATCGAGCGTTTCACCACCCCCCATCCCGGCGCCCGCAGCCTGCGCCTCCTCAAACCCACGGAGCAGCCATGAACGACTGGTTTGTCACCGCGCCCCCGGTGGACCTGGGCCAACTCGACTGGATCACCAAGCACCACGCCGGCGCCCACCGCGAGCGCTTTCTGGCCCTGGCCGCCCACCCCGATCCCCGCGAGGGCGGGGTGTTGTTCCGCCTCACCCTCGATGACCCGGCGATGCGCGCCCTGGGCTGGCGGGTGGGGGACGAGCTGGCGATGGCGGTGGCCCATGGCTGGGTGGCGGTGCGCCGCCTGGCCCCCCATCAGGGCGGCTATGTCCTCACCAGCGCCACCACCGGCAAGAAGAACGCCGAGCTGGTGGGCACCCACACCGCGGCGGTGGCGCGCATCAAGGACCTGCCGACCGTCCCGCCCTTCCCGGCCACCGCCTACCAGGCCGAGCAGGTGGTGATCCACGACGGCCTGCTGTTCGTCCCCCTGCCCAAGGCGTGGTGGGACGCCAACGCTTGAACCCGCAACCCCGTGCCGGAGATCCCCATGACCGCTGAACTGACTCCTTACGCCCCCCCGGCGTCCCTCACCCCCGGTCGTCCCCTCGGCCTCTGCCCCCAGAGCCTCGACGAGGCCCTGCGCCTGGCCGAGATCATGGCCAAGTCGGATATCGTCCCCAAGGACTACATCGGCAAGCCGGGCAACATCCTGGTGGCCATCCAGTGGGGCGCCGAGATCGGCCTGGCCCCCTTGCAGGCCATGTCCCACATCGCGGTGATCAATGGCCGCCCGGCCCTGTGGGGCGATGCCCTGCTGGCCATCGT
>SACH01000118.1 GCA_009928645.1 Gammaproteobacteria bacterium | reverse complement strand
GCAGGGCCCCCTCCCCCGCCAGGCGCGCGGCACCACTGAAGCCCGACGCGCCCCCCACCACCAGCACATGCCCCAGGTCGCCCTTGTGAGCATCCCGCGGTCGCCGCGGCACCTGGCAGGCGATCTTCGCCCAATCCAGCCGGCGGGCCGCCAGGATCTCGCGCCCATAGAGGCTGGCTGGTATCCCCAGACTTGCGAAATGGATCTCGCCGCCATACTCGGGTCCGGCGCCAGTGAACAGCCCCTGCTTGAGGCCAATGAAGCTGAGGGTGGCCGTCGCCCGGACGGCGTACCCGAGCACCCGGCCCGTGTCGGCGTGGAGGCCGGAAGGGATGTCGATGGCCAGCACCGGGGCGCGCTGGGCGTTGACGGCCTGGACGGCCGCGGCCCAGTCCCCGGCCAGGGGGCGCTCCAACCCGATGCCCAGCAGGGCATCGACGATCAGATCCGTGTTGCGGGGTAGCTCGCGAAAGGCTGCGCCACTCCCCCCTGACTGGCGCCAGGCCTCGCGCATCTGAGTCGCTTCCGGACTCAGACGGCTCTCATCCCCAAGTTGGAGGACCCGCACCTCCAGGCCATCTCCTTGGGCGAGGCGTGCCAACACATAACCATCACCGCCGTTGTTTCCCGGCCCGCACAGCACGCTGAGTCGCCGTGCCGCGGGCCAGCGCCGGCGCAACAGGTCATAGGCGGCCTGGCCGGCACGCTGCATTAATTCCGCCCCCGGGCAATGGCTGGCGATGGCCGCCTGGTCGAGGGCCCTGACCTGGGCAGCGGTGTAGAGGGCATAGGGGAGTTGCTCGCGGGTGGGGAGAGGCCGGGGCGTCATGGTTTGGTGAACTGCCAGAGTGGTGGAAACGGAGCTGAGAGTCTGACTGAATTGCGGTGAGGAGGTTCGCCCCCCCCTGATGCGAGACGTTGCAGGTGTCTGGTACTAGAGCCAAAGTGCATCGGGGATGAATGCCCGCGGTTCGGCCTAACTGAGTGCTCGGCAGACGAACCATCCGCTGCGCCGTGAGCGCTTGACCGGCTCGGCGATTGGGTTTCCAATGCCGGGCCATGATCACTGCCGCACTTGTTGTTCTGACCGCCTACCTGCTGGGGTCCGTCTCCAGCGCCATTATCGTCTGCCGAATGATGGGCCTGCCAGACCCCCGCACCCAGGGCTCGAACAATCCCGGCGCGACCAATGTACTGCGGATCGGTGGCAAGAAGGCCGCTGCCATCACGTTGGTGGGGGACAGCCTCAAGGGGCTGATCCCCCTGCTGGTAGCCCATGGTCTGGATCTGGGGACCGCCAGCCTGGCCGCCACGGGTCTGGCGGCCTTTTTGGGGCATCTCTACCCGGTCTTTTTTGGCTTCCAGGGCGGCAAAGGAGTGGCCACGGCCCTGGGCGTGCAGTTCGGGCTCTACTGGGCCCTGGGCCTGAGCGTGGCGGCCATCTGGCTGTTCATGGCCAAGGTTATAAGGATCTCCTCCCTCTCCGCCCTGGTCTCCATGGGGCTTGCCCCTTTTCTGCTCTGGTGGCTCTGGGATGACCCCTGGTTGATCGGCATGCAGGTCATCATCAGCCTTATCCTCTTCTGGCGGCACAGGAGCAACATTCGCAACCTCCTCACCGGGGCTGAGGGGCGGATCGGGGCGGATCGGCCTGGCCAGGACTCCTGACCGCCATCCGGGTGCCGTTCAGACGGCGGGCAGACTCGCCAGATCCCAGCGGGCCCGGGGGGCGAAGGATAAGGTATCCCACTGCCCCGCCTGCAGGCGATGCCAGCCGGCGAAGGCAATCATGGCGCCGTTGTCGGTACAAAAGGCCGGACGGGGATAAAAGACCCGCGCCCCTTCCTTGGCCAGGGCCTCGTCCATCCCCAGCCGCAAGCGCTGGTTGGCACTAACGCCCCCCGCCAGGACCAGGCGCGGATATCCCACCTGGCGGACCGCCCGGCGACACTTGATGATCAGGGTCTCCACCACCGCCTCCTCAAAGGCGCGGGCGATGTCGGCCCGCGCCTGATCCTGGTCAGGCCGGACCGCCAGTTCCGCGTGCAGCGTATTAAGGGCAAAGGTCTTGAGCCCACTGAAGCTGAAGTCCAGGCCCGGGCGGTCGGTCATGGGTCGCGGGAAACGGTAGCGCCCCGGTTCGCCCCATTCCGCTAGGGCCGCCAGGGCCGGCCCCCCAGGGTAGGGCAGACCCAGCAGCTTGGCGGTCTTGTCGAAGGCCTCACCCGCGGCATCATCCAGGGATTCCCCCAGCAGTTGGTAGCGGCCGATGCCCGCCACCGCCACCAGTTGCGTATGGCCTCCGGAAACCAGCAGGGCAACGAAGGGGAAGTCCGGCACCGGCTCCTCAAGGAGAGGGGCCAGCAGGTGGCCCTCCATGTGGTGGACGCCAATCGCCGGCAGGCCCCAGGCCCAGGCCAGGGACCGGCCCAGGGCGGCGCCGACCAACAGGGCGCCCACCAGGCCGGGGCCGACGGTGTAGGCGACACCGTCTAGGTCTCGCGCCGAGAGGCCGGACTCAGCCAAGACCTGACGGATCAGCGGCAGGGTCTTACGTACATGATCCCGCGAGGCCAGTTCCGGCACCACACCTCCATAACGGGCATGGATTTCGATCTGGCTGAAGACGGCATGGGCGAGCATACCGCGGCCGCCGGCATAGACGGCGACGCCGGTTTCATCGCAGGAGGTTTCGATGCCTAGGACGCGCATGGCGCGATGTTTCCCCTTTTTTCCGGATCGGCAGAGCCGTCATGGTAAAGGCATTGCACGGCGCCGTGAATCGGCTTTGCATGCGCTGGCCAGCTTGGTTAGAATTCCGCTTCTTTAACCATCATGCGCCACCGCCGCGCTCCAACACCGAACGACAGGATAGATCATTCATGCCCAGCGTCCGCGTCAAGGAAAATGAACCCTTTGAAGTCGCCATGCGCCGCTTCAAGCGCTCCTGCGAGAAGGCCGGCGTCCTGGCCGAAGTCCGGCGCCGCGAGTTCTACGAAAAGCCCACCGCCGAGCGCAAGCGCCGCAAGGCCGCCGCGGTCAAGCGCCATCACAAGAAGTTGCAGCGCGAGACCCGCCGCTGGGAACGCACCTACTGAGATCGCCGACTGATCCCTCACCCAGCAACCCAATGCTTGGGGCAGGGATCATCGCTGTCCTACGCTCGCATGATCCCCACTATGATCAAGGCACGTCTTTCCGAGGACATGAAGGCCGCCATGAAGGCGGGCGAGAAGCGTCGACTAGGTATCATTCGTCTCATCCACGCCGCCATCAAACAGCGCGAGGTGGACGAGCGGATCGAACTAGACGACGCTCAGGTCCTCGCGGTGCTGGACAAGATGATCAAGCAGCGACGCGACTCCCTGGTCCAATTCGAGGCCGCCGGCCGCGAAGACCTCGCTGAACAGGAGCGTTACGAGATTGACATCTGCCAGGATTACCTGCCCTCCGCCCTGAGCGAGTCTGAGATTGCGGCCCTGATCGCGGCCGCCATAGCCACTTCCGGTGCCATTGATATGAAGGACATGGGCAGGGTTATGGCTATCCTCAAGCCCCAGGTCCAGGGGCGTGCCGACGTAGGTGCTATCAGCGCCCTCGTCAAACAACGCCTCAGCCCTTAACCCAGCGGCCGTCTTTCCTCCTCCGGCTGGTTTGGGAATTATCTTCCCTCCCCGCGCTGACCCTGATGGCCAGCAGAATCCCTGCCGAGTTCATCGACGAACTCATCACCCGCACCGACATCGTCGAAGTCATCAACCGGCGGGTGCCCTTGCGCAAGGCCGGCAAGGATTACCAGGCCTGTTGCCCCTTTCACGACGAGAAGACGCCTTCCTTCACCGTCAGCCCTGATAAGCAGTTCTACCACTGCTTTGGCTGTGGCGCCCATGGCACCGCCATCGGCTTTCTCATGGATTTCGAGCACCAGGAATTCCGTGACGCCGTGGAGGAATTGGCCCGGGCTGCCGGCCTGCCTGTTCCAAACGAGGATGAGTCCGCTCCCAAAGGCCCTGACACTCGCCCTCTATACGCTTTGCTCGAAAAGGCCGCCCAGCTCTACCAGCGGGAACTGCGCCAGCACCCCGAAGCCGTGCGGGCGGTTGATTACCTCAAGGGACGCGGACTGAGTGGCCAGATCGCCGCCGGCTTCGGCCTTGGCTACGCCCCACCAGTGTGGGATTTCCTCATCGGTCGGCTAGGTCGTACCGAACAGGACTTGCGGCACCTGATCCAGGCCGGCCTGGTGGTCGAGCAGGACGGCAAGCACTACGACCGCTTCCGCGACCGCATCCTCTTCCCGATCCGGGACCGGCGAGGTCGAGTCATCGGCTTTGGCGGCCGCCTCCTCGGTGACGGCAAACCTAAATACCTCAACTCCCCCGAGACCCCCCTCTTCCACAAGGGCCGGGAACTCTACGGCCTCCACCAAGCCCTTAAGGCCCAGCGCACACCCCAGCGACTGTTGGTCGTGGAGGGTTATATGGACGTCATTGCCCTGGCCCAATTCGGCATCGACTATGCCGTGGCGACCCTGGGCACGGCTACCACACCGGATCACCTGCGACACCTCCTCCCCCAGACGCCGGAACTGATCTTCTGCTTCGATGGCGATCAGGCCGGACGAAACGCCGCCTGGAAGGCCCTGGAAACCTGCCTGCCCCTGGCGACGGGCCAGCAGGAGATCCGCTTCCTCTTCCTGCCCGAAGGCGAGGACCCTGACACTCTGATCCGCCAGGAAGGCCGTGCCGCCTTCGAGGAGCGCCTGCAGCAGGCCAAAACCCTGTCCGACTTTCTCCTCGATCACCTGGCTACGGGCATTGACCTCAACACCCTGGACGGCCGCGCTCGGCTCGGCACCCGGGTCACCCCCCTGCTGGAACGTTTGCCCGCCGGCCTGTTGCGCGACTTGTTGCGGGACCGGCTGTCCAAACTGGTCGGTCTGGCCTTGCCCAACCTCCCCCCCCCCCCCTCACGTCGCGCCTTGGGCCACCGCCGGCCATCGCCCCCGCCGACCACCCGGCACCAGGCCGCCACCCCCCTGCGCCTGGCCATTGCCATCCTCGTCCAATATCCCGAACTGGCATCCGTGCTGAGCGATCTAGACGAAGACTGGCGGCAACTCAACAGCCCCGGCATCCCCCTGCTCGCTGACCTCCTCGGCACCCTCGCCCGTCATCCCGGGCTGGGCAGCGCCGCCCTCCTTGAGCGCTGGCGGGAGATGGAAGGTTTCCCTTTCCTGCGGCGGTTGGCGGACCCGGGATTACTGGCCCATGTCCCCCCCGACGGCCTGGCCCCCGAACTGGCTGGCGCCATCCAACGGCTCAACCATGAGGCGGTGGCAGCGCGAAGCAGCACACTGTTCAACCGCGCCAGCACCGCCGAATGGACCGAGGAGGAGAAGGACGCCTTGCGCCTGGCCATCCAGTCCAGCCGGACAGGCTCGTCAGTCTTATAACCAGCCGCCCTTGTCCCCAAACAGCCCTCTCCTAAGCTGGACTCCGGGTCTGCTCACTTCTGTGGAATTTATTTTCGCCTGCCGACTTGGAAATCCGTCTTAACTGGCTACTTTAAAGATAGTGTCGCCAGGCCTCCAGCTTGCGCTCCTACAAGTACTGGCGAATGTCGGTCAAACTGGCCGGTTTTTAACTTCCCAAGATCTGATATCATGTTCGGCTGACCTTTTGGCCGTCTCCCACCTACCGATTCTTCCAGCCTAGCAACTCCAGGGTGCCCGCATGGATCAACAGCAGCAACAGTCCCAGCTGAAGCAACTGATCACCAAAGGCAAAGAGCAGGGCTACCTGACTTATACCGAGGTCAACGATCACCTGCCCGAGGGCATTGTCGAGCCCGAACAGATCGAAGACATCGTCAGGATGATCAACGATATGGGGATCGAGGTTCACGAGACTGCCCCCGCGGAGCTCGACTCGACCCTCAGCGATACGGCCGTTTCTGACGACGAGGCCGCCGAGGCCGCCGCCGCCGCCCTGGCCAGTGTCGATTCCGAGTTCGGTCGCACCACCGACCCGGTGCGCATGTACATGCGTGAGATGGGTACCGTGGAGTTGCTCACCCGCGAGGGTGAGCTCAAGATCGCCAAGCGCATCGAGGAAGGGCTGAACCAGGTCCTCGCCGCCCTCTCCATGTACCCCCGCAGTATTGAGCGCCTGCTGGAAATCTTCGCCCGGGTCGAAAAAGACGAGATGCGGCTGTCCGACGCCATCTCCGGCTTTACCGACACCGAGGAATCCCTGCCCGCCCCGCCGGCCGCCATCCTCGCCACCCCGCCGGTCGAGGAGGCTGCCGCTGACGAGGAGCATCCCGAGGTCGTCGACGACCATGTGGAAGAGGAGACCGAGGAGGTCGCTACCGTCGATTCGGGTCCCGACCCTGAGGAGGTGGCGCGGCGGGTCCAACTCATGCGCGACCGCTATGCTCACCTCAAGGAATGTCTGGATCGCCATGGCCGGCTGGATGACCGCACTCGCCAGGCCATGGACGACGTCTCCGAGGTCTTCCTGCAGTTTAAGCTGGTCGCCAACGTCTTCCAGGAACTGGCTGAGACCCTGCGCGCCACCATCGAACGGATCCGTTCCCAGGAACGGGTCATCATGGGTCTGGCCATCGACAGCGCTGGCATGCCGCGCAAGACCTTTATCAATACCTTCCCGGCTAACGAGACCAATCCCGACTGGCTGGATGGCCAGATCGCCAGTGGTGAGCCTTATGCCGCCGCCCTCACTGGCCATGCCCAGGATATTCGCCGCGCCCAACGCCGACTCCAGGAAGTCGAGCGCGAAAATTACCTGACCGTTGGTGAGATCAAGGAAGTCAACCGGCGCATGTCCATCGGCGAGGCCAAGGCACGTCGCGCCAAGAAGGAAATGGTCGAGGCCAACCTACGCCTGGTCATCTCCATCGCCAAGAAATACACCAACCGCGGTCTCCAGTTCCTGGACCTGATTCAGGAAGGCAACATCGGCCTGATGAAGGCGGTGGACAAGTTCGAATACCGTCGCGGCTATAAGTTTTCCACTTATGCCACCTGGTGGATTCGTCAGGCCATCACTCGCTCCATCGCCGATCAGGCCCGCACCATCCGTATCCCGGTGCACATGATCGAAACGATCAACAAGCTCAATCGCGTCTCTCGGCAGATGGTCCAGGAGATGGGCCGCGAGGCCACGCCCGAGGAACTGGCCGTGCGCATGGAGATGCCTGAGGATAAGGTGCGCAAGGTCCTCAAGATCGCCAAGGAACCCATTTCCATGGAGACCCCCATTGGCGATGACGAGGATTCGCACCTCGGCGATTTCATCGAGGATTCGGGCGTTATCTCCCCCGTGGAATCCGCTACCATCGAGGGTCTCCGCGAGGCCACGCAAAATATGCTCGCCAGTCTCACCTCCCGTGAGGCCAAGGTACTGCGCATGCGCTTCGGCATTGACATGAACACCGATCACACCCTGGAAGAGGTCGGCAAGCAGTTCGACGTCACCCGCGAGCGCATCCGCCAGATCGAGGCCAAGGCCCTGCGCAAACTCCGCCATCCCACCCGTTCGGATAAACTACGCAGCTTCCTCGACAGTGAGTGATCAATGTCAGGCCAATAATCCCTTTAGTAGCGGATGACAATGCATGGGCCGTTAGCTCAGTGGTTAGAGCAGGGGACTCATAATCCCTTGGTCCGGGGTTCAAATCCCTGACGGCCCACCATAAAAACAA
>SACH01000613.1 GCA_009928645.1 Gammaproteobacteria bacterium | reverse complement strand
GATCGCGCTGATCTACGAGGGGCTTGACGGGCCTATCACAGAATCGCGCCTGTTCGACCTGCACCGGGCAGTCCAGTCTGAAATCGTGACCGACATCTACAAGCCTTACGACGCCTGGAAGCTGGAGCCGAATGGGACCTATGCCGTGACCGAGGATGGGCGCCAGACCTTCATCGAATACGCATCACCCGGAGACGTGCCGCCGCTGATGGCCGTGTGGTTGGCCGAGCTCAGTCGGCTCGCCACCGAGTCCCTGAGTGAGACGGACGCGGTCGATGCCTATGCCCGGCTGCACCTGGGGTTCGTGCATGTGCATCCGTTCTGGGACGGCAATGGGCGCATGGCCCGCCTGTTGAGCAATATCCCGGTCTTGCGATCCGGCCACCTGCCGGTGGTGATCGACGTGCGCGACCGCAAGGAGTACATCGACATCCTGGCCCGCTACGAACTGGCAAGCGGACAGCTCACGACCGAGACCGGTGTTTGGCCTGCTGAGGCTCTGGAGGCGCCCTTCCGGGCGTTTTGCCAGAGGTCCTACCAGGCGACGCGCCACCTAGTCCAACAGGCGAACAATCAACAGGCGAAGCGCAACCTGCCCCAGACCTGGTCCCCTTCCACCCTTTCAGGATCAGCACCCTAGCCCTCTCACGACGACACATCGCCATAGAAATCGCGGATGGCCTGGACGATCTCCTCGCGGCGATTCATGACAAAGGGGCCGTGACCGACGATGGGCTCGTTGAGCGGTTCTCCGGACAGCAACAGGACGCTGGCGTCCTCAGCAATCTCGGCGGCGACCAGCGTCCCTTCGCGCTCCAGGACGGCGAGTTCGGCGGCCCCCATGGCATGCGCGCCGATCCGGAGCGAACCGCCCAGGACGAACAGCGCTGTGGTGCCTCCGCAAGTGGATGGCGACACGTTAGGGCAGGGACGATGCATGGTCCAGATGGTGATAACGGGAAGCGCCTGATCACTACCGCGGATGCCGTACCAGGATCAAAACCGAGAGGTCACGCTGCGGCGTGTAGTCACGGTAGCGAACCTCGAAGGTTGTGGGCCCGATCTTGCGCACTCCTTCGCCACAAAAACTCACGAGGTTGGCTGGGGCTCCCTTGTCGACCACCAGGCGAAAATCCTTGATCGGCCCCTTCCAGTTGGCGCCGGTGGTGAGGATGTATTCAAGGCGCTTTTCGTGGAACGGCGGCGCAAAGTCGCCGGGACGGCGGGCGCGCTCCACGGCGGCGACGAACGCGTCGTCCACGCAGTAATGGCGCCTCTCCGCGGGATATTCCGGGTCCTGGGGCCATTCCCGCGTGCCCCAGAGGGTGCCGACGGAGACGCCGACGGCGGGCTGATAGGCATGCTCGACCGTGACTTCCCGTCCGGCCGGAAACGTCTGGGTCCAGTAATAGGTGGACTTCAAGGTCCAGGCGGCGGCAAGGTGATGTTCCATTCCCTTGCC
>SACH01000612.1 GCA_009928645.1 Gammaproteobacteria bacterium | reverse complement strand
ATGGGCCTGGCCGTGGGCATGACCAGCGCCACTGGCATAGGCACCGGGTTCGGGTTCGAAGGGTCCTTCCTCGCAACTCACCGCCAGCCCCAGGCCGCGCAGCAGGGCGTCCAGGACATGGTCGTGCCGATAGCGAAGCCGGCCGGCCTCGATTTCCAAGGGGACGTGGCGATTGCCCAGGTGGTAGCAGGCCCGCGCCAGCAGCAGGGGGTCCGGGCAGGAGGCTACGGACAGGCTTTCCGGGGCGGCCCGCACCCGGACGGTCAGGCCCTCCGGGCTGGCCAGCAGATCGCCCTCCCGCAGGCTGAGCCCCCGCTCCAGGAAGAGCCCGGCCTCGCGGCCATCGTCCAGGGTCACCCGCAGGCGGCTCTTGATCCGGCTCGCCAGGGGTAGGGTCAGGGTGGCAACCGACGTGGCGTCCCCGGCCTCCGCCCGCGTCAGGAGCTGGGTCAGGCGAATCATCGGTCATACCCCTTGGACAGGGCCCTGCGGCGGGTTCGCCCCAACTGGCATGCCTGGCATGGCCGGCCGGGGCGTGGCGTCTCGCCGCGGCTTGTGCGCTGATTCTGGCTTGGCCCGAGGCCCTGGGACCTGCCCTGGATCCTTGTCTGGCTTGGGGTGGGGGTTTCGCTTGGGACCGGGGGTGGCATCAGCGTCATTAAAAATCGTCAAAACAGAAAGTAACGTTGCGCCAGGGGCAGCTCGATGGCCGGCTCGCACACCAGCAATTCGCCGTCGGCCCTTACCTGGTAGGTCTGGGGGTCCACCTCGATGTGGGGCTGCCAATCGTTGAGGCGCATGTCGGCCTTGCGCAGGTCCCGGCAGCGGGTCACCACCCCGATCTGGCTGCGCAGCCCCAGCCGCTCCGGCACCCCCGCCGCGGTCGCGGCTTTGGAGATGAACGTCAGGCGCGTGGCCAGGCGCGCCCCGCCCAGGGCGCCGAACATGGGCCGGTAGTGCACCGGCTGGGGGGTGGGGATGGAGGCGTTGGGATCGCCCATGGGCGCGGCAACGATCATCCCGCCCTTGATGATGAGGCTGGGCTTGACGCCGAAAAAGGCCGGCCGCCATAGCACCAGGTCCGCCAGCTTGCCCACCTCGATGGAGCCCACCTCGTGGCTGATGCCGTGGGTGATGGCGGGGTTGATGGCGTACTTGGCGATATAGCGTCGGGCGCGGCCATTGTCGTAGCGCGCCGGGTCCCCGGCCAGGCTGCCGCGCTGCGCCTTCATCTTGTGGGCCGTCTGCCAGGTACGGGTGATGACCTCCCCCACCCGGCCCATGGCCTGGCTATCTGAGGAGATCATGGAGAAGGCCCCCAGGTCGTGGAGGATATCCTCGGCGGCGATAGTCTCACGTCGGATGCGCGACTCGGCGAAGGCGACGTCCTCGGCGATGGCGGGGGAGAGGTGATGGCAGACCATGAGCATGTCGAGATGCTCGTCCACCGTGTTGACCGTGTAGGGC
>SACH01000611.1 GCA_009928645.1 Gammaproteobacteria bacterium | reverse complement strand
TCTGGCTATCAATCGCCCCCATCGCTGGCAGAATCTCCAGGGTCCGTGCCGGCAGCACGGCAACCCGCTCCTGATCGGCCCGCGTATCCCACCAGCCCAGACTAATCTCGGGCAGCACCAGCTTGCCGGCCACTATCGGCACCAGGGCCTGCCGGATTTCCTTGACCGCCACCAGGGTGCTCCCCTCGGCCCGGGTCTCGGTCCTGGGCTTGTCAGGGTAGCTCTTGACCCCGGGAGGAACCGCCCCGGTCAGGTCCGGCAACTGGGCGGCACTGAGCCCCTGGGCGGTCAGGGCGATGGTGCGGGTGATGGGCTCCCCGACCCGGAGCCGGGTCTGGGCCGCGGCGGGATCCGGGGTCCAGTTCTCCGCCAGTTGCAGATCCTCGGCCGGCAGCCAGGGGGCGGGGGCCCCTGCCGGCTGTGGTTTGACCTCCAGGGTCAGTGCGGGACCTCGTACCTGGATCGGCCGGGTCCGTTGAAAGAGGCTATCCATCTCGCCGAAGGGATCGCGGCCAAAGAATTGCTCGAAGGCGCTGGCCCCCGACCCGAAGGGCGAACCGGGGCCGGCTCCAGCTCCGACTCCGGCGGCCTGACTGCGGCTGGTTCGGGACTCGGGCACGGCCGCGGACAGCAGCGGCGCCTGGATCTCGATCGCCCCACTATGCTGGGGCAGCAGGGCATAACGCCGTTCGATCTGCCGGTAACGCAGGCCATCGCGCTGGACCTCGGTCACCTGGTCCTCCCCCAGGCGCTCGATCTGGACAGCCTCCGCCGTGGGGTCTTGCAGACTGGCATTCTGCACCTGAGGCCGCAGCAGGATGCGCAGGGTATAGATGACCTGTCCCTGAACATAGACCTGCTCACGATCGAGTTCGGCCTCCAGCCATGCCGCCGGGGCCTCGCCGACCTGGGCGGCCAAGGCGGCGGTCAGCACCTCGATGGCAATCGGCAGGCTCTCCAGATCCCCGAGCCTGATACCGGGGATGGTGAGCCGGCCACTGGTTTTAGGGGTGAGCAGGAAGCGCCATTCCCGGGTGGTCGTCACCCGGCCGTTGCTCATGACGGTGCTAGTGCCCTGCCCCTGATTCTGAACACTGAAATTCTGGGCCAGCACCGCCGTATCGGGGGTTCCCCAGACATCCCCCGGACCTGAGATCGTCAGGAGCAGCGACTCGCCCTCGGCCAGGCGGGTACGATCGACCTGGGCATCGAGCCCGGCAGCCAGGGCCGGGGCGGTACTGAGTAACCCCAGCAGGATCAGGAACAGCCAGGCAGCAACGGGAGAAGTGCCGCGGATGCCGCCCATGCCCCTCAGGATCAAATTCATCACCCTAACCATGATCACGGCCTCTCTGTGACAGACATCACGCCTCAATTCCTGGCTATCCCGGGTCGGGTGGCGCCAGCCGGGAGACCCCGTCAATGGGAGCCAGGACAGATAGACAGATACCCTTCGCCAAGCAACGCTTG
>SACH01000610.1 GCA_009928645.1 Gammaproteobacteria bacterium | reverse complement strand
CGACCCGGGTCTGGACGGTCGCCCAAAAGAAGGCCAGGGTGGCCAGCCACGGCACCGTCAGGCGCTGGGCTTTGGCGAGGTGTTCGCGCGCCCGCGCGGGCAAGTCGGCCGCGTCGGCGAGCTGCGCCAGGCGTGCCCACACCGCGGCGAAGCGGGCGGCGACGTGCGCGACGGCTTGCGCGCCGCCGCGCACCAGGTCATACGGGTGATACAGGTTCCCCAGTTCCCGGATCTGCTCACGGGCCTGCGCTTGTCGCGCGTGGGCTTCGGCCTGCGCCCGTTCGGCGCGGATCAGGTCGGTCCTGGCGGCGTCAAGCCGGGCGGTGAAGGTGGGGGGGCGGCCGCGCGGACGGGGGCGCTGTGTCTCATAGGCGCGCCGGGCGTCCTGCGCGGCGTCCACCGCCTGCTGGGCCACCGCGACGGCGGCGGTGGCCTGTTTGACCTGGCGGGCCAGGTGCAGACTGGTCCCCTTCGATACCTCATGCTGGCCATGAAAGAGGTCGGTGGCGTGCTGGGCACCGAGGTCTTTCGCCACATGACGCCGCAGGGCCGTGGCTTCATCGCTGGTGCCCTGGATCACGGTGACCGGCAAGCCCTCCACGGCCGTGGCCAGGGCCTGCGTCCAGGTCGCGGCAGTGCGATCGGGCGCATACTGTTCCAGCAGGATGAAATTCGACACCGGCTCGATGGCGACCAGGCAGACGTCGGGGTGAAACGTTTCATCCTCACACACCGTCACCGCCCGCGGCGGCATGCCCGTGGCCAGGACGCTGCGCTGGGCCTGCGCCTGTTGGGCCACGGCGTCCTGAACCTGCACCGTCAGGGCGTACTGGCTGCCATAGGCGGCCCCGACGACCGCCGACAGGCCACTCAGTTCCAGGAATTCACACACCAGGCGCACCCCGGCGCCGGCGCGCAGGGTGATGATCAGATGCAGCACCACCACCAGCCGGTGCAGCCAACGGACCCCCGCCGGGGTCGCCAGGCACGCCGCGACCTCGGGGGGCAGCCCTGCCACCGGCGCCGCCGCACACCAATCGCGCAGGGTGCTGCGGGCGACTCCCAGGTCCGCCGCCACCTGCCGCAGGGGTTGCCCCTGCGCCAAGTGGTTCGCCGCGGCCTCGCGCTGTTCCGCTCGCTCCAGGCGTGTGCGGTGCTTCATCGCGCACCACCGCTCGCCAGCCAGACACGGCCGACTGGCGAACGCCAGGCCGCTGCGCTAAAGTCAATCGTGGCAGGATCCTCGGACATCTTTTCCAACCCTCGGTGAGTTTGCACCTCCAAGGGTATGAGTGTTCGGAGATCCTGCCAACCTCTCCGATGCCTATAACCAAGCGCATCACTCGGTCTTGGGCGGATTTGTGATCAAGGCCCTTGCCGGGCAAGGTCCCGAGCCAGATCAAATAACAACAAATTTGTCAGCGTGCCAATGAGAATGCGCTTTTCATGGCGGAATAAAGCGCTCATCCGG
>SACH01000117.1 GCA_009928645.1 Gammaproteobacteria bacterium | reverse complement strand
ATAGCGGCGCGCCCGCGCCCATTCCGTGGCCAGGACCTCGTCGAACCGGCGCCGATTGGCCAGGCCGGTCAGGCCGTCGGTCATGGAGAGCCGGGCGAGTTCATGGTTGGCGGCCTCCAGGGCGGCGGTGCGCTCCTCGACCTTGCGCTCCAGGTCGGCGTTGAGCTGGCGGATTTCGTCACCCATGGCCTGACGCAGCAGTTCCTGGGAGGCGCGCAGGGATTGTTCCGAGGCCTTGAGTTCCCGGAACAGGGTGTTGAAGGGGTCGTGGATGCTGGTGACGTAGATGGCGCGGTAGAGCAGGTAGTAGGCGGCGACCTTGCACAGGTGGCCCACCATGTTCGCGACATCGTAGACATCGATATAGACGGTGAAGGCCATCTCACCCACGGCGGCGCAGAGGGCGGACCCCAGGATCAGCCGGTAGGTCGTCGGGTCCAGGTCGGCGCGAATGAGCCACAGCCGCCCGGCCGCGGTGAGCAGGAGGGCGACGATGAGGTATTCACTGGCGATCTTGAAGGGGGTCAGCCCCAGCCCTTCCTGGTAGGCGACGGGAAAGAGGCCCACGAAGGGGGCAGCGATCAGCAGGACCGTCAGGACCCCGAAGACCGCCAGCAACCGAGGGAGTCCCACCTGGCGGCGATAGGCCAGGGTCGCGGCCAGCAGGCCCCCGGCCTGAAGAAAACGGGCGGCGATCCAGAGTTGGGTTGGCAGGTCCGCGTCGTAGCCGGGAAAGATGTTCATCCCCTTGAAGGCCAAGGTATGGACGACATCGATGCAGGCCGCCGCGGCGTAACCCACGCCGATGACCCGCAGCAGACCGTTGCCGGGCAGTTCGCGGGTGTTCCACACCAGCAGCAGAATGCTGAAGGCGATGGCGATGCTGAAAAACTCGACCAGGACGTGAAACAGCAGATAGCTGTAGGCGCGGCTGAAGACCAGCATCCCGACCACGCCAAGACTCACCGCCAGAAAGGGCAGATCCGGCCGCAGCCATAGACCCGCCGGCTGACGGGGCTCATGATCCAGGGGCACATCCAGGGACGAATTCATGGGCACTCCCATCGACGCGGCCACCGGCACCGGTGTGATCCCCAGCGCGCCCGGCGCCGGTTCAGACGGCCTGGCCAGATCAGGGCGGGTCATCTCACCTCATCCCGGTCAAGAAGTTCGGGGGGATTATGCGACCTTTTGCCTGAAGGTCCCATGAGAAATTCCACCAGCAAAGGCGTCTGTCTCATCGGGCCGGGACCCTCCCCTCCGCGAACGGGGTCTCCCGTTCGAGAGGCGGGGGCTTGCTTGGGCACGTTTTTTAGGCACGGCATGACCGTTCAGCCCCCCTCCCCCCAACCCTTGCCCAACCGCGGGGAGGGTTTAACCGCATCAGCACCTTGCGCAATCTAGTCCAGCCCCGGCAGCGGGGAGGTATGATCGCATACGGCCGGTTGGCACCGCGCCAGACTGGTCTCAGTGGCTGGTGCCCTCGGAGCGGGTGATCTTGTTATGGACGTTGTACTTGCCGGAGGGCTTGCGCATGGGCAGGCGCTTGACCTCCTGGAGGGTCCGGGCGTCGTAAATCACCAGGGCACCCTCGTCCTCCCAGATACTCACCAGGGCGTATTTGCCGTAACGGTCGAATTCCACATGGGCGGCGGTCTTGCCCGGCTCGGGCCTCAGCGTGGCGACGATCTCCAGGGTCTGCTTGTCGATGACGTGCATGGCGTCCTTGTGCGCCCCGGAGAAGACGTCGACCCAGGCGTAGGGACTGTTTTCATGGCTGCGGGCGAAGAAGCCCGGGCCCAGGGTGGGGATGCGCTTGATCGTCTCCCAGGTGCCCAGGTCGATGACCGACACCTCGGGCTTGGACAGGTGGGGGGTGGCCAGGAGGGTGCGACCGTCCCGTTCCCAGGTGATGCCGGAGCTGAGATGGGGCATGCCATCCAGGTCCAGGGTGGCGACGCGCTGGCGCACGTCCAGATTGACCGCCTGGCCCTGGCTGCCATCGCGGGCGGCGCCGATCAGGACTTGATAGTTCTGGGTGAAAAAGAAATCGTCGAGAAAGCCATCCAGCCGGGTGCGACGCACCGGGAAGGGGCCCTTGACCAGGGCGGTGCCCTCCCCCATCCGGTAGTCATGCATGGGGCCGTTGTAGACCGGCAGGGGCTCGTCGGCCACCAGGATCTCCCACACCTCCGGGATGTCCTTGAGGGCGGCGACGAAGCTGTGACGCGGCGGCGCGGCATAGACGGCGCTGACCCGCGAGGTCTTGCCCGCGTCGTCCTGGACCGGGATCACCTTGAGGGGCAGCAGGTCGCGGGCGTCGAGCAGCACCAGGTTGTGGGGCAGATAGTTGGCCACGGCGACATAGCGCCCGTCGCCGGACACCGCCAGGTTGCGGGTGTTGATGCCGGCGCGGATCTCGGCCACCGTCTGGAAGCTGTGCAGGTCGAACTTGCTGATCCAGCCATCGCGGGAGGCGAAATAGACGAAGCGGCCGTCATTGGAGAACTTGGGGCCGCCATGGAGGGCGCGGCGGGTGGCGAAGCGGTGGAGGGGCTCCAGGCGATCGCCATCCAGGAGGGTGGCGTGATGGTCGCCGGTCTCCACCACCACGAACAGATTCAGGGGATCGGCATTGTGCAGCGGCCGGTCGGGCAGTTTCTCCGGCGGGACCAGGGGCAGATGGCTCTGGCGGATACGTTCCAGGCCCCACTCCGGGGTCGCCGGCAGGGGGGTGAAGACCAGATCCACCAGGCCCTGGGCCTCGGCCAGGGAGAGGCGATCAGCGAAGGGCGGCATCTGGGTCGCCGGCCGGCCTTCGAGGATGAGTTTGGCGGCCTCTTCCTTTTTGAGGCGGCCGAAATTCTCCGGGATCAGGGGCGGGCCCGTGATCCCCAGGCGATCCGCGCCATGACACTCGGCGCAGATCTGGGCATAGAGTGCCCCCGCCTCCCGGGGTTGGTCCGCGGGTCGCTCCGGCGTGGGGGCCACCGGAGCGGCGACGACCGGGGGGGTGGTCATGGCCGTCCCCGACGGGCCGGTGTCCGCCAGGAGGACGGGGGCGAAAAGGGCCATGGCCAGCGGGATTAGGGTTCGGGATCGCGAATAGGTCATGCCATGGTTCCTCGGTCGGGCGGCGGCCGCGGGGGTCCGCTTGTTGCCAGGATGCGGGCGAGATTCGCGCCCGTCCCAGGCCCCGGCTGGAGCCCGGGAACAGGCTTATACGTCCAAGAAAAGGCCCCTATTCCTGTTCCCGACATCCACCCATGGGAGGGCCACGCCATTCGGGAACCAAGGCGGGACAATTTCCAGGTCGGGTCAAGGCCTAGTAGACATCGTGGATGGTGTTGTAGACGTTGAACTTACCGGTGGGGGTCACCAGCCGGTCGTCCTTGATGACCTTTTTCAGTTTCAAGGTCTTGTCATCCACCACCACCAGGGCCGACTTGGTGTCCTTGGTATTCCACACCGAGAACCAGACCTCGTCACCGGCCTTATTGTACTCAGGCTGCACGACGCGCTTGGGACCCGGGCCCAGATCCGCCCACTCGGCGATGGGCAGGACGGTGAAGGGGGCATCCAGCTTGTCGATGTTGAACACCGCCACGCTCTGGCTCAGTTTCTCCACCGAGTTGAGGGCCGTGTCCACGTACAGGTTCTTGGATTTGGGATGGGTCTTGATGAACAGGGAACCGCCGCCCTGGCCTTGCAGGGTGCGAACCACCTTCCAGGCCTGGTCCGGATGTCCCTTGGGGTCGGTGCCGACCAGGGTGATGGAGGCATCACCCAAGTGGCTGGTGGCCCAGACGGGACCGTTCTGCGGATCGACGAAGTTGGCGCCACGCCCCGGGTGGGGGATGTCGCCGACCTCCACCAGGGCCGCCAGTTTCTGATCCTGGGAATCCACCACCGCCAGCTTATTGGACTTGTTGGCGGCGGTCAGGAAGTAGCGCTTGGAGGCATCCCAGCCGCCGTCATGCAGGAAGGGCGCGGCCTCGATGTCGGTGGTCTTGAGGTTGTTGATGTCCGAGTAGTCGACCATCAGGATGTGGCCGGTCTCCTTGACGTTGACGATGAACTCGGGGTGCTTGTGGGAGGCGACGATGGCGGCGACGCGCGGCTCCGGGTGGTATTCCTGGGTGTCCACGGTCATGCCCCGGGTGGAGACGATCTTGAGGGGCTCCAGGGTGTCGCCGTCCATGATGACGAACTGGGGCGGCCAATAGGTGCCGGCAATGGCGTACTTGTCCTCCATGCCCGGGAACTTGGAGGTCTCGACGGAGCGGGCCTCCATGCCGACCTTGATCTCGGCGACGTTGTCGGGCTTCTCCATCCACAGGTCGATGAGATTGATCTTGGCGTCGCGGCCGATGACGAAGAGGTAGCGGCCGGAGGCGGAGAGGCGGGAGATATGGACCGCGTAGCCAGTCTTGATGATGCTGACGATCTCCTTGGAATCGCCATCGATCAGGGCGATCTCACCGGCGTCGCGCAGCGTCACGGAGAAGAGGTTGTCCAGGTTGAGGTTGTTCATCTTCTTGGTGGGGCGCTTCTCGGGCGGGATCAGCACCTTCCAGGAGGCCTTCATCTCCGGCATGCCATATTCAGGAGGCTGGGGCGGCTCATGCTGTAGATAGCGGGCCATGAGATCGATCTGGGCCTCGGTGAAGTCACCGGAAGTACCCCAGTTGGGCATGCCCGCGGGCGACCCGTAGGTGATCATGGCCTTGAGGTAATCGGTGCCCAGGGCGCGGGTCTTGTCGGTGGTCAGGGGCTTGCCGGTGGCCCCCTTGCGCAGCACGCCATGGCAGCCGGCGCAGCGCTGGAAGAAGATCTCCTTGGCCTGGGCGAATTCATCCTTGGTCATCTTGGGACCTTCGCCGTCCATGAAGTCCTTCATGGACGCGGGGTCGATGGCGCCGGGGGCACCCTCATAGGAAATTTCGGCGCTGCTGGTGCCAGGCCGTGGGGCCTCTTCCGCGGCCAGGGCGCTGCCCACGGCAAAGGCCAGGGCGCTGACCAGGAAGGCGCCGACGCGGCGGGTTCGGCTGGTCGTCAGGGAATTCAATGTCATAACCATTTCCTCTCGCTTCGCTCATCGTTCTGGATGGACGGCCAACCCGGGGTCAGCCATCGCTGAGAGTAAGAGGCCCGTCCCCGCTTGCCCTTGACCTATATCAAGGGGGAGAAAATCGTGAAATTGAGGTAAATCAAGGTACCCACCCCGACTCCCCTGGACCATGACCCAAGTCAAGCTAGCCCCAGGGACCCGCAGGCCGTGAACACCCTTGCTCCTCAACCCCTCCGCCTCACCGATGTCGCCCGCGTTCTTGGCGCCGGCTGGCGGGAATTCCGGGCCATGCCGGGACTCAGCCTGATGCTGGGTGGCCTCATCGCCCTCCTCGGGCTGGTGTTATTGCTGATCCCCTTCGCCTTGGGGGTCCCGGCCGTGGTGCTGATCATCGCCGGGGGCATGGCCCTGATCGCCCCCCTGGCCATGCCGCTCTTCCATGGCCTCCAGCAGGCCCGGGCCCGGGGCGAGAGACCCCGCCTCGGCTTGGCCCTGTCCACCTATCGACGCCTGGGGGCGGGCTTTTGGGCCCTGGCGGCGGCGTGCGGCTTTCTGCTGCTGGTCTGGATCACCGACGCGGGCATCCTCTACGCCTTCATGGTCGGGGCCGGCACTGCGGTGGAGCCGGTGGTCGCCGCCCCTCTGGGGGGCGCGGGGGCAGGGACCTCGTCCGCCCTGAACCCCGCTTCCCCGCTGATCCCGACCGCGTGGGCCCACCCCGGCTTGCGGTCTTTCGTGATCTGGGCCAGCCTCATGGGGGCCGTGCTGGCCGCCGGCATCCATTTGATCGCCGGCTTTTCCCTGCCGCTGTTGCAGGAAGGCCGCGCCCCGATCATCCCCGCCATCCATGCCAGCGTCAGGACCGTCTTTGGCAACCTGACCGCGACCCTGACCTGGGGGCTGATCCTCGTGCTGGGCCTGCTCCTGGGATTTCTCCTTCCCCCCTTGCTGGCCCTGGTCGCGCCGGTGCTGGCCTACAGTCAGTACGCGCTCTATCGCCGGGCCTTCCCCCTCACGGCCCCGGGGCCGGCTCCGGCATCGGTCATCGCGTCGGATCCGGGGGTGGAACCAGCCCTCCAGGCAGACCTCATCGCGGAGCCGACAGCACAACCCGGCGGAGAGGCGAGCCCGAGGCGTAAAGAATCATGGAAGCCCTGATTCCCGCGATGGCACGGGACGATGACCCGGTCGCCGCGCCTGCCCTTGCCACGCGCGATAGCGGCATTCCAGGTAACCGGGCCATCTGGGTGGGCATCTTCGCCGAGATGACGGAGTTCGCCCTGATGTTCCTGGTCTATTTCATCGCTCGCGCCCACCATCCTGGGGCCTTTCACCAGGGGCCGGCCAAGCTGTGGACCCTAGCCGGCATCCTCAACACCCTGATCATGCTCACCAGCAGCTTTCTGGTGGCGGGCGCCGTCCACGCGGTGCGCGCCAACCGCCAGCGCCCCGCCCTGATCTGGCTGGGCCTGGGCCTGGTCACGGGCCTGGGTTATCCCCTCATGAAGGTTCTGGAATTTCGCTGGAATCTGGCCCAGGGCCTCACCGGGCAGGGCGATGTCTTCCAACTGGCCTATTACTACCTGACCTTCAACCACCTGGTCCACGTCAGTTGGGGGCTGCTCGGCATGGTCTGGGTCCTCGCCCGCCTCGCCACTGGCGCCTATACCACCGAAAATCACCGCGGCCTGATCGCCTTCGCCAGCTATTGGCACGCCACGGACCTGATCTGGCTGATGATCTTTCCGCTTTTCTATGTTCTGCCGTGAACCTGACTGGGCGGCAACTTCCAACAGCCAAGCGGTGGCGTTAGCACTCAGCCACTAAAGCGGTCCTGACCCTCATGAAACCTTCCCTTCGCACCCTCACCCTGACGTGGCTCCTGCTGGTGGTCCTGACCCTCGCCGGCGCCGGCCTGGGGGATGGGGCCTCCCCCGGTCTTATCCTGACCTTGATCGTCGCCACCATCACCGCCCTCAAGGGCGGCCTGGTCATCGAGGAATTCCTGGAGGTCAGCGGCGCCACGCCTGGCATCCGCTACCCGGTGCGGATCTTCGGTCTCCTGGTCCCCGTCTGCATGGTCCTGGTCTATCTCTACGGTCCCCAGATCGCCCAGTTCACCCGCCTGGCGGGCGAATGATCCCAGGTCGCGACGTCTTCGCTCAGGCGTGACCGGTCACCGCATTTCACCTCCTTCCCCGCCCTGGCCATGAGCCTGAGAAAAGCCCAGGCTGGGCAGGTTGGCGTGGCCAATGACATGCAGCACGATCCCCGCGCCGATAAAGAAGACCAGGCTCGCCCCCAGGCTGGCGATGACCGGATGTTCGCCACCGAGTTCGCCATACCAGAGCAGGAACCCGGCGACACAGAGCGCGGCGCACAGATAGAAGGCCAGGGCAAAGCCATAGGCCACGCGCTGGCCCAGGCCCCGTCGGGAGTGGAGGGAGGAGGTATCGGCCAATAGGAGTTTCTTCATGGGTCTTGATCCGGATTGCTGGGTATCGGCGACCTAGGCAGCGCATAGGCGGCCATGGCCGGGGATAGTTGGATTTGACTTTGGGTTGGATTTGACTTTGGATTTGACTGGATAAGGATGGCGATGGCTGAGTGTCGGCGCCTATCACTGGGTATCGCCGGGCATCCTTTGGGTGAGGCCGGTTACCGCGTCATCGGGCACTGATGTCCGTGGGTAAGGCCGATTATCGTGTCATCA
>SACH01000609.1 GCA_009928645.1 Gammaproteobacteria bacterium | reverse complement strand
TGTGGTAGCCTACAAAAGGCGAAACCCCATGGAGTGACAGCTCCATAGGGCTTCAAGGTGTAAACCTGTCTTGCGGCGGGCCGAAGAGTGGTTTACGGGTGTGAGAACCTAAAGTATTACTCGGATGCCCTCCGCAAGACAAATCTATTTGCGGAGCATGCAAATATGGATCTTGTCAATGGGCTGCAATTGATCGCCGCTATCTTTGCGCTTGCGGCGGTCATCGTGCAGATCACACAGTAAATTAAGGATCCGTGAGCAAGGATGCTCGAGCCCCACTGCAAGGCTTCTACGGCAGCGGCAAGTCGCACAATGTCCTCCAACATCATGCCGTGTGCCGACACACTGGTGCTCAGCTTATCTTTCCTTCGGGTCGCCGGCATGGAAGTCAGGTTGCGTACCCTATCGAAAGCGTTCTAAGGTAACTGCCCCCCTGCCAGCCCCGACGATCTTGATGGACTACCAGCTCCTGCGGCTCATCCTCATCGACTCCTACAGCCCCGGACGGGTCGTGGAGTTCCCGATGAGTGGCGGCGCCGTGCTCACCGGCCGCAACGGACGGGGCAAGACCACGCTGCTCCAGTTGGTGCCCATCTTCTACGGCGAGAATCCGTCCCGCATCGTCGGTACCGAGACCAACCGTCTGGACTTCAACGGCTACTACCTGCCGCGACTCACCTCCTACATCTGCTTCGAGTACCTGCGTCGCGATGTCACTTGCATGGTGATCCTTCACGCCAGTCAGCAAGGCGGGGAGCGGCGGTACCGATTTGTACGCTCGCCCTATCGGGCGGACCTCTTCCTGCTGCCGGACGGCATCAACATCCTCCAGGTCCCCGACCTGCGCCGGCACTTCAAGCTCAAGGGCGTGATCCACAGCGACGCGATCTCCGGGGTCGGCGAGTACCGATCCATCATCCAAGGCAAGGTGGGCAGCGGGAAGGCGTGGCAGCGCCAGCGCGCTCTGGTCGCGGACTACGCCTTCGTCGGCAGCGGTCACCACCTCACCCACATCGAGAAGATCGTCAGCGGGATGTTCCTGCGCCGCACCGACTTCCAGGACCTCCAGCGGATGGTGGTGTCCTGCATCTCGGACAACGATGCCGAGATCGCCCTCTCCACCGAACGACGCAAGATCGCCTCCTGGCCGGAGCATTACCTCGCCTATACCGGAGCCATGGAGGAGGCGGGGCCCATGAGCGAGGTGCGGGATCGGGAGGCCCGGCTGGTTGCGATTGAGTCGGAGCTGGGTCGTATCCATGCGCGGGTGCTGCGTTTGCTTGCTCATCTGGAGGACGCCGCCGCCGAGAACCGCCGGGGGCGTGCGCACCGGGCGACCGAGGCACAGACCGAAGAGCAGGCACATCGCCAAACGGCCGAGGGCATCCGCATCCGCCAGGAGACTGCGGGGCGCGACGCCAAAGACCAGGAAGACCGGGGCGCCGCCCTGGATCGCCAGCACGCGGACTGGCTG
>SACH01000608.1 GCA_009928645.1 Gammaproteobacteria bacterium | reverse complement strand
CCCTGAACTAGGGACTCCGCCTTACGATACCGGAGTTGGCTGGCGATATCCGGGCGGGCGCTGCCCAGGGTTCCGGCCTCGCCGCAGCAGCGATCGGTGAGGGTAACGGCCTGGCCCAAGAGGTTGGCGGCGACCTTGAGGGGGGCATGCGTCTTCATGGGACTGTGGCATGGGTCATGGTAAAGGTACTGGATAGCCGAGCCTCCCCGCGCCCCGGATGCCCCCCCAGCGGTCACGGAGTCCGCGTCGCCTCCAGGCTGGTGCAAGGCGCCGCCCGCGAGGGTCACGCCCCTTTCCATCAAATATTCATGGATGTCCAAAAGGCGGCAGCCGGGGAAGATGCGCTCGAATTCATACTGGAGCAACTGGTCCATGCAGGTGCCGCAGGAGACGACGACGGTACGAATATCCAGATAATTAAGGGTATTGGCGATGCGGTGAAAGAGGACGCGATTCTCCATGGTCAAGCGCCGCCCCTGGGTCTCGTAGCCGCCGGCGCTCTGGGGGTAGCCACAGCAGAGGTATCCGGGAGGCAGCACCGTTTGCACATCCTGCTCGTAGAGGAGCGCCAAGGTCGCCAGGCCGATATCCGAGAAGAGGCGCTCGGAGCCGCAGCCGGGAAAGTAGAACACGGCCTCCGTCTCCTCCGGGCTGCGCTGGGGGTTGCGCAGGATGGGCACCTGAGTGGCATCCTCCAGGCCCAGGATATGGCGGAAGGATTTTTTCGGCACCTCGACCCGGATAGACCGGCGCAATAGCTCCTTTGCCAGGGTGACGGCCTGGGGTTGCCCCGTGGTCGCCGCCGGAGGTTCCTGGCGCCGGTAGAGGCCCAGGCTCCGGGTCAGGGCGCTGGCGAGGTTGAGGCCCCAAAAACCCCAGCGGGCCAGACCGATACGCAGCAAGCGAATAGCGCGGGGGTCCTTGACGTCGAGGAAGCGCAGGGCGGCCCAGGCGCCGGGGCTGAAGCGCTTTTGGCGCCGGTCCACCAGGATGCGGCGCAGGCGCGTCGTCACCTCGCCAAAGTCGATCTTGACCGGGCAGGGTGGCTGACATTTATGGCAGACGGTGCAGTGGTCCGCGAGATCGTTCATCTCGGCGAAATGGCGCCGCGACAGACCGCGGCGCGTCTGCTCCTCGTAAAGGAAGGCCTCGATGATGAGGCCGGTGCCGAGGATCTTATTGCGCGGCGAATAATTCAGGTTGGCGCGGGGCACATGGGTCATGCAGACCGGCTTACACTTGCCACAGCGCAGGCAATGCTTGATATCCTCGTTGAGGGCGCCGAGTTCCGTTTCCTCCAGGATGATGGCCTCCTGGCTCACCAGCCGGAGCGAAGGGGTATAGGCGCCCTCGAGACCCGAACCCGGCATCAGCTTGCCCGGGTTGAAGCGCCCCGCCGGATCCACGATCTGCTTATAGCGGACGAAGGCCGCCAGCTTGTCGGGCTCCAGGAACTGGATCTTGGTCAGCCCGATACCG
>SACH01000607.1 GCA_009928645.1 Gammaproteobacteria bacterium | reverse complement strand
GGTGAATCTCATTGCCTTGCTCCAGGAACTGGGTTTCAAGGTGACCTTCGCCGCCGCCAACCTGGAGGCCCCGGCCCCCTATGTCGCCAATTTGCAGCGTCAGGGGGTGGAGGTCCTCTACCGGCCTTATGTCAAATCCATCGCCCGCCATCTCCGGGCGCAGGGGGGAGACTACGATCTGGTGATCCTCAGTCGCGCCGATGCCGCCGCCAAGGTCATGAGGGAGGCGCGGCGACATTGTCCTCGGGCGCGGATCGTATTCGATACGGTTGATCTGCATTTTCTGCGCGAGCAGCGGCTGGCGGCGCTCACGGGTGATCCGCGGACCCGACGACTGGCGGAACGCCGACGTCGGGAGGAACTGGGCCTCATCGCCCAGGCTGATACCACCCTGGTGGTGAGCGCAGTTGAACGGGACCTGCTGGCCCGCGAGGCCCCCCAGGCGGAGGTTCGCGTCCTCTCCAACATCCATCGCTTGCCCGGCTGCCGGGCCCCCTTTCCCGCGCGCCGGGACATCTTCTTCATCGGCGCCTTCGCCCACCCCCCGAACACGGACGCGGTACTCTGGTTCTGCCGGGACATCCTGCCCCTGATCCTGGCGGCGGAGCCCGATTTGTGCTTTTCGATTATCGGCGCCGACCCGCCAGCTCCTGTGCGAGCCCTGGCCTCCGCCTCCGTCCGGGTGTTGGGCCATGTGCCCGAGGTCAAATCTTTTTTGGATGGCTGCCGGCTCAGCGTTGCCCCTCTGCGTTATGGCGCTGGCGTCAAGGGCAAGATCAATCAGAGCCTGGCCTATGGTCTGCCGGTGGTGGCGACGAGCCAGGCGGTGGAAGGTATGTTCTTGGAGGACGGTAAATCCGTGCTGGTGGCCGATGAACCCATGGCCTTCGCCACCGCGGTACTGCGGCTCTATCGGGACCAGGAAATTTGGGAGCGCTTATCCAGGGAGGGGTTGGGGGTGATGGAAGCCCATTTCGGCTTTGCCGCCGCCCGCCGTGCTTTGATCGACCTGGTGGGGCAGTGAATGCTTAGAGTCTGCGGGCCAACAGCAGCAGGCCGCCCAAGCTTACTAAGGTGAGGGCGAGGATTTGGGCGGCGAATGGGGTGAGCCAGGGGCCAGGACCCCCGATCAGCAGCAGGGTGCCCCCGAGGATTAGTCCGCCCCCGGCGAGGAGGGTCTGGACGCGGGCATGGTGTTGACGAACCTCTAGCCGCAGCCGTTCCAGTTCCTCCGCGCGCCAGCGCAGGGTCAGGGTCTGGCGATCCAGGCCCTGCAGGACCCGGTAGGCCAGCAACGGCAGTTCCGGAATCTCCTCCGAATAAGGCCCCAGGTTGCGCTTTAGCCGCGCCAATAAAGCCCGGGGCCCAATCTGCTCCTTCATCCATCGCTCCATGAAGGGCTTGGCGGTGGTCCACAGGTCAAGCTCGGGGTAAAGCTGGCGGCCCAGGCCCTCGATGTTGAGCAGGGTCTTCTGCAGCAG
>SACH01000606.1 GCA_009928645.1 Gammaproteobacteria bacterium | reverse complement strand
GCCGCAGCCTGGCACTGGCGAGCCCTGGCCTCCGCCCATAACCACTCCATCACGTCCGACTGGACCTCGTCGATGAAGATCAGCTGGTTCATTTCGTCCACATGCACCCGCAACCAGCCGACGGTATGCCTGGTAGAGGGATGGAGCGAATTCTCGGACATGCCCATCAGGCGGCTGATGAGCTGCTGATGCCGGATGTTCCTGCGGCTGAGGGCGTCAAACACCGCCGGGGCGGTGAGGCGGAAGACGATCTGGGGTTGGCTGAATAGTCGCTGGGCACCGTTCCAGACGTCCAGGCTGAGACCAAAGGTCGTGTTCTGGTCGATGTAGCCCCTGATCCCCGCCAGGGTGATGCGGGCGTTCTGCATCAGGCCCAGCAGGTCGCGCTGGTAACGGCTGGCGAAACCGGGCCATTGCCGCTTGAACTGGCTCCAGGGCACGCTGGAAATCTGTAACGCCTCCAGGGTGGTCGCGATGGTCCTGAGCGCCATGCTGAATCCGGAGACGAAGCCCGGCCCCGTGCCCTGGAACAACTGCTGAAGTTGCAGGGCGCGCAGTTTCTGCCGGCGCGCCCAATAGCCGCGCTCAGGCGTCCCGCCCGGCTGGTTGAAGGCCTCCTCGGCGGTGAGCAGCCGGATCACGGTGTCCCGGTAGAGGGCCTCGATTTCCGCATCGGTCAGGTGCGTCCAGAACGCCGTGATGAGCTGGTTGCGCCAGGCAACGGGCGTCTCCGAGCTGGCCGTCACGGGAAAGGCGCAGGTGTCACCGGGATAGGCCCGCTCCCGGCCGACGAGGACCCCGGTGAGGGTGGGGGTGATATGAACGGCCTGGAACAGGGTCCCCTCCATCTCATAGCCATAGTTCAGCGGACAGCGGAAGCCGCCGGCCCGTGCACTCTCCTGCCGGCTGCCTTGAAACTCACTCCAGGCCTGACGGACCACGGGTTCCGCCAGTTTGTTGGTGCGACACCCTTTCTGCACCAGGGCGAGGGCCTGTCTGATATCCGCCCAGTCGGGGTTGATGAGAATCTGCCGTTTCCCGAGCAGTTCCTTGAGAAACGGCCGGGAGATCTCAGGGCGCACAAAGTTTCTGGCCAAATGCGTTGCCTCCACGATCGGTGAGTGAACCTGATCCGAGCGCCCCCCTGTGCCTCCGCGGGGGTGAACCCCGGTAAAGCCCAGCGTCAAGCCCGCGTTGAGGCCGCCGCCAGGGAGCGGATGCTGGCCATGGTCATGCGTGGGGGTGGCGGAAGATGCCGGGAGTGTAGGTCCCAGGCGCGACGGGGTCTGTCGCGCCGCTGGCCTATGCTGCGCGGATCTACCGGATCTTGACTAGCCTGCAAGGAGATTCAACGCATGCTTGGTATTGTTGGCTCAATCATTCTGTTTCTGATCGCGGTCTGGATCGTCATTGCCATCGGCTATATCGCGCTGCCGGTGATCGGGGTTCTGGTGTTACTGTATTTTCTCAACGGTTCGCCG
>SACH01000605.1 GCA_009928645.1 Gammaproteobacteria bacterium | reverse complement strand
GGACGGTCAAGTAGGGGAGCCTGTCCGCCCCGGCTGCGGGTGTTAACTCAGGGGCACATCCCGCTAATCCCCGGCGGATTTAGCCGTCCGCCCCGGCCCCTCGCCAGCACCTGGCTGGAAATTGGATTTCATCTCGGAAACGGTTCTCATAACCGGCACGAATTACATGCGGTCTTCGGTGTTCGTGATGGACAAGGATTTCATTGGTAAAACGGTTCTCGTTGGTTCCACTAATTTCATCGATGTTTCGGTTCTCGTTGACTCCACGGTTCTCTTCCCTTGGACGGTTTTAATGCGTCTTCACCGCCTCCAAGCCCAACGCTTCTTGATGCGGCGGCGGTATGTAATCCGTGTGATGCAGGATCGTGAATGCAAACGGGCGCGGGGGTAATTGCCCGTCGTTCTCTATGCGATACCACAATTCGTGCAGGTGGCTGAGAAACAGCTTGACGGTGGCGCGCCGGGCCATCAGGTCCAAGCGCCCATCGGGAAGCTGGCCTTGGGCATAGATGGCCTTCTGCGCATGCGTGGGCCTCTCGGCCAGGGTCTTGGCCGCCAATTCCGCCCGCTCCCCCTTGAGGTTGCGCGCCACTTCAATCGCCTTGCGCTGGCGGTAGAAAGCGGCGTAGAAGGCTTTTTGGCTGCTGCCGAGCTTGACGAACTGGTCACCGACCTTCCAGCACAGGGTCTTGAGGGGGCGGTTGTAGGGGATGCGGGCCAGGGATTTGAGGGCGCCGTCCCGGGTGAGGGTCTTGCTCTCGCCGGTGCGGTAGTTGGTGGTGGCGTCACGGATGACGGTGACGGGATCGCGGCCGACGATGGCGCTGATGGCGCGGACGCGCTGCTCGATGTCGCCGGTGACCTGGCTCCACAGGGCCTTGAGTTCGTCGGCCTTTAGCCAGCGTTGACTGGGGTCCAGACCAGCGTACCGGTGCCACTTGCCAACGGTGGTGGGGACGGGGCGGCTGCCGAGGTGCGCGACCAGGCCGGCGGCGAGGATGGGGCCGATTCCGTCCACGGCGGCGAACCAGGGCCACATGCAGTGGCTTTGGATGTATGTCTCCAGCCAGACGCGGGCGTTGTTCTCGATGGCCTCGATCTGCGGGGCGATGAAGTCCAGGGCGTCGTGGGTGATACCGGCGTCGGCGCCTTGATCCATGGCGCGGCGCTGGTTGTCGATGGCCTTGCGGTAGTCCTGGATGCCGTAGTAAAGGTCGATGAGGACGCGGGCCTCGCTGGCGTTGCTGTGGCCAGCGACACCGGCGGAGGGCGTGGCATTGGTCTCTTCGCCCTGGCGCATGATGCGCAGCATGTCTTTGGAGATTTTGATAATGGGAGTGAGGATGGGAGGCGGGGTGCTTAAGTCGGCGATCATGTAGGCTCTCGTTTGGTGATTGGGGTAGGTGTTGTGGGGCGGTCGGGTTATGCGCTGGCGGATGCATTCACATCGTTTCCGGTTCTCATTCCTTCGGCGAATTTCATA
>SACH01000604.1 GCA_009928645.1 Gammaproteobacteria bacterium | reverse complement strand
AGCGCAGTCATGGCGCGCGCCCAAGGCATCCACCAGGCGCAACAGCTTTCGCATCTCGGCGTTATTGTTCTCATCCGCCGAGCTGAAATTGATGATTGGATCGATGATCAGCAGATCCGGTCTCTTATCGCCGATCAAGCTGCTGAGCAGGTCATAGGCCCGCCCGTCCAGCAGGTCCAGGTCGCAGCGCCCGGTCATGATGAACTGGTCGCGCAACAGCCCGCGGGCCGCCGGTGGCAGATCCGCCGTCAGGCGGTGCAGGCGCTGATGCAGAAATGCAACGTGGATCTCGGCCTGCACCCATAGCACGCGCAGCGGCCGGGCGAAGGGGTAGCCAAGCAACTCGCCCCCGGTCGCGGCGGCAATCGCCAACTGGATCACCAGGCTCGACTTGCCAATCTTCGGTGGCCCGGCCACCAGCATCCTGGCACCGCGAAACAGCACGCCGTCCTGCCAGAAGGTCTCCGGCGCCGCGGGCGGATCATCGGCCAGCTCGCCGAAGGACAGGACTTCCACCCCGCCTTTCTGGCCTTGCTCGTCCGGCGCCCCTCCCGGCTCATGGGTATGCGGCACGATGCCCTTTTTGCGCCCATGGGTCATGATGACGTTGACGATGGTCGCCAACACCTCTTCCGTCCCCAGCGGCTTGGGACAAGACTGATTCCACTCGTTGGCCTTGCTGATGAGGCGATCTACCGCCAGCCCGGCCTGCACCCACTTGCCCACCAGCGAGGTCAGGGCATTGTTGCGCCCGCCGGGAGCTTCGGGACGGCCGTCGTGGGGCGTGCGCACCGCCCCCAGATCAATCAGGACCTCCTGGTCCCCCTGGGGGGCGCCCTCGGCATTGGTTGCGCTCCACCGTCCGCCGTAGCGCTGAATCGCGCCCAGATCCTCGGCGGTCAGCTCTGGCAGCAAGTTGAAGTCGTTGAGGTCCCACCCCGGGGCGATGTCCCAGGTGTTGCGCGTGCCATCGGCGTAGGTACTGCCGGGGGCTACCACATAGCCGCCCTCGCCGCGGATGTCGATCTTTGCCGCGCTGGCAGCGTTGGTGATGGCCAGATCCTTCGGCATGCGATACCAGCGATGCTGCCCCCGGCTGGTGCGCGTCTTCACCGGCGTTGAGGTAATACCGGTCTCCAGCCAGGCATTGGCCTCGTCGCTGTCCCCGTCCACAATCGCCAGACGGAAGGCGCAGCCGCTAAAGCCCCCGGTCAACACCGCCGGATTGGCATAGGGCCAATGGCCCCACCACTGACGAATCTGCTCCTCGGTGGGCGGCTTGTCCTGATAGGGTTTCCACGCCACCCGCGGGCGCTTGCACCAGATCCGCACCCGCTCCGCCTCAGTGTCCGCCTTGACGGACGGCGGTGGCGGTGTCCACGGATCGCCCAGGGGGATGACGGCAAAGCCCAGCTCGTACAACGCCAGGGCGGCGTCAAGCATCTCCCCCACGGCGGGGCGGTTGCGGGTGTCGAGGGCCATCATTG
>SACH01000603.1 GCA_009928645.1 Gammaproteobacteria bacterium | reverse complement strand
CAATGGTTCAGCATGGTAAGGCCCATAAGACTTCGACGCTGACAAAACGTTACAACCAGCGGCCTTATTGACTGGATAGACCCACCTTGACCAATCCAGGAGTGTTGCATCTAAATTCGGACAGGCGGGTAAGCATCCCGCCTAGCCCACCGCCACCGGCAACTCCTCCCAACAGGTCGTGTACCTGGGCGTCATCCGCCCCCGGCGCATCTGCCAGGGCTGCGCCAGCCCCTCCGCCAGGTAGCGCACCGTCCCCCGCCCCCAGCGGGTATTGATGCCATCCATGACCGCCATCAGCCGCTCCCGGCGTTCCGTCGCTTCTATCCGGGTCGCCGCGAACAGGTCTCCCGTCACCGCCCCCACCGGCGCCAGGTCCAGCAGGACCACCCCCGCCTTTTTGTATTCGTAACCCTCCCGGTAGATGTGCCGCAGACCGACCCGGGCGGCCCGTAACAGCCGCGTGGTGTCCGCCGTGGGGATGGACAGGGGTACCGTGGCCCCGGGGTGATACTGGGGCGCCTCGGGTTTGAAGGGGTTGGTGGCGATGAACACCTGGATCAGGCCCGCCTGGAGCCCCTCCTTCCGGAGCTTGGCCGCCGCCCGGGCGGTGTGGCTGGCCACCGCCTCACTGAGCATCGCCAAGGTCGTCACCGGGATGCCGAAACTGCGGGAGGCGATGATCTGCTGCCGGGGTGGTGGGGCCTCCTCCAGCGGCAGGCGAGAGATGCCATTCAGTTCCAGGACCGTCTTGGCCAGGACGACGTTGAACTGGCGTTGCAGCGTGGAGAGTCCGCCCGCTGGAGGTCCGCCACGGTCTTTAGCCCCAGCTTGTTCAGTAGGGCACTCCACTGGCGACCAATCCCCCAGACATCCTCCACCGCCAGTGCGGCGAAATAGCCCGCCTGCCGTTCCGCCGAGACCTCAAGCAGATTACACACCCCTTCGGCGCGAAAATCCGCATGCTTCTTCGCCAGCCGGTTGGCCAGCTTCGCCAGGGTCTTGGTCGCCCCGATGCCCACCCCCACCGGCAGGCCGATCCACTTGAGCACCCGCGCGCGCAGTTCCCGACCCTGCTGGGTCAGGTCCCAGTGGCCAAAGCCCGCGAAGCGCCGAAAGGACTCGTCGATGGAGTAGATCTCCTGCTCCGGGCTGAACTGGCCAATGATCGTCATCAGCCGCCGGCTCATGTCGGCATAAAGGGTGTAGTTGGACGACAGGGCCACCCCCCGGTTCTCTGCCAGCAGGTCCCGCACCTCGAAGAAGGGCTGCCCCATGCGGATGCCCAGGGCCTTGGCCTCCTCGCTACGCGCCACACAGCAGCCGTCGTTGTTGGACAGCACCACCACCGGCCGGTCGCGCAGCCGGTAGTCGAACACCCGCTCGCAGCTTACGTAGAAATTGTTGGCATCGACCAGGGCGAAGGGCGCTTGGGCGGGGGGCGGGAAGAAACCGACGGCCATGCTGGGTTACCGATTGCTGTTACGTCAA
>SACH01000602.1 GCA_009928645.1 Gammaproteobacteria bacterium | reverse complement strand
TCCCATTAAACGCTCCTGGGGCAGCGCGCCACACCCCTGAATATGAAAAACTTTACCGCGACTTTTTTTGCCAGGAAAAGGTTCGACATCAAGTTGACCCCATCGACCAGGCGCGCACCCTCTCCCCAACCCCTCTCCCACGCGGGGCGAGAGGCGAAGGCGTGCCAGTGGTTGCGGCACGGTTCCTAAGCAAATAACAAAGTTACGGACAGGGACATGGCTATTCTCTCCATCCTCGCCCACCCGGACCCGCGGCTGCGGGAGACTTCCCTGGCGGTAACGGTCTTTGACGAAGAACTGGCCCGGCTCGTTGCCAACCTGAGCGAGACCCTGCGGGTCTCTGGGGGCATCGGCCTCGCCGCCCCGCAGACCGGCGACCGCCGACAGGTCCTGGTCATCGACCTCTCCGGCGGCGAGTCGCCACCCGAGGTCTACATCAACCCGGAACTCCACCCAGGGGCGACCCAGTGCCTGGTGGAGGAGAGTTGCCTCTCGGTCCCCGGGGTGGTAGGCAACGTCGTGCGGGCGATCAGCGTCCGGGTCCGCGCCCAGGACCCCCAGGGCAATCCCTTCGAACGGGAACTGGAGGGCATGCCAGCCGTCTGCCTGCAGCATGAGGTGGATCATCTGCGGGGCACGCTCTTCATCGACCGCTTGCCCTTGCTGCAACGCCTGCGCCTCCGGCTGCGTCGCGGCCAGTCAGCCCAGGCACCGGCAGCGGCCGCTTGATGCCACCGACTGAGGGGTCCCGGCCGCGCGCATCCCCCTTCTTCACACCTCCCGGACCCGGCCGCCAACGTTACTGAATGTGGTATGGCCTTGATTATCGTTCCGGCCTAAAGCCGTTACTTCAGCACGGTCCATCGCCAGGTAACTTGCCGTTTGGGAGTAATTGCGGCCTGGCTGGTCGCGATCAGGTGGCCGAAATGCGATCAATGCCTCCGGCATAAAGCCCCGAGGGGGGCGCTCACGCCTTACCATCATGTGGTGGCTCGCCACCACTCTGAAAATGAAAGACTTTGCCGTGACTTTCGCGCTAAAGGGGGTATGATGCCGCCCTTTGCCGTTTTGCGATCGAACCTACCATGCTGTATGCGAGTGTTGCCCTGGTCCTGGGTCTGGTGCTCCTGGTCTGGAGCGCTGACCGTTTTGTCGATGGCGCCGCCGCCACGGCGCGACACTTCGGGATGCCGGCCCGGCTGGTTGGGATGGTCATCGTGGGTTTCGGTACCTCCGCCCCGGAGCTGGTGGTCTCCGCCCTGGCCGCCTGGGAGGGTAGTCCCGGGATCGCCCTAGGCAACGCCTATGGCTCCAATATCGCCAATATCGCCCTGATCCTGGGGGTCACGGCAGTCATCAGTCCCATCGCCGTCCACTCCCAGGTCCTGCGCCGGGAGTTACCCATCCTGGCCGGCATCACCGCCCTGGCCGCCTGGCAAATCTGGAATGGCACCATCACCCGCCTGGATGCCTGGACCCTGCTGGCCGTC
>SACH01000601.1 GCA_009928645.1 Gammaproteobacteria bacterium | reverse complement strand
AAGGCGAAAGGGGGACTGGGACGTCCCGTTTCGCATCCTGAGCACGGCGACACTCCGACACCGCGGGGTATGAAGTGTTCGGCAAGGTCGTGGTCGACCTGGACCTGACCACGCTGACCGCCGCGGACCGAGCCGTGGTCGCCGCCGCCCCGGAGCCGGATGGCGTCACCGATCTCAGTTTTCCCGTCCTATAGGTTGCCGCCCAAGCGTCCCGCGACGGCCACCCCGGACCCGCAAGCCTGGATCGACTGGCGCCGGGCGGCAGCGGACGTTGAGGCGCAGTGGCTCGCCGAGATTCAGGCCACGGTGGCCGCAGAGCTCAAGACGTATCGCGCCTGGGCGCGCGAGCAGCCGGCGTCCGCCTTCATCCGCTGGTCATGGGGATGCTACGGGGAAATCCAATTGCCGGAAGACGACGCGGGGCCAAAAATCCCCAAATTCCCCGCTGGTCTGCCGTGGTTCCCCGACCGGACCGAGCCGGATGCCGCCGCCTGGAAGGCCCTGGCCCCGCAGATCGAGGCGGCACAGGCGCTGATTGCACAGCGGCAGGCGGCTGATCAGGCGCATCGGGCCGCTGAGGAAGCCCAGGCGGCGGAAGTGGCGTGCCTGCGCAGTGAACGACTGGAGGCGGAAGTAATGAATGCCATGGATGCCAATGCGCAAGGCCGCTGGCGGCTGGGACTGCTGCCGGACACTCCTCAAACAGCTCGCGCAGGCGAGCCTCGATAGCGGCATCGGTCATGGCTGGCTCCGCTGGGCGATCAACAGATGGTGCAGGTCTTCCAAGGTCCGATGGACCAGGCTCCCAAAGAGCATGACGGTTCCCCGCGAGGGGACGAAGCCATACTTGCGAAAGAGCATGTACTGGCGGGGGCAATGATGGTAGAGGAGGTAATCGGCCGTGTAGGAGTAGGCTTGCGGCTGGCTATCCTGGGTTGCCGTGGCGCAACCGATCTGACCAAGCTGGAAGTCGGGAATGCGGGGGAAGTTGGCGTCGAGCAGGGGCCTGAACGCTTGGTTAATAAACAGACCAGGACCGCGGTACTGGGCGAGGACGAGCAGGTTTTTGGCTCGTGAGAGGGCAACGTAATACATGCGCATCACATCAAAACCAGCACTACGCTCCAGCGGTTCCCCCGGACGGTCGAGGAGGGGCCGCACGATCGCCTCGGCCCGTTGGACCTTGGCATCTTTGCGCAGGTTACCGAGTACAACGACGGGAAATTCCAGGCCCTTGGATTGGTGAATCGTCAGGAAGGGGATGCGTCCCTTGGGGAAGGGGTCCTGGGCATCCTCGAATTCCGATTCGCCCCGGCGAAACAGGGCGTAGAGATAGCTCATGAAGAAGGTGCGTTGGAAGCGGTCGGCACGTAACCGCTGGGCCGAGACCGCATGAGCGCCGTAGTGGTCCACGAACTTGGCCAGGTATTGGGTCAGGAGCCCCAGATTGCACAGCGGTCCTTCATCGCCGTCGGGGGGCAGCTCAAGCAT
>SACH01000600.1 GCA_009928645.1 Gammaproteobacteria bacterium | reverse complement strand
GCCCAGGGCGAGTACAGCCGCGAGGTCGGCCTGGTCAAGTTCCTCATGACCCTGCGTCAGGTCGGTTACGTGCTCAACGTCGGCAAGAACATGGCCGAGCCCATCGCCGTTGAAGAGCGAAACGGCGCCAAGCAGTTGATGACCGATGCCGAGTACCTGTTGTTCTACGGCGACAGCGACGCCTGCCCCACCCAGTTCGATGGCATCTTCACTGCTGTCGACAAGGAGATTGCCGCTGGCGACATGGACGGCAACCACATCATCGACCTGCAGGGCCAGCCGCTGACCAGTGTCGAGCCCTTCACCCAGTTGCAGGCCGCGGTGCAGGACTACGGTAATTGGGGACGTATCACCGAGTGCTTCATGCCGGTGGCGGCGCAGACCGATCTCAACCTGAGCCTCGACCCGGCCTATCGCTGGTCCGCCGAAGGTACCGGCTCCGCCGAGCAGATGAAGATTGGCGCCCATGTCTCCGGTATCCGCCTGACGGAAGGGGTGTTGAAGACCAACATCGACACCTTCCTCCATCATGACGCCTTCCCCATGGCCAAGCCCTTTGAGCTGACCTGGAGCGCTATCGCCACCGCCAATGCCGGCTTCAAGCCCGCCAGCATTACCGCGGATGCCAGTGCGGATGACGCCAGCAGCCAGTTCACCGCCGCCCGCGCCGGCAATTACTACTACGCCGTGGCCGCCATCGGCCCCAATGGCGAGGGCCTGACCGGGATCGTCAAGTCGACCACGACCGCCGTGGCCGCGGGCAAGAAGGTGGTGCTGACCATCACCAATTCCAGTGCCAACACCGAGAGTGGCTATGCCATCTATCGCTCGCGGCTCAATGGCAGCGATGACGTCAGCGATTTCCGCCTGATGAAGGTGGTGAAGAAGGCTGGCAATACCACCACCTACACTGATCTCAATCGCGACATCCCCGGCACGGTGGCTATCCCCTGCTTGAACATGGCCGCCAGCGCCGATGCCATCGGGTGGCGGCAGTTCCAGCCCATGACCAAGATCCCGCTGCCGTTCGGTGTCGGCGGCATGCCGGTCATGTCCTGGTTCCAGTTCCTGTTCGGCTACCTGCGGGTGACTAAGCCCAAGCATCACGGCTACATCAAGAACGTGCTGCCAACGTCCGCTCAGTGGCGGCCGTTTGGCTGACGGAGCGCCTGATGCGCGTGCTGTGCACCCTGCCGCACTGTAGCAGCCCGATCAACGGCTGGGTCTTCGCCCCCAGCCCGCCCGGGGTCACCCCGGCGGGCTGGGTGTCGGAGGCACTCAGTCCGGAACAGGCCGCGGCCTTTCTCGCCATTCCCGGCTATGCGCCCTATTTTGGGCCAAAACCAGGCGCGCCAGAGGAGGAGGAAGCGCCCCCGGACGCGCCAGCCGCCGCGCTGGACTCCGCACCCGCCGCCGTGGATCAGGCTGACCCACCCCTTAATCCCGCGCCCGCCCGGCGGACGCGCCCGAGGACCCCGCGATGAATCGTTC
>SACH01000599.1 GCA_009928645.1 Gammaproteobacteria bacterium | reverse complement strand
GTTCCACATATTCTTTATGAAGAATATGAGTATGAGAATTTATTATTTATTCAGAGAGATTCTAGGGGACAAAAAGTATCTTCTGGATTTGGTGGACCTAATATGCAATATGGTGTTAATACTGATAAAAAGACCAAAAGAATAGGATGTTTTAACTTTAAGTCATTATTAGAAGAAAAGAAGTTATTGGTATTTGATGCAGATATTATTTCAGAAATATCTACTTTTGTAGAAAAACGTGGATCTTATGAAGCAGATGATGGTTATCATGATGATCTTGTGATGACTCTTGTGCTTTTTTCGTGGCTAACAACAAATCTTTATTTTAAAGAATTAACTGATGTTAATTTAAGACGTTTAATGTATGAAAAGCGTATTAAAGAAATTGAAGAAGAAATGTTACCAGTGGGTTATATGAATGACGGTGATAAAGTAGATATTCAAGATATGGTTGAAGATGGAGATGTTTGGGCACCCTTTAATGCTTCTGAATCACCCTTTAAAATTCCAGAATCTTATTTAACCAGTAGACTATAGCAAAGAATTAAAAATACTAAATAGATATAAAAATATAATAAACTATTCCTAATATTAAAGGAGATACAAATGGTACAAATGGTTTCACCCGGAATTTCCGTTCAGGAAATTGATCTTACTGCTGTAGTTGCTGCTTCTGCAACATCTATTGGTGCAATTGCAGGAGAATTTAATTGGGGTCCAGCTAATGAAATTGTCACAGTTTCTAATGAAATTGAATTAATTAATAAGTTTGGTAAACCTACTAATGATAATGCAGAAACTTGGTTTTCTGCTGCAAATTTTCTTTCCTATTCAAATAATCTTAAAGTTGTTCGTGCTTCTGGAACTTCAACATTAAATGCTACTGTTTCTGGTGGTGGTGTACTAATTGAAAATGAAGATGATTATTACACTAATCATTCTGGTGGTGCTAATACTCATGGAGAATTTGCTGCAAAATATGCTGGTGAATTAGGAAATTCATTACGTATTGAAATGGCAGATTCTAATACATTTTCTGGTTGGGCATATTCAGGTTATTTTACGGATGCTCCAGCAACTTCTGATTATGTGTCTGATCGTGGTGGTTCTAATGATGAACTTCATGTAATTGTTATTGATACTCTTGGTAAATTCTCAACTTCTGCTAATACTATTCTAGAAAGATTTTCATTTGTTTCTAAGGCTTCTGATGCTCAAAAATATGATGGTTCTACTAATTATTACAAAAATGTAATTAATAATAATTCAAAATATATTTGGTGGTTAAACAATCCAGAACTAGCTAATACTAATTGGGGAACAGCATCTTCTAATACATCATATACATTAATGAGTACATTATATACTAGTACATTATCTTCTGGTGCAAATGGTTCTCTTGATGACAATGATGTACAATTAGCTTATCAAAAGTTTAGTAATGCAGATGATACTGATGTTTCTTTAATTATTAGTGGTGGTACTTCTGAAGGTTCT
>SACH01000116.1 GCA_009928645.1 Gammaproteobacteria bacterium | reverse complement strand
CGACTGGTACCTGTCCTTCGATGTCGAGCGGCGCCGGGATGTCATCGAGTATCCCATCGTCGATGAGATCGACTGCAACGGCTGGGACCTGCGCAAGGCACTGAATCTCTTCAGCCGGACCAATGGCGCCTTGCTGGAATGGCTGCGCAGTCCGATTTGCTACATCGAGCAGGGTAGCCTGGCGGCAGATCTGCGGCGCCTGGCCCCGGGGGCCTTCAATCCTACCGCCCTGTGTTTCCACTACCGTCACATGGCCCAGGGGAATGCCCGGGACTATCTTTTTGGGGACCAGGTACGACTGAAGAAGTATTTCTATGTCCTGCGGCCCCTGCTGGCCATCCTGCACATCGAACGGGGCCTGGGCTTACCGCCGGTCAGGTTCGAGGAACTGGTCGCGCGGGTAGCGCCGGAAGCGATAAGGGAGAGCATGGACGCCTTGTTGGCGCTCAAGCGTACCAGCGGTGAACTGGGCCTCGGTGAGCCTATTCCCAGTATCCAGGCGTTCATCACCTCGGAGCTGGGTCGGACCAGTCATCTGTTCGCGGGCCATGGCCGACCCGCGTTGAGCGACCAGGTCCAGGTCACAGAGGAGCTGAACCGGATCTTCCGGCGAACGATTATGGAAACCGGGCCGTGAGTTGGCAGGGTCTTTTTACGGGAAACCCAAGGAAAAAAAAGCGCTCACCGGCTCTGCAGGCAGTAGTTACCGGAGCTGTAGTACCCCGGCGGGCAGGGGCCGAGCTTTTCGATGACCGTCTTGCTGTCGGGCCGCCCCAGGCAGTAATTGCCGCTGGAGTAATAGCCCGGCGGACAGGGGCCATCCTTGCCGATGACGGGCTTCGCGCTTTTGTTGGGGACGCAGTATTTCCCGGAGCTGTAGTAGCCGGGCGGACAGGCGCCGGTCTTGGGCACGGGCTGGAGGTCCGCCGCCGTGGTAACCAGCGGGAAGGACAGGAGGGCGAGAGCGGCGAGCGGGGCGACACGACCGGACATGGGCAGCACCTCGGGCTAAGGAACCAGGCACGATCTTACCTGGAGGATTAGACAGAGTGCGTCCAGTTCCGACACCGCAGGCTCCATAACTGCATGGTCGGCGATCCGGCTGGCGCGGGGAGGGGCGGGTCAGGCCCGGCTCTCCCAGGAAACGGTAGGAAACCTGAGAGGAGGGGTGGGGGTAGCCTAACACGCCCAAGGTTACATTATGCCAGGGAAGGTTAAGGCGTGCTTGGGGCGTGGTGGGCTATGACCAGAGGGGATTTCAGGGCACGAAGGGCAAGGCCAGCGGTGTCACCAGCTCCCAGGTATTGGGGTCCGGGTCACTGGCCAGCTTCCAGCGCTGCCAGAAGAGGGCCTCGGCCTGTTGGGCGAGGTCCGCGTCCTCGACGCAGGCCGAGAGTTCGCAGTTGCTGGAGATGTCGGCGCAGCAGGGCCCGAATCCACAGGGCGAAGATGCGTTTGAGTTCCGGCTGGCTCGCCAGCCAGTCGGTGAGCAGATCGATCAGCCGCAGCAGATCCGGGTCCTCGGCTGGGTGCTCGCGGTTGCCGCGACTGACCCATCACCCCCAGGGCGGAACCGGCGAAGCCGGTCCTCAAGCGCTACCACGGCACGGTGACACTCGACCCGAGCCGGGTCGGTCGGGATGCCGGCAAGTTTTCACAGCTCCTCAGCCAAAGACCCCCGCCTGGGAAAAGGCCAGCACGGAGAAGTAGCTTCCCACCGCGCCCAGGCCGATCATCACGCCGTAGAAGGCATTACGCATCCGCTCGCCCTTGAGCAGCAGGCTGATGGCGCCCGTCACCAGGCAGATCTGCAGAAAAAGGGTCGCCAGATCGAAGGTGTCACCCACCTCGCCCATGGCCTCGGCCTCCGCTTCCCACTCCAGGGCCCCTTTGATCTGGCCGCGCTCGCCGTCCTGCTCCAGCACCCAATTCCCCTCCCCTACCGCGTTGGAACCTCGCAGGATCTCCTGCTTCTCCTTTTTGTAGCGGTCGATCTCCTGGTTCAGGCTGGCCAGCAGGCCGGACATCCGCTCCTGGTTGTCCGCCGCCACCACCCCGGCATCGATCAGCAGTTGGAGCATGTCCCGTTGGCCCTCCACCAGGGACTCTTTGATGCCCTTGGCCTGATACCAGTCGAAGGCATTGGCCTTCTGATTGTGGGCGATGATCTCGTCCGCCCCATACTTGCCCGCGCCCAGGTCCGTGATAGCCAGGATCGCCGCCAGGACCGCCAGGGTCAGACCACAGATCATCTCGAAGGTGCTGGACTGGCCGTCGCCCTTCTCGTCGTCGCTAGCGCTCATGCTTTGCCTCCAGATTGAAAAGGCGCGCGATTCTAGCCCAGCCGCCACCCCGGATGCATGCGATATCCCTCTGTCCCAGCAAAGCCCCACGAAGCGCTGCGATTGGTGGCCGCCATCCTACCCGGGGATGACAATGCTGCTAATGAGGCAGCCCGCCGGCCGGGCTCGTTCCTTGGCGCACCAGCCCTGAAAAAAACCGTACCGTTCAGGATTGAGCCCAATGGGATTGGCAATGGCCCGCTTCACGCCGCTCGCCACACCAACCGCTCCAACCCCAAGGCCACTACCGCGAAGGCCCGCAGGTCAGCGAGACCATATCTTTCGCGCAAGAGGGCGCCATAGTCCCGCGCCTGGGCCGTGGCCTCATCCAGTTTGGTCGCCACCGCCGGTAATACCGCCAGGGCCTCACGCGGTTGGGCACGCACCTGCTCGCCAGTCAGCCCTAACTCCTTGAGGCCCAGGTATTTGAACTCCAACAGCAGGTCCAAGGCCTGGAAGCGGCGCATGTCCGGCCGGACGATCAGGGCCAGGTCGGCGTAGCCACGCCCGGTTTCCAGTTCCGAGACGGCCATATAAAGGCGATCGTCGAACAGCAGGGTGAGAAAGGCAAACTTGACCAATAGTTCGTTGGTCCAGCGGTAGTCGCGATTGGAAAGCACTCGGAAATAGCCTTGCTCGATCAGCCCGGCCAGGGGTTCCAGATCGCCCTGCTGGCCCAAGCGACGGACGGCGTCGGGCAGCCCCCGGGCCATGCCGGACGGCGGTAGCCAGGCTTCGCGCAGCCGTTCGACATAGAGCCCGCGGGCAACCAGGTTGGGGATGCGCAGGATGCATTCATTGAAGGATGTCACCCCCGCCAGGGTGAGGATACCGAAGAAGTAGAGCAGCGAGGCCAGGAAGGGCTGGTCCTTGGTGGCCGCCAGCACATCCGTCACACCAAAGCGTCGGGCCAGTTCCGGGATGATCACCCGATCATCCCCCGCGAGGGCGGCCACCAGCAGGTCTTCCCCGTGGGGCAAGGCGGCGACATAGGCGAGTTTACCCCGGTCCATGGCTAGGTTCTCGTCCAGCAGGCGACGGGGATAATGCCCGTCCCGGGCCAGGGCCTTGAGGAAATAGAGGCTCAACGTTGGGTTATAGAGGCTCTCGGTCGCGTCCTCGCTAAAACGATAGCCGTTGTAGAAGGTACGCATAGTCTCCCGGGCTACCGTAGGCGACCAGCCGCTGCCCTGCGTCGCCAATTGCTCCAGCACAGTCTCCAGTTCGACCTCGGTAAAGCCACACAGATCGTTGAAGGCCGGTTCCAGATAAATGCTTTCAGCGACGTTGTAGCCGCTGGTCATGTCGCTGAGGACCACCGGGGAGACGCCCGTGATGAAAACACGGTCCAGCCCCAGCCCCCCGGCGGCGGCCTTCACCGCTTTGAAAACGGTCTTCAGCAACCCCTCGCCATAAAGCAGGGCCTGGTAACGATCCTGGCTTCCCGCCTGCCCCGCCATCAGAACCTCGTTGGCGAAGTTGTCGTATTCGTCGATGAGGAGATATAGGCGGTAGGGGGTCTCCGAGACGGCGGTCAGCGCCGAGCGCCAGGAGGAGAGCGCATTGTCAGGATGGAGTTGGATCGGGGACGGCAGCCATCCCTGATAGCGCCGAGCGAAATCACCGATACAGTCATTCAAGTGCTGGTGCAGCGCCGCCTCGATATCTTTCACCTCCCCCTGGGCGGGAACCAGGGAGAGGTCCCATTTCATGACGAAGAAGCGGTTACGCAGGGGCGTGGGCGCCCGCCCGATAGCCAGGCCGCCAAACAGATCATCGAAGTGCTCCGTCTGGTTGAGGTCATAGTAATGCTCCAACATCGACAGCAGCAGGCTCTTGCCGAAGCGGCGTGGGCGGATGAAGAGCAGTTGCCGTCCCGCTGCCTCAAGTCGGGGCAGACGATCAGTGCGGTCCTGATACCAGTATCCCTCCCGCATCAGGGTGCCGAAATCGCTGAGGCCATAGGGAAATTTCATCGCAGACCATCCAATTGGAAACGGGATGATGGCAAGGATAGCCGCACGCCATGCCACTCGCTACTCCGTCTGGCCTAGTCCTAGGCGCACCAGCCCCTTGACCCTGCTGGACGAGATCATCCGCCAGGTTCTTTACTGATTCACGGCCTGCGGTTGCCCGATCTGGGACTGGACAAGTCTTCAGTAATGCCCGAAACAATGGCCTAATAGCAGGTCCCGACCGCGAGCAAGCTCACCCCATCCCGCCACGAGTCCCTGACCATGCGCCTTCGTCCCCTTCTGGTTTTCCTGCTGACCCTATTTACCCTCGGGGTCGCCTTGGGAGCCGCGGCGAGTCAGCCCCTGACCCTGCTGCATTTCAACGACTTCCACGGGCAACTGGAACCCTACCCGGATCGGGACACCGGCAAGCCCATCGGGGGGATCGCCCGCCTCGCCGGCCTGGTGGAGGCGATTCGCGCCGAGGACCCGCGGCGGCCGGTGCTGCTGCTCTTCGCGGGGGACCTGCTGCAAGGCACCACCACCTCCACCCTGTACCTGGGCCGGCCGGATATCAAGCTGCTGGAGGAGATGGGGGTTGCCGCCGCCACGGTGGGTAATCACGAGGTGGACTTCGGTCAGGACAACCTGCGCAAGCTCGCGGGCATGGTCAACTTTCCCCTGCTGGCGGCCAATCTGAGCGCCACGCCCGATCCCCTGCCGCTGCCGTCCTTCGCCCTCTTCCACCCGGCGGGCGGACCCCGGGTGGCGGTGCTGGGGCTGACCACCGAGGAACTGATCACCGCCAGCCACCCGCGCAACGTCCAGGGCCTCAGCGTCAGCGATCCGGTAGCCGTGGCCAGGGAGTTGGTGCCGAAACTCGACGCCCAATCGGACCTGATGATCGTCCTCTCCCACCTGGGGCTGGCGGGCGACCGGCACCTGGCCGAGGGCGTGGCCGGGGTGGACCTGATCGTCGGTGGGCACAATCACTTCCGCCTCGCCCCCCCCGTGGAGGACAAGGGCGTCCTGATCCTCCAGGCCGGCGAGCGCGGCGCCTATCTGGGACGGCTGGACCTGGAGGTGGAAGGCGATCGCATGCAGTCCTGGAATTACCGACTGCTGCCGGTAGATGACCAGACCCCGGTGGACGAGAAGATCGCCACCAAGGTGGCGCGACTGGCGGCCCAGGCCGATAAGGAGCTGCTGACCGTCGTGGGCCGCGCCGGCACCGAACTGAGCGCCGAGCGGGAGTTGATCCGCCGCTACGAAGCCCCCTTCGGCAACCTGGTGGCGGACCTGGCTCGGGAGTACAGCGGGGCCCAGGTGACCCTGTTCAACGCCGGCGGCTTTCGCGCCACCATCCCCGCCGGGGAGGTGCGGCTGAAGGAGATCTATCAGGCCTTCCCCTTCCGCAACGAACTGGTGACCGGCGTGCTGAGCGGCGCGGAACTTCAGGCCGCCCTGGACCATAGCGCCGCCCTCGATCCCGCGGACAACCCCGGCGGCTTCCTTCAGGTCTCCGGGGTGCGGTTCGTCATCCGGGACGGCAAGGCGGTGGACGTGACCCTGGACGGCCAGCCCCTGGACCCCGCCGCCGACTACCGGGTGGCGGTCCCGGACTTCCTCGCCGCCGGGGGCGATGGCTACGGCATGCTCACCGGCCTGCGCGATCCGGTCAATACCGGCCAGCTCATCGCCGATCTGCTGGTCTCCGCCTTCCGCGCCCAGACCGAGGTGGATGCCAGGCTGGACGGGCGCATCAGCCGGCCCTAGGCAGGCGGAACCACAGGGCATAGAGCGCCGGCACGAACAGCAGGGTGATCGCCGTGCCCACCGCCACGCCGCCGATCAGCACATAGGCCAGCGGCCCCCAGAAACTGTCCTGGGTGAGGGGGATGAAGGCCAGGACGGCGGCTAGGGCGGTGAGCACCACCGGCCGGGCGCGCTGTACGGCCGCCTCCACCACCCCGGCGAAGGGCGGCAGGCCCTCCTCGAAGTTGTCGGCGACCTGCTGGGTGAGGATCAGGGTGTTGCGCATCAGGATGCCGGCCAACCCCGTCAGCCCCAGCAGGGCGACGAAGCCGAAGGGCTGGTTGAAGAGGATGAGCGCCAGCACCGCGCCAATCAGGCCCAGGGGCGCGGTGGCCACCACGATGAAGGTCCCGGCGAAGGAGCGCATCTGCAGCATGATGAAGATCAGCATGACGGCCACCATCACCGGTTGCAGCTTCTGGATGGAGGCATCGGCCTTACCCGACTCCTCCACCGCGCCGGAGATGTCCAGGCGATAGCCGGGTGGCAACTCCGCGCGCACCCCGGCCAGGGCCTGCCAGAGGGCGGCGGTGACGTCATTGGGCTGGGCGCCCCGCACGTCGGCCTGCACCGCCAGGAAAGGCTCGCGGTTGAGGCGCTTGATGACCGGGTCCTCGAAGCGGACCTCGATGCGCCCGAGCTGGCTGACCGGCACCTTGGTGCCGTCCTGGGTCAGGATCTCCAGCTCGTCCAGGCTGTCGGCGGCCAGGCGTTGACCCCCGCTGGCGCCGCGGGCGATGACCTCGACGCTGCGGATGTCCTGGCGCAATTGGGTGACGGCCCGCCCTTCGAGTTGGGATTGCAATTGCTGCGCCACGTCCCGCGGCGTGAGGCCGAGCAGGTGCAGACGCTCCACTTCCATTCCCAGGTACAGGATCGGGGCGCGCTCGTCCCACTCCAGATGCGGATCGACCACCTGCGGGTTGGCGGCCATTACCGTCCGCACCCGGTGGGCGATGTCCCGCAATACCAGCGGGTCCGGGCCGATGACCCGAAAGCCCACCGGCCAGATCACCGGCGGCCCATAGAGCAACCCGTACACCCGCACCCGCGCCTCGGGAAAGTCGCCTTGGGCGATGTGCTGGCGCAGGGTCGCTATCACCTGGTCGCGGGCCTGGGCATCCGCCGTCACGGCGATGAGCTTGGCGAAGGCCGGGTTGGGGGCCTCCGGATTGGCGGAGATGAAGAAGCGCGGCGCCCCCGCCCCGATGTAGGCCGACAGGCTTCTGACCTCGGGCAGTGGCGCCAGGATGGCCTCCAGCCGCTGCACCGTCCGCTCGGTGGCGGCGATGCTGCTGCCCTGGGGCAGATAGACGCTAACCACCACCTCCGGACGATCGGAGCGCGGGAAGAACTGCTTCTGGACCAGCAGGGCCATGCCGGCGATGGCGAGGACCAGCAGGGCGACCGTGGCCCCGACCACCGTCTTGCGCCAGGTGACGCACCCGGTGATGAGCCCGCGCAGCCGGCGGTAGAAGGGGGTCTGGTAGAGGGCCTCAGGGCCGTGCGCCCCACCCTTGACGCTCCTCGGCAGCATCTTGACCCCCAGATAGGGGACGAACACCACCGCCACCAGCCAGGACAGGATGAGGGCGATGGCCAGCACCCAGAAGATGTTGCCGGCGTACTCGCCGACGCCCGACTGGGCGAAGCCGATGGGGAGAAAGCCGGCGACGGTCACCAGGGTGCCGAAGAGCATCGGCGCGGCGGTGACCGTCCAGGCATGACCGGCCGCGGTCACGCGCTGCCAGCCCTGCTCCATCTTCACCAGCATCATCTCCACCGCGATGATGGCGTCGTCCACCAGCAGGCC
>SACH01000598.1 GCA_009928645.1 Gammaproteobacteria bacterium | reverse complement strand
TCCTTCACGACTGGAGCGGCACGCGAGTTGATCTGGGGGGTCCGGAATGTGCTCATCAACTGGTGGAATTACAGGCGGCACGTCAGGGACACGTACCAGCCCTGTCCTGGTCTGGACAGAGCCTGAGCTATGCGGAACTGGATGCTGAGGCCAATCGACTGGCCCATCATTTACGCGGGTTGGGGATTGGTTTAGAGACGCCAGTTGGGTTGTGTATGGGGCGTGGTTCCCTAGCCATTATCGGTTTACTGGGGATTCTCAAGGCGGGGGGTGTTTATCTGCCCTTGGATCCGGGGTATCCGGACGAACGCCTGTCTTACTTGGTGGCGGATGCCTGCCCGGCGGTGATAGTAACCGAAGAAGCGTTGCGTGATCGGGTACCGGTGGGTCCTTTGCTGGTGAGCTTGGATGGCGCAGCGGCTGACATTGCCGCCCAGCCAGCGACTGCCCTGGATAGCGGCGTGGGCGGTACTAATTTGGCCTATATCATTTATACTTCCGGGTCTACGGGGCAACCCAAGGGCGTCTTGGTTGAACACCGCTGTTTGGTTAATCTGGCGCTGGCGCAGATTCCCCTGTTTGAACTGGGTCCGGGAAGCCGGGTCCTGCAGATGATTTCCCTGAGCTTTGACGCCTCTCTCGGCGAGATCTTCCGCGCCCTGGGTGCGGGAGCAACATTGTGCCTGGCGCGCCAGGAAGAACTCCTACCTGGACCTGGTCTGGTCCGCCTGCTGCGTGATGAGGGGATCACTGCCCTGGCCCTGTCTCCCTCCCTCCTGGCAGGACTGGAGCCGGAACACCTGCCGTCGCTCCGGACCCTGACGGTGGGCGGTGAGCCGTGCCCGCCGGAAGTTGCGAGTCGCTGGGGGCGCGGCCGCCGATTGATCAACAGCTATGGGCCCACCGAGACCACCATTGGCGCCACTCTGGCGGTGGGTTGGGATCCCCGACGCAAACCGCCGTTGGGGCGGCCCCTGGCCAATGTCAGCGTCTATGTTCTGGATCGACGTCAGCAGCCGGTGCCGGTGGGGGTGCCAGGCGAACTCTATGTGGGCGGTGCCGGGGTTGCACGGGGTTACCTGGGGCAACCTGAGTTGACGGCCGAACGCTTCATCCCGGACCCCTTCGGTGGGGAAGGGGAACGCTTGTATCGCACGGGTGATCTGGTGCGATGGCGTCCGGACGGACAACTGGATTTTCTTGGGCGAGTAGATCAGCAGGTCAAGGTAAGGGGCTACCGCATCGAACTGGGTGAGATCGAGGCGGTGTTGGGACAGCATCCCCAGGTAAGAGCGTGTGCCGTGGAAGCCCGCGGGGCGACGGGTGCAACCCGGTTGATAGCATATGTGGTGCCGCACGTGGAAGAGGTGCCGGCAACTGAGTTGCGTGCCTTTCTCAAGGAGCGGCTACCCGAGTATATGGTGCCGGCATTCTTCGTGCCACTCACTGCACTGCCCCTGACGACTAACGGCAAGGTCGACCGTAGGGCTTTGCCAGAACCA
>SACH01000597.1 GCA_009928645.1 Gammaproteobacteria bacterium | reverse complement strand
CGTCGAGGTCTATTGCACCCCCCTGAACCTGGCGGAAGGGCCGGTGCTGGTCTCCATCGTTCACGACATCAGTGAGCGGCGACGCCTGGAGGAGGAGCTCCAACACCAGAACCTGCTGCTCAACACCGTCCTTGGCAACCTCGATGCCCATGTCTTCATGAAGGACCGCACCGGGCGCTTTCTCTTCGTCAACCAGGCGGTAGCCGACTTCCTGGGGCACCCCATTTCGGCATTGGTCGAAAAATCGCAATCCGACGTGCTGCCGCCGGAGGCCATCGCCCACCTTCAGGAACTCGATGAGGCGGTCTTCACCAGCGGGCAATCCCAAGGCCGCGAAGAGCGACTGGTCGACCAGGCGGGCGAGACCCGTTATTTCTGGACGGTCAAGGTCCTCCTGCGGGAGTCCGGTCAGCCGGACCGGCTGATCGGCCTGGCCACCGACATCACCGAGTTGCACCACCTGCGGGAGGAACTGGAGCGACGCGCCACGACCGACGACCTCACCGGACTAGCCAATCGCGGTCATTTCTATCGCACCGCCGCGACCAACCTGGCGCGGGCGCAACGCTACGGGGAGCCGCTGTCCCTGCTGATCCTCGACATTGACCACTTCAAGGACGTCAACGATAGCTATGGCCATCAGGCCGGCGATGCCGTCCTGCGAGGCGTGGCCGACCATTGCCGTCAGGCGATCCGGACCTCCGACTTTATCGGCCGCATGGGGGGTGAGGAATTCGCCATCCTGCTGCCCGAAACCGGCCAGGAGGCGGCCTGCCACCTGGCGGAGCGTCTCCGCCAGGGCTTGCAGGAGCAGCGCTGGACCGGCAACGTCAGCGACCTGGCCGTCGCCCAAGGCAGCGACCAGACGACAGGTCCAGCCAGAGAACTGGCCGTCACGGTCAGCATTGGCGTCGCGACCTTGACGCCCGCCATCCCGACGCTGGATGTCCTCTACGCTCGGGCCGATCAGGCGCTCTACGCCGCCAAGGCCGGAGGGCGGAATCGGGTCAGCGGCGTCTGCTCGTCAGGTCTGGCGCTTGAGAAAAGTCAATAGGCAGCCCCGATCAGCGAGATACGGCGAAACGATTAGCCCCTGGCGGGGATTCAACCTAGTATCACTCTCAGTCGCCTTGTGTTTCCGCGACCGACCCGCACTTCCTGCGTGACCCTCGTACGCTAGATAACGCTACTACGATTGGAGATAGAGATGACTTCCACTGCGACGACTTCCGGAAAATGCCCCGTGATGCATGGCGGCAATACGGCTGCCAATGCCTCGGTCATGGCATGGTGGCCGAATGCGCTCAACCTCGACATCCTGCATCAGCATGATTCCAAAACCAATCCACTGGATGACGGCTACAACTATCGTGAAGAGGTCAAAAAGCTCGACATCGAGGCGGTCAAGAAGGACCTGATGGACCTGATGACCAACAGTCAGGACTGGTGGCCGGCGGACTGGGGTCACTACGGCGGCCTGATGATCCGCATGGCCTGGCATGC